>JABDJE010000216.1 GCA_013002625.1 Saprospiraceae bacterium | reverse complement strand
GGATGAAATAGGTTATTTTGAACCGGATAATAATGGCATTCTCCGTTTCAATTCGATAAAAGAGCGTATCCCCGAAAAGTATCGGTCCTTAGAGGATGTTTGGGATATAGAAGTTATAGACTCTACTGTTTACTTTCGTTCTGTTAACAAGATTTACAGTATTAATCCAGCATCCACAGACGTATATGATCCAGAACAATCAATAGATTTTTTAAAAAAATGTGGTTCGGAATTATATTTCAATTGCGCGAAGACAGGCTTGTTTACTATAAATGAAGGCGAACCGAAATTCGTGGAAAACAGCCAGCTGTTCATTGACAAGTTGATTGTCTCAGTTGTTCAATTAGACAATCAACTTGTTGTCTTTACTTCGGATGATGGAATATATGTAAATAAGGACTCCAGGTTTCAGCCCTGGAATAATACAATCAACCAATTTTTTTCTAACAAAGAGATAATTACGGCTGAATTAACGGCTGATCAGCATATTGCAATTGGCACGGCCCTGCATGGCATATTTCTCTTTAACAGCAATGGGCTTGCCATACAACAACTGGATAAAAAATCTGGATTGCAAAATAATAACATCTTATCCGTATTTAGTGAAGATGAAGGTGGAATATGGATTGGCAGCTCCAATGGTATAGATTACATCATTAACAATAACAAAAGATACATTTTCCCAGATGGTGAGCAAGAGGGAGGGATATATGATATAGCTGTTCACAATGATCAAATATATTTTGCGACTAACAATGGCTTATATTTTTGTAAATGGAAATCGACCTATGATCCTCTAAGTTTTGAAGGCTTTAAAAGTGTAGAACAAAGTTCAGGTCAAGTCTGGGGACTTGACACAATCGGCAACACCTTATTTATGGGGCACAATGAAGGGGGTTACATAATTGAAGAAAATAAGGCAAAAAAAATAACGCAAGACGCAGGATATTGGAGGTTTATCGGAGTAGACAATAACACCAAAGTTATTGCTGGTGGATACAATGGACTGAGTCTTTTTGAACGGATCAATGATGAATGGCGCTTCATTAGAAGGTTTGAGGGTTTCAGTGAATCATCAAGGTTTATTGTAAAAGAAAATGAAAAACGCTTTTGGGTTGCCCATCCATACAGAGGTATATTTCAAATCAATTTCAATGAGACTTACGACAGCATTTATGTGCGTAAATACACTGAAAAAGATGGGTTACCCTCTATGCTAAGGAATCATGTATTCCTTGTAGATGGGCTGCCTGTTTTTGCTGGCGAGTCAAATATCTATCGATACAATAATGAATCGGACAGCTTCAGTATTGACAAAGATTTCGAGGCATTGCTGGGCTCAAAAGACAGGGTATTGAGGATTTTTCAGGACCCCGAAAAGAGGATATGGTATTTAACTGAAAATGATTTTGGTTACTTCGAGAAGGACAAAAATCTGTTGTCGACACAACTTGAAAAAGTTTCATTACCCAAATTGGCTGACAAATTTGTAAATGGATTTGAAGCATTACATTTTGTAGAAAATGGGCATATAATGTTACCCACTGAAAGCGGAGTTATCCAGGTTTTAAATGCGGGCCAGACTAATTCAACCATTCCTCAAGCCGTAATTTCTCGTATCGTGTTGCTCAATCACAAGGACAGTACAATCTATGGGGGATATGTACATTCTAATCAAAGCACAAGCCCTTTAATTACTGGATTAACAAAATTTAAATACACCCAAAACTCTATAAGGTTTGAATTTTTCAATGCGCCATTTTCTCAAGGAGAGGAATATCAATTTAATCCCTATATCGAAGGCATTGACGAGAACAACAGCAATTGGACAGAAGAAGCATATAAAGAATATGCACGTCTTCCTCACGGAAACTATACTTTTACACTGGAAGCAAGAAATAAAAAAGGAGATATAGGGCCGGTAAGTAGAGTTGATTTTTCAGTAGAACCACCGTGGTATCAATCCCAACTCTTTCAGTCCATTTATGTGATTATGTTTTTCTTATTCATTTCTGGTCTGATCCTTATTCCGAGATCTAAATACAGGAAACAAGTTCGTGTTTTAAAAGGTGTTCAGGAAAAATCTGATGATGAAATTATGCAGTTGAAAAATGAAAAACTTGAAAGTGAAATAAACTTCAAAAATCAACAACTGGCTTCTTCGATGATGCACCTTGTTCAAAAAAATGAGGTTTTACATAAAGTGAAAAAAGAAGCAGAACGCCTTAAAAAATATGTAAACGAACCTCAAGCAGAAAAAGAATTACGAAAACTGATCTCATTGCTATCAAACGATGAAAGACTGGATGAAGATTGGGAGAAATTTACTTACTATTTTGACCAAGTCCATACTGATTTCCTTCGAAGGCTGAAATCACAATATCCAAAGCTATCCCCAAAGGATCAAAAGCTCTGTGCGTATTTAAGAATGAATCTTACAACTAAAGACATAGCCCCGATGCTCAATATTTCGGTGAGGGGTGTTGAAATAAGCAGATATAGATTACGTAAAAAATTAGAATTGGAAGGTGATAAAAACCTCAATGATTTTATGATGAATTATTAATCAGAACTTAACCAATTTATATTGGTATCTGGTCTCATCTTCGAGATAAATATTTAGGAAATAATGCCCTTGAGGCTGGTCTCGTAAACTAACCGTGAATTCCAGACCTTTACTAAATCCGATTTCATTGGATTTCACCCTTTGTCCCAATATGTCATGAACATCCCAACTTATTTTGTGTGGAACAGAAAAACCAGCGGTTACGGTCACCTGATCAACAAATGGATTAGGTCGAACTGAAAGACCGATTGGAAATTCAATTTCAGGTGGTTCTATTGGAATGAAATTCATCCAATTCAAATTAAATGGACCGCTCAAAATGCTCAATCGCATAGTATAAACACCTTCTGTTAAACTGACTTCCTTTTCTAGATTCGTCCAATCCTGCCAAGCTCCTGTTGAAGGAAAATTCGATCTGTCAATTTCAATTTCGTTTTCTTCTTCATCGATTAATGTTAATCTACAAGACCCAGTGCTGCGCTCACTAGCGACTCGGTATTGGAGAATGTAGTCACCACCTTCTTTAACCTCGACTTGATACTCGAGAAAATCTCCTGAATCCAAAAAGCCAATATTCAGTCCTCCACCGTTATCTTCACTAGATTCCAGTTGCACACCTTCCTGGTAAATAAAGTCCTCTGCTTCAATCTTACCTGGAATAGGGTATATGATTTCAAGCGTATTCAAGACAGGTTCCATTTCAAAATAATCCAGAAATACACCATCAGTGGACTGAATATCTCCCTGTTCGTACGAAATCTTAATAGACTGATCAAAGCGCAAGGATTCACTTGAGGATACATATATTATTCGTGGGTTTTCACTATCAATAATATATTCATCGGCCTGAATATCGGATCCATCAATATGGATTATAAAGCTACAGTTAGCAGGCAATGGGGTAGTCAGGGGTTTGTTTAAATCCACTTGAATCGTCGATGAATTATGGGTCTTCGAATTTGTTATGCGCGTCGCAATATTTTGACTTGATCCTGTTTCAATGAATTCCAAGCTACTCAAGTTAAAGCCCCCTTCGTCTATGTATATTCTGAATTTTGAATCTGAAGTATCAAGCATAACATCGGGCACAACTACATTCGTCCAATTAGTCCATGCTCCTGTACTTGGGACCTGATGAGATGTTGTAATATCCGCATTGCCTACTTTGAATTTAAATCGACCTCCACCGGTAGCTGAGGCTATTCTTAAGCTCACATCATATAAGGCAGAGCGTGCTACCTCAATATCATACTGCATCCATTCGCCAGCGTCAATCCAACCAACATTGTAACCATTACTGTTTACCAAATCTTCACAGACTTCAATATCAACCCCATCATTTCTAAGCGCCCATCCATTGTTCCACGAAGTATATGTTCCGGTGCTTACATTATAGTTTGCTGCTTCTGTATCAAAATAGGCATATCCAATTTGTCCCAAGTCATAATCAGTTGCATACACTACACCTGGAATGGCATTTGTTTTATATGCTTTCGTTTTCTCTGAATACACCTGTCTGAACATGGCATCAATGACATCTTTTTGATAAGTACAGTTTTCAACCCTAAGTAATTCTGTTAAATCAAATAGTGTTTGACTGGCAAATTCTTCAGTAGGTTTTATTCCATTCCCTTTCCAATATTCCAAAAGGGTAGTGTAGCCCTCAGTTTTTGCAATAGACAGGGGTCCAGAAATAGATTCAATCTTTTTTAATGGCCACCAGGCCCATCCAATATCTTCATCTTCAAATAATCGAATGGCATCTCTAAACCAGACATTAGAATTTTCTCCGCTTTCACCAAAAAACAGAGGTATATTATATGTGTCTCGGATATCCAGCACCCATTGAATAGATGGTTTGTCGTTCACAGACCAGTACTTGTGAGGAGAATAGACCATATTATTATCCCATGGGGGCGTTAGTCCAGTGAAATCATTGGCAAACCAGTTGCCTTCAATAAATATGATGTGATTTTGATCAACTGTTCTAATGCTATCCGTAATCTCGAGATACAGATCTCTTAGTGGGATATTTCCATTCATTTCCCAATTGGGTTCATTAAGCAGATCATATCCTGCCACCCATGGTTCATTAGCATATCTTTCTGCCAATTGCTTCCACAACGCCACCGTTTTATCTCTGTTTGCTTTGCTTTCCCATAACGAGGGCTTGGTTGGATCGTAATCAGAAATAGCCTGATCTCTCCCTTGGCCTCCTGGAGCAGCATGTAAGTCCAACATTACATACATTTCATTATCCTTGCACCATGCAATGAGACTATCTGTGAGCGCAAAACCTTTGTCAAGCCATGTATGTTCCCCTTCTATAGGTTCATCTTCAATGGGCAGCGTAAATAGGTTATAGTGCATTGGCAGGCGTACCAAATTGAACCCCCATGAATTCAATGAATCGACATCTGCACGCCGCATGTGGTTCGCTAACCATCTACTATAGAATTCTTCGGTATTCTCTTTACCAATCAATTCTGTAATTCTAGATCTGATTTGATATTGAGCACTTGCAAAATCACTTGTTTGAAGCATATAACCTTCCTGCAACATCCATCCTCCCAAGCC
>JABDJE010000204.1 GCA_013002625.1 Saprospiraceae bacterium | reverse complement strand
GTGCTCTATGGTATAGATAAATACATCGTTTTTCTTAAGACATGTGCTCCGGTAGGTGGAGTCTACATTCATAATATATGCATCAATGACCGGTGCATTTTCTAAATCTACCCGCTTAAACTTAATACCTGAATTTTCTTCGGCAGGATGGCAAACAAGATTAACTTTTTCACCCGTATGAAGCCCTATCCCTTCAAGTTCAAATGATTGTTTTATCGTTCGTTGTTTCATATTATTTGTCCAGCGATTGCTGGAGCTCTTGTAACCGTTTCTCTAATTCCTTTATTCGAGATTGAAGGTCGGGCAAATTCTTGTATATCGCAAAGGATTTAAGATAATTATTATAGTCAATGGCCGGATAACCATACCATTTTGTGCCCGGTTCCTTAACGCTTTTAATCATACCGCTTTGCGCCTGAATACGTGTTTGATCAGCAATATTCAGGTGCCCGACAATTCCTGCCTGGCCGCCTACCTGGCAATGTTTACCCAATTTAGTGCTTCCAGCGACACCCACTTGAGCGGCCATAACGGTGTGTGCTCCAATCTCAACATTATGTGCCACCTGAATAAGATTATCCAGTTTAACGCCCTCTCTTATGATGGTAGATCCAACGGCGGCTCTGTCAATCACTGTATTTGCACCAATTTCTACATTATTTTCGATGATCACATCCCCGATTTGTGGTATCTTTTTAAATGTACCATCACGCTGAGGCGCAAAGCCAAATCCATCCGAGCCAATAACAGCATTGGCATGGATAATTACATTATCTCCTATATGTACGTTATCGTAAAGCCGTACACCCGGGTAAATAATACAGCCTTTCCCGATGGTGACACCTTCGCCTACAAAAACATGTGCATGGATCTTTGTGTTATCGCCTATTTCAACCTCCCTGGATATCGTCGTAAAAACACCAATTTTAACATCTTCTCCAATATGAGCTGTCTCAGCAATATGGCTTAAATTGGTATCTACGGGGATTTTGATTGTAAATGGCGCCAAAGCTTCAATTGTATCGGCTATAGCCACATACACATTATCAACCAATATACAGGCTTGCTCTATACTAACGTCATAAGATTTTGGATGCATCAGAATAGCACTCGCTGTGCTATCATTAAGATGTTTTAAATACTTTTCATTGGATAGAAATGTGATGTCACCCTGACTGGCTTTATCAATACTATTAAAGCCTTCAATGGGTGTTGCGGCGTTACCTCTTACGTCACCTCCCACAAGAGCTGCTATTTTACCTACTGTTAACACTATAAATTATTGTTTCAAAGAATGAGTTTATTCAAGTTGTAATACCTTTAACGGAGAAATAAACAAAGTTATTCACAAAATAAAAGGAAAGATTGAGAAGAGTTATTGTAATTGGCAGCCGAGGAAGTGATTTAGCCATGTGGCAGTCGCGACAATTAGAGCAGAAATTGAAGGATTTGGGCCTAATCACTGAAATAAAGGTCATTAAAACAAAAGGCGACAAGGTTCAGAATCTGGGATTTGACAAAATGGAAGGTAAAGGATTCTTTACAAAGGAAATTGAGGAATCCCTTTTATCCCGATCTTGTGATATCGCTGTCCACTCATTGAAAGATGTTGGAACTGACCAACCGGATGGTTTAGTTTTATGTGGTTTATCCGAACGGGAAGATCCCCGAGATATCCTTATTATTCATCCAGATGCCGTAGACAAAGACATGACCCTCCAGCTAAAAAATAATGCAGTCGTCGGCACCTCTTCAATACGAAGAAAGGTTCAAATTAAAGCTTTATTGGATCATGTCACCTTGCAAGATTTGCGCGGTAATGTACCCACAAGGATCAACAAATTGCGGGAAGGCCAATACGATGCCATCATTTTAGCCTATGCCGGCGTTAAACGCTTATCATTGGACTTAAGTGATTTAACTGTCATTCCAATGCATCCACACGAATTTGTCCCAGCACCCGGTCAAGGTGTGGTAACCTATCAATGCAGGGAAAGTGACATCGAATTGCGCCGTATAATGAAAAAAATATATGCTGGAGACCTGCATTTTCAAACCAACATTGAAAGAGGCGTCATGCAAAAAATAGGCGGAGGTTGCCATTTACCACTTGGGGTCTATTGTGAAAAAGATGCATTGGGTAATTTTCATGTGCACGCGTGTTACAAGATTGATGACGAGACGGAATTAAAAAGAACGTTTGTTTCACAAAGTACAAGTGTAGGCTTAATCGATCGTGTAGCACATGATTTATTAACTTAATTTTGCGCGCATGTATTTAATATTTGACTGTTCAGCTATCGCACAACCCAAGAATTGGAAGGCGCCATTTTCAGATACATTTTCCTGGCCAAGAATGATACATATTTCATGGATTATTCTGGACAAAGACCTTAAGCCCATAGACGATTATGACCAAATTATTCAACCAGAAGGATTTGGAATTACAGATGACATAGCTAAAAGGGTGAAAATTGATCAGGAAGATATCCAGACCAAAGGCGCCCCGCTTGAAGATGTTTTAAAAGCCTTTAATAACAGCCTTCAGGATGTTGAATATGTATTTGCTCATAATTTGACTTTCAATGAGAATGTGTTGGCTGCCGAATATCTAAGGAAAGGGCTTAGTCATGATCTTTTTAAAAAGGAGCGTTTCTGCCTTATGCAGGAAAGCACTTTTTTCTGCAAACTGCCCTCTAAAACAGGCGGTTATAAATGGCCCACTTTAACCGAATTGCATTCCATCATTTTCAAGAAAGCATATGCCCCACCGAATAATGCACGTGCAGATGTTATTGCTGCTACCAGATGTTTTAAAGCGCTCATGCTGGGTGGGCAATTAGAGGACCTCTTTGATTTTGAAGATTGAAAAAGCTATTTATAAGCAGAAAATTGGACTCAGGACAGATTGCTCAACTTGGAGAAGTTGGGTTTGAGAC
>JABDJE010000166.1 GCA_013002625.1 Saprospiraceae bacterium | reverse complement strand
CTGGATATTTATGTGGATGAGTTTTATAATGCCTTAGAGCGTAATTATAAGATTCTGCCCTCCCGGATCCAGCATCTGTTACCCTATATGATAGGTGATAACTGGCTGTTGAGTTACGCCACAGTCGACGGCATTCAGAAAGTACTTGAAGGTATGAACAGACGAACAAAAAACCGATCTAAAATGAATCTTGCTGTCGCTGAACTGAACGAATTCTATGATGAATTTGAAAGTGAATTCACGATTTTTTTTGATGAGCTTATCGATTTTACCAACGAAAAACTAAAAGTATTATCTTCACAAATCTAAATGCATTTCAAATGAAAAGAATATCATTATTAGCCTTGGTTCTCCTTTTATTTATTGGTTGTCGTCAGGCACCAAAACTATATGTTGTTGATGAAACAAAACGCGGCCTCATCACCGATTCGGCCATGGTCGTTTCTGCCCGTGAAGAAGCTTCAAAAATTGGAACAGCCATTTTGAAAAAAGGTGGTAACGCATTTGACGCTATGGTGGGAACTGAATTAGCACTTGCTGTTGCTTTTCCTTATGCAGGAAATCTTGGTGGTGGTGGATTTATGGTATACAGAAAAGCTGATGGTGAAATTGGTACATTAGATTTCCGCGAAAAAGCCCCATTAGCAGCTACACGTGATATGTACCTTGATGAAGAGGGTAATGTTATTCCCGGATTAAGTTGGTTCGGTGCTATGGCTGTTGGTGTTCCGGGAACCGTTGCTGGTGTATTTGAAGTCCACGAACGATTCGGTACTCTACCGATAGAAGACATCATACAACCTGTTATAGATTTGGCGAATAAAGGGGTTGTGGTCACCAAGAGACAACAAGAGCGTCTTATGAATTATATTCCTGATTTTCGTAAAGTAAACAAAGATTCCATAATGTTTATGGCGAATTGGAAAGAAGGCGACACCATTAAATATCCTGCATTAGCTGCTACTCTTGAACGAATTCGAGATAACGGTCGTGATGCATTTTATAAAGGCGAAATAGCTAAGAAGCTTGTTTCATTCATCCAGGAGAATGGTGGAATTATTACAGAAGAAGATCTGGAGAAATACGAACCCAAATGGCGAGATCCAATAACTTTTGAGTACGATGACTTAAGAGTTATATCCATGTCTCCTCCTTCAAGTGGTGGTATTTGTTTAGCCCAAATTATGAAGATGATCGAACCGTTCGACCTTCATGAATATGGCCACAATTCTATTAAAACAATTCAAGTTATTGCTGAGGCAGAACGTCGCGCTTATGCCGATCGAAGTTATTTCTTAGGGGATCCGGACTTTGTTGACATACCTCTCAATGCATTGATGGATAATGAATACCTGGAAAGTCGTATGAAGAGTTTTTCTTTTGATAAACCTACACCTTCCTCCGAGGTATCTTACGGCAATGTTGAAGTTATTGAAAGTAATGAAACCACACACTATGCAATTATCGATTCCAACGGCAATGCAGTTTCGGTAACTACAACTATAAATGGAGCCTATGGCGGCAAATTATTTTGTGACGAGCTTGGTTTCTTTCTTAACAATGAAATGGACGATTTAAGTGCTAAGCCAGGCGAACCCAATATGTTCGGTCTTCTAGGCGCCGAAGCCAATAGTATTGCTCCGGAAAAACGGATGTTGAGTAGCATGACTCCAACTATAGTTGAAAAGAACGGAAAACTCTGGATGGTTCTCGGAACCAGAGGCGGTTCAACCATTATTACTTCGGTTTTGCAAGCCATCTTAAATGTACACGAGTTTGATATGACCATGCAACAGGCAGTTGATGCGCCACGTTTTCATCACCAATGGCTACCGGACATAGTGCAACTTGAGGAAAATGCTTTTACTAAATCTTTTAAAAGGAAAATTATGGCATTGGGCTATGATGTTAAGGACTATACTTTGCCGAGTATGGGAAATATGGCAGGAATTCTTGTACTCCCTGATGACACACTTGAAGGTGGTGAAGACAGGCGAGGTGATGACACGGCTGTAGGTTTCTAAAGGAACTCCGATGGATTTTATCGCTCAGCTCACCGGATTATTTGAGGCCAATGCCAATGCCGAAAATGCTTCTGCAATGAAGTCGTATATGCGAAATAAATTCGATTTTTTTGGGATCAAAGCCAGTGCAAGACGGGACTTAATGAAACAGGCGATAGCCGAACACAAAACAGAAGTCAAAGAAAATCCGCGAAAGATCGCCAAGCGACTATATGCCTTACCACAGCGCGAATGTCATATGTGCGCCATGGAAATCGTTGAAATTGAGCTGAGACGGTCTTATAAGAAAGAAGATATTGCATTCATAGAAGAATTGATCGTGATCAACTCATGGTGGGATTCTGTAGATTTTATCGCCAAGAATATTTTAGGAAAGTATTTGGCAACCTATCCCGATCTAACAAAAACAACCATTGAACACTTCTCCCGCTCATCGAATCTTTGGTTAAACCGATCTTCGATCATTTATCAGCTGGGTTATAAACAAAATACAGATGCCAAGATCTTGTTCAGACAATGTGAACGTTTCAGACATTCGGATGAATTTTTTATTCAGAAGGCCATTGGCTGGGCGTTGCGGGAATATGCAAAAACCGATCCGAAGGCGGTTATGGATTTTGTCAAATCCACCCAATTGAAACCGCTTAGCCAAAGAGAGGCCATTAGAAATATATGTTAGATGAAAGTTGTTGATATTGTCATCCTTAGTGATCAGAATAACACTACTGAATTCAGTGCTTCAGGCGAAAAAAATCTTGGGTATTTGGAAGATCACATTTTGAAAACAGAGCTTGAGAACGAAGATTTGCATGTGCTTCAACTGTCCTGGGATGATCCTGATTTCGATTGGTCAAGCGCCAGAGCGCTCATATTTAGAAGTACCTGGGATTATTTTTATCGTTTTCAGGAATTTTTTAGCTGGCTTGAGTCTGTTTCACAAAAGTGTATTTTAATAAATTCTGAAGCGCTTATTCATTGGAATTTAGACAAACATTATTTAAATGACCTAGAGAAGGCCGATGTGCGAATCGCTGATTCCGTTTTTATTGAAAAAGAAACAAAAACTAGTTTGCAACAACTGTTTCGTGAACTTGGTTGTCAAGAGGTTGTTATAAAACCTTGTATCTCAGGGACTGCAAGGCATACCTACAGAATGAATGCATCGACCTTAGATCATTTTGAACCCATTTTCCAACAATTAATAGCCGAAGAGGCCATGATTTTGCAGCCCTTTCAATATGATATTGTAGAGAAAGGGGAAGTTTCTATGATGCTGATTGATGGTCAATTTACCCATGCGGTATTAAAAACGGCCAAGGCCGGAGACTTCAGGGTTCAGGACGATTTCGGTGGCAATGTCGCAACCTATTCCCCATCA
>JABDJE010000098.1 GCA_013002625.1 Saprospiraceae bacterium | reverse complement strand
ATGGCAAGTCAATCGGTCAATTTGTAAAGGACTTGTTTAATGAATCAAATCTACTAAAGTCAGAAGCTGATGCTGAGAAGTGTCTTTCAAAAGATAAAAACATAACAAAGGGGAAAGATCTATTTGTGGAGGCGGCAGATATCCTTGTTTCGCGCTACAATGAATCTGTAACAGCTTTTCAAGGTTCATCTCCGAAAAGAAGAGCATTGGAAGCCAAGATTGCAAACCAGGCTTTTCAGGTATATGGTACGTCATTGCCACCTGATGCAACTTTCACTTTGCGAATCTCAGATGGAGTTGTGAAAGGCTACGAATACAACGGAACTGTAGCTCCGGTCAATACGACTTACTTTGGATTGTACGACAGACATTATTCTAACGACAAAGAATTCCCTTGGGCGCTTCCTGAGAAATGGGAAAACCCACCTATGGATTTACTAAAGTCACCATTGAACTTCGTTTCAACGAATGACATTATTGGTGGTAATTCGGGTAGTGCAATCATCAATCAAAATGCTGAGGCGGTTGGACTAATTTTCGATGGTAATATTGAATCATTGCCAGGTAACTTCATATTTGATGAAGAACACAATAGATCTGTATCGGTACACACTGGTGGTATTGTAGCTGCTATGCGCTATATCTATGGTGCTGACAGATTGGTAAAAGAATTAATGAACGAATAATTCATGAGAAAATAATCTTTAATGAGCTCCTCTTGTTATTAACTTGAGGAGCTTTTTTTATGAAATCGAGTACACAACATATTATCTTTTTTGATGGACTCTGTGTCCTCTGTCAAGGCTTTATCGGGTTTGTTTGGAAGCATGATAAAAACAACACATTCGCTTTTTCATCGCTGCAATCACCTTATGCCACTCAGCATAAGGAAGCGTATGGAATATCACAAACCATAGATTCGGTTGTATATTTTGATGGCAAAAATCACTACTATAAATCAACGGCTGCACTGAAAATTCTAAATCAATTGGGTGGATGGAAGGCCTGGCTCTACCCTTTTATATTTATTCCTCGACCATTAAGAGACCTGGTCTATGATTTTGTGGCTCTGATTCGATATCGGGTATTTGGAAAGAGCAAGGAAGTCTGTGAGGTGATGGATGAGGCGATGCGGAGGAAGGTAATTTGGGACGTGAATTGATCGACTGAAATCTACCATCCATTTAATCAAATTTCGCAATCAAAAAAAAAGCGACTCAGTCTCCCGAGTCGCTTTCCAGTTATTCGTAATTGCGATGACCGATTACTTATCATCCACTTCTTCAAATTCAACATCGGTCACTTCTTCTGTACCATTTTCTGAATTTCCAGATGCGTCTGCCTCAGGATTAGCATTGGCTTGCGCCTCCTGACTAGCCTGATAAATATCCTGACTCGCAGCTTGCCATGCTGTATTCATCTTCTCCATTGCAGCGTCGATTTTAGACAGGTCTTGCATCTTATGGGCTTCTTTCAATTCAGTTAGAGCCTCATCGATTACAGATTTTTTGTCTTCCGGAATCTTATCTCCATATTCGCTCAATTGCTTTTCAGTCTGGAAGATTAAAGTATCAGCAGTGTTTATTTTATCAGCTGTCTCTCTGGCCTGCTTGTCCGCATCCGCATTCGCAGCTGCTTCGGCCTTCATCTTTGCAATCTCTTCTTTACTCAAGCCTGTCGAAGCTTCAATTCTGATATTCTGTTCTTTACCTGTGCCTTTATCCTTGGCTGACACGTTTAGAATTCCGTTGGCATCCATATCGAAACTTACTTCAATTTGAGGCACACCTCTAGGAGATGGTGGAATGCCATCCAGAATAAATTTACCAACAGTTCTATTATCTCTTGCCATCGGCCTTTCACCTTGCAGAATATGGATTTCCACGCTTGGTTGATTGTCTGCAGCAGTTGAATACACTTTGGACTTTTTAGTCGGAATAGTTGAGTTGGACTCGATGACTACGTCGTATACACCACCCATGGTTTCAATACCCATTGATAAAGGCGTTACATCAAGTAATAGCACATCTTGAACATCTCCGCTCAATACACCACCTTGAATAGCCGCACCAACAGCAACTACTTCGTCAGGGTTCACCCCTTTGTTAGGCTTCTTGCCGAAGAATGCTTCTACTGCTTCCTGAATCTTAGGAATTCTGGTTGAACCACCTACAAGGATTACCTCATCAATGTCGCTTTTGGATAGACCTGCATCCTTTAATGCTTCAGCACATGGCTTTAAGGATCTTTCTACTAAGCTATCTGCCAATTGTTCGAACTTAGCTCTTGAAAGCTTAAGAACAAGGTGCTTAGGCACACCGTCAACAGCGGTAACATATGGTAGATTAATTTCAGTTTCTACGCTTGATGATAACTCAATCTTGGCCTTCTCGGCAGCATCCTTAAGTCTCTGAAGCGCCATAGGGTCTTTTCTTAAATCTATATTCTCATTGTTCTTGAATTCTCCGGCCATCCAATCGATGATTACCTGATCAAAGTCATCTCCACCCAGGTGGGTGTCACCATTGGTTGATTTTACCTCGAATACACCTTCTCCCAATTCGAGAATAGAGATATCGAATGTACCTCCACCCAGGTCATACACTGCGATAGTCATGTCTTTATCTTTCTTGTCCAGACCGAATGCCAGTGCAGCGGCAGTAGGTTCGTTGATGATTCGTTGAACATTAAGGCCTGCGATCTCTCCAGCTTCCTTCGTAGCCTGTCTTTGTGAATCATTGAAATATGCTGGCACTGTGATGACAGCATCTGTTACAGTTGAGCCCAAGAAGTCCTCAGCTGTCTTTTTCATTTTTTGTAGCACCATTGCAGAGATTTCCTGCGGTGTGTATTTTCTGTCATCGATTTCTACACGCACTGTGCTGTTATCACCTTTCACAACGCTGTATGCAGATCTTCCAGCTTCTTCAGTCACTTCATCAAATCTGTGTCCCATAAACCGCTTGATAGAAGAAATGGTTTTTGTCGGATTAGTGATTGCTTGTCTTTTTGCAGGATCACCTACTTTACGCTCACCGTTATCAAGAAAAGCTACGACCGATGGTGTTGTTCTTCTTCCCTCATCGTTCGGAATTACAACAGGCTCATTACCTTCCATTACGGCAACACATGAATTGGTTGTCCCTAAATCTATACCTATTATTTTACCCATTATATTATTGGTTTCTTTTTACTAATAATTTACACGGGTAGCAGATCAATAGCTGTGCCATGCCAAAAAAGTGACAAAAAACCTTTCAGGATGGCAGATTAAATGACAAAAAAGTATAATGTATTGGTGGCTTTCTGCCAAAACGGCAGAATTAAGACTTGAAATTCAAATCTTTAGTGATTTGTCCCTCAATTAGGGAGTCCATTGAACTGCTTTTCAGGGCTATACCCGGCTTTTCTTCTTTGAATTTGGAGGTGAAGATACCTCGACCTCTTGACAGGTTGGTATAATTGGGAACGTCTTGAGAGGAAGTAATACCAAGATTGGCACCACTTACCCTGTTCAGTTCCAGAATTTCAAAACCGCCCGAGTGTAGGATTACAGTTATATCGTCAAACCTTCTTTCAATGTCAGGATTGGCTTCCAGTTCGCCAGCAAGGAAGGCATAGAAATCGATTCCTGGTCTTTCAAAGTTTTCAATGTCATCATTGGAAGATTCAATATTCGATCCCATATTCCAGGTGACAAATTTACGTTCAAAACCCGTTGAGCTGGAAAGACGTCTCTCCCTGTAATTGACCTGGATGAGAATGTCAAAGATCCGGGCATTATCGCCTTTTCTCCAACGAACCCTTGTTGGTTGTATATAATCGAAGCCAATACTGCTGGAGGGCGTTGTAATATTAGAAGCCCCTACCAGGTCAATGGTTGAGCTGACAGGTTCTGTATTATCTGTGGTGTTGATTTGTAAGGTATACGCTTCGTCATCGATAAGAGGAATGTTGGCTGTTCTGATCTTGTACAGGTAGTTGGGTGCTTGCGCAAATGCGCCTTCCTCCCTGATATAACCTTCCAGGTTTCCATCCACTCTTTCAAGGTTATAAATTTGATTGTCATGAAGGATTTGAACGCTTGCATCTTCATAGTACAATGAGTCTGCGATTTGAGCTATGTCGAGGGCTGAAGTATTCGGATCAACGAATGCGCGCTCAAGGCGAATATATTGAGCGGTATCGCTTGATGACAATACACCATATACAATAGGTATGTCCTGATAATCTTCGATGACATTAAGCTCATTGTCACAAGCCATAAAACCCAACAGAATAAAAGCTAAGTACCTTAATTTCATGCGCCCAAAATTAACCGATTTATTTTATCTGAACATTTATTCCAGCAATTTAATATCTTGGGACACCTAGAATAAATTGAAATGTCAGCAGTAAGTAAAGATGCCAAAAGAATGACCACCCATGTCTTGCAGAGAATGAAAAGAGAGGGTGAAAAGATCAGTATGCTCACGGCTTATGATTTTAGTATGGCACGCATTATTGACAGTGCAGGGATTGATGTAATTCTTGTAGGAGATTCTGCCTCAAATGTCATGGCAGGTCACGAAACAACCTTACCTATTACCCTGGACCAGATGATCTATCATGCCTCATCAGTAATTCGCGGAGTAAAGCGCTCACTTGTCGTTGTGGATTTGCCCTTTGGATCCTATCAAAGTAATTCAGATAAAGCCCTCGAATCTGCAATACGTATTATGAAGGAAAGCGGCGCGCATGCCGTAAAATTGGAAGGCGGTAAAAAGATTAAAGACTCGGTAAAGAGGATCGTTTCTGCAGGTGTACCTGTTATGGGGCATTTGGGTCTGACGCCCCAATCCATATACAAATTTGGTACATACACTGTTAGGGCCAGAGAGGAAGAAGAAGCCAAGGAACTAATCGAAGATGCCAAGGTGCTTCAAAAAGCAGGATGTTTTGCCATTGTTTTGGAAAAAATACCTGCTGAGCTTGCAAAGAAAGTCTCAGAGACCATTTCAATTCCTACAATTGGTATAGGTGCTGGTCCTGGCGTTGACGGCCAGGTTCTTGTGAGCCATGATCTCTTTGGCTTGACCAAGGATTTCAATCCAAGGTTCTTACGCCGCTATCTTGATTGTTATAATGAAATGGAGAATGCTGTGAAAGCCTACATTCGAGATGTAAAAGCTAAAGATTTCCCTAACGAGAAAGAATCTTACTAGGATGAAAAGGATCGCAATTGCGGTTTTGGTGACACTGATTTTAGCAGGAGCCGGGTTGGCCTATATGGGGTATAATGCTATTTATAAAGACAATATCAATACAAAGGATGCAACTACAATTTATATTCCCGATGGTGCTGACTTTGATCAATTACTCGATACATTAAGCCAGAATAATATTTTGATCAATGAAAGCTCATTTGGATGGGTGGCCAAATTGATGAAATTTGAGAATGTCAAACCGGGTAAATACATAATTCAACCAGAATGGAATAATCGTGAATGCATTCAGTATCTAAGGTTGGGCCTCCAGCAACCTGTCAATGTTACTTTTAATAATGTAAGAACAGTTGATGAATTGGCAGGGATATTTGCTGAATATCTTCAACCGGATTCTTTGTCTTTCCTTAATGCCATTATGGACAGCGCATTGCATGAAAGTCTTGGCATGAATGCTCAGACTATATTGAGTCTCTTTATTCCCAATACCTATGAAATGTACTGGAATACAAATCCTGACAAACTGATTAGGCGGATGGTGGAAGAACATAAACGATTTTGGAATGAAGAGCGGTCTGCGCTTCAGGAAGCTTCAGGTTTTAGCAAAACTGAAATCTATACAATAGCATCAATTGTTCAAAAGGAGACCAATCTTGCTCATGAAAAGCCAATAATGGCTGGCGTTTATATCAATAGATTAAAACAAGGTATTCCATTGCAAGCCGACCCAACAGTGGTATTTGCAGTTGGAGATTTTACCATTCGAAGGGTCTTGAACAAACACATTGCATTTGATTCACCATACAATACCTATAAGTATAATGGTCTACCCCCGGGGCCTATTTTTATGCCCGATGTAAATACGATCGATGCTGTACTTAATTATGAGAATCATAAATATTTGTACTTCTGTGCTTCTCCTGATAAAATTGGCGCACACGATTTTGCACGGACACTGACGGAACACAACAGAAATGCCAATCGCTATCGCAAATGGCTTAACCAGCAAAGGATTTTTAAATAATTATTGTCTGAAACTATCCGGTTGACGGATGAGTTTCATCTGAACAGAATTGTCTCTGTAAGTTTGCGTACCAACCAGTACCATTGCATCGCCGGCATTCTTCACTGTCCATTCCTGGGGTTTCACTTTGGGATCATTATCTATCATAAGTAATTCTCCTCTTTCAAAATGATAATTGTACCTGCCGGAACCGTTAACTGTGGCGTTTTTACCATATTCATAGGTGAAATCTGGCTTGAAGTCAATCCAAACGCCAGCATATTCTCCTTGCTTTGACATTTCACCATCGAATACAAATTCATATTCCCAGACATCAGCCTCTATGATGGCATAAGACTGAGGGTCGTTTTTTAATCTATGATTCAGGATTGATAATGCGGTAGAACGCTGCGAGGCGATATTTCCAGAATTCTCATTGGATTTAAGGCCTTTCAGTCTTTCAATATTGGCTTCAGATTCAACTGGTGTATCCGCCTTCTTGTCTTGATTACAAGCGGTGAATAATATTGCGAATACCGTTAAAAGAAAATATCTGCTTAATTTCAATGTTCATGGATTTATACAAACAAATATAGTATTGTTTAATAGGTTTTTAAATCATATTGAATCGAAAAACTTGATCCCTTCTGGAAGTAAGGTCTTGTTGGCATGTTCAGGTGGAATGGATTCCTCTGTTTTATTTCATCTATTATTGAGAGCCCATATACCATTCTCCGTAGCACACGTTGATCATTTGACGCGGGAAGGTGACTCTACAGCAGACGCAATATTTGTTCAGCAGTTATGTGAATCGTACAATATTGAATGTCATCTTTATCAATTGTCTCATCCCGATAATAGTACGGTTAACTTTCAATCTTTTGCACATGATAAACGCTATGCGTTTTTTCAATCTCTGGCTTACGATATTATTTTAACAGCCCATCATCAGGATGATATAGTAGAATCAATATTTCTAAATTTTGTACAGGGTCGATCCCTGGGCGGTATATATGAGCAATTGGGTAATGTTGTGCGTCCACTTCTTCCTTTCAGTCGTTCCGAGATTTCAGACTTTGCCTTTGAAAACGACATTCCCTATGTTGAAGATTATTCAAACCTTGACAATAGTTATGATAGAAATTTTATTCGCAACGAAATCTTGCCTTTGTTATCTTCTCGCTTTGAGAATGTAAGTAATAGAATTATAGGATTGAGCGAAAACTATGCTGAACAACAAAAACTCATTAAGGATTTAATTCAAATCGAGAAAAACGATCATGGAAGATATAATCTGGGAAAAGGGACAATACGCAAAGCAATAGCTCCTGCTGCCATGCTTTATGCAGGTCTTCACGCCTTTGGATTTTCAAGAAAGCAATGTCGGGAAGTTATTAAAGCGTTAGCGTCGGTTGGGGCACAGATTCAGTCTTCAAGTCACATACTTACAATAGATAGAACACATATTTATATTGATCCCATTTCAAAAGCAAAATCAATCATTGCATTTGACTACAGGGATGTGCAACATTTGAGTTTTGGTCAATATGAATTTACTTTCAAGGTATGTACTCAAGCTGCCCATTT
>JABDJE010000304.1 GCA_013002625.1 Saprospiraceae bacterium | reverse complement strand
GCTAAAAGATGTTTCTTACACATCATGTGGTGAAGTAGATCTTAGAATCAACAATCCTGGTCCTCCAGATGCTTGTGGTGGTAGCACAACAGTTAAATGGATTTTGATCAGTGAATGTGAGGATGTTATTGTGAAGTATGCCACATTTACCGTAAAAGAAGCACCAGAAGCAGTATTGACTTTACCGGAAGACAAGGTACTCGTGGGTTGTTTCACTGCTGAAGAAATCGAAGAGGCCTTCTACGAGTGGTATCTATGTGTACATTATATAGCTGGCTGTGATGCCGAGTTGGCGAGTAATTCAGTAACTCCTCCTCCAGCTTGTGGAGGTACTACGGTTGTCAAGTGGAGGCTATATAGCTATTGTAACGAGACCATCCGCAAGGACGCTACTTTTACCGTAATACCTTCCGGTGAGTCAAAATTGACCGTTCCCGAAAAAATGGTAATGCCCGCCTGTAGTTCAAATGATGAAATTGCCACTGCGTATGAACAATGGATAAACAGCGCGACTTCAAGCAATGGCTGTGGTGGTACTTTAACAAGCGATGATCAAGGCGCTCCTGAATATTGTGGT
The DNA here is from genome assembly GCA_013002625.1 of Saprospiraceae bacterium. Lineage (GTDB taxonomy): Bacteria > Bacteroidota > Bacteroidia > Chitinophagales > Saprospiraceae > RFSX01. The sequence goes on along the minus strand of JABDJE010000304.1, from coordinate 7,769 downwards.
GGCACCACTGTAGTTACATGGACCTTAGATAATGGCTGTGAGAAGATCGTTGAGTCTGCAGAATTTGTCGTTGAAGATATGCCTGCAGATGATCTGAGAGTCCCAGAGAGTATAACAATTGATGCCTGTTTGACAAGTGATCAAATTTACTTCGAATACAAAAAGTGGTTAGACGAATTATTCTTTGAATCTACCTGCAACTCGACTCTGGAAATTGACGATCCAGGAGCACCAACATATACAAACCCTGTAAGTACTGTAACCTATACAGTTACCTCTAGATGTGGATCTGTTCAAGTTACCACAGCTACATTTGCATTAGGAAGTGCCCCTGATTTAGGACTGGTTTGTCCAGGAAATATTGTAATTCCTTCTGACCTTACACAAGGTGAGGTGGATGAAGCTTTTGCGGATTGGTTGGAAGATGCAGGATTCTCTGGTTGCTGTAATGGAATATTGACGAACAATGCTGGCAATGCGCCTAACTTTACTGGTGGAAGCGTTACTGTAATATTCTATGTCTCCAGTGATTGTTATCCAATGACATCTTGTTCTGCAACATTTACTGTTTCTGATTCCAAGATTCACGTCTTGGATTGCCCAGAAGACAAAGTGCTGACCGGATGCTATACCCAAGATGAAATCGATCAGGCTTATGCGGCCTGGTTAGCAGAAGTCGAATATGCTTCAGATTGTGGTGCGACCTTAAACCATGAAGGTGATGGAGCTCCTGGTGAGTGTGGTGGAAGTACAACTGTTACCTGGACTATGTCCACAGGTTGTACACCAGATATAACTTGTTCAGCAACCTTTACGGTTGAGGTACCCGCAATTGAATACAAGCCAGCGGCTGATTATACCATTTCTGCCTGTGCTTCGAAAGAAGAAGTTCAAGAAGCATTCGACAGATGGTTAAATGCCTTAGAAGTGACTGGCGGTTGTGATGTAAAAATCACAAACGACAATTACGGTCCACCTCGAGAGCCTGGTTTCTCAGTAATTGTAAACTGGACCATTACCAGTAAGTGTGAAGACGACATCACCTTCTGGTGTGTCTTCAAGATCGATGATGATGCGACGTCAAATATTGACTGTCCTGATGACAAAGAAGTACCAGGTTGTTTATCTGAGGAAGAGATTAAAGCTGAATATTATGCTTGGTTAGCATCAGTCCGATACTATTCTTGCTGCTCCGAGGCAACACTGACCAATGATGGAGGTGATGTACCGCTTAATTGTGGAGATTGGAAGATGGTAACATGGACACTTTCCAGCAATTGTGAAGAGGATATTGTCTGTAGCGCTAAGTTCAAGGTGGGCGAAGCACCAGATCTCAAACTTGAGTGCCCAGAGGATAAGGAATTGCCTTCATGCTTGACACAAGCAGAAGTGAATGAAGAATTTGAGAAATGGTTAGCTGAGGTTTCTTACGAAGGAGGATGTAGTGCATCCATAAGCAATAATGCCACATCTGCTCCAAGTGCTAATGGAGGAAGTGTAACAGTAACCTGGACACTTTCAGGTGATTGCCTGGAAGATAAGAGTTGTTCAGCCACCTTTAAGGTCGGAGACAACCCAGGAACAACACTTACATGTCCTTCAGACAAAACCCTACCAGCTTGTTCAACTGAGGACGAAATTAAAGCTGAATTTGAAAGTTGGTTAGCATCAGTATCATATGCCGCTTGCTGTGCAGTAACACTATCTAACAATGCCCAGGGTCCTCCAGATGCTTGTGGAGACGAGGTTACGGTGACATGGAGGCTTACTAGTGATTGTGATGATCCGAAAACATGCTCAGCTGTTTTCAAGGTAGACGCACCAGAAGATATAGCCGTTGTTTGTCCTGATGATATTTCCAATTTGACGGATATCGCGCAAATTCCAACAGAGGCTGAAGTTATAGCTTTTGTAGAAGCCAATGCTACAGGTGGATGTCCGCCTTACGTTGCAGAAATAGTTGATCAAACTAACGACCCTGTATGTATTGATGGCGAATTTTCCAAAACGTATGTGGTAAGGGTGACCGATGCTTGTGGTCTAATGTCTGATGTGTGTGATGTAACATATTCAGGTACTTGTGGTGGAGACCCTCAATTCTGTACGCTTACGCAAGGCGGATGGGGTAATGCCGGAGGGCAATATCCGTGGAATGATGCCGATGGAATGGCCGGTACACAGGAAATTATTACCGCTCTAACAAATATTTATGGAAACGTAATTATTGGTGTTCCTGCGAATAATCAATCCCTGGAGGTAACCGGAGATTGTGTAATTGCACTACTTCCTTCTGCAGGTGGACCTGACCAGCTTGCACCTGGAAATGCACTGAGCAGTTTACCAGACTGTCTTGCTGGCCAAAATGGTTTAAATGGACAAGGAAGACTCCAAAATAATCTAGCAACTAATGCCATTGCCCTACAATTAAGTATTTGGTATAGCTTAGAATATTATGGTACCATGTTGGATGCCGCCACTTTGAATAGTCTTTGTGTACCTCCATCAAATGACCTATTGAATACTTTAGCTGCAAATAACCTACCTGCTACTGTGGGTGGAGCATTGGCCCTGGCCAATGGTATTCTTGGCGGAACTATAGATGCAAATCTAGCAGGTCTGGCAGCTGATGCCATCACTGATATTTTAGAATGTTGGGATGAATGTGAAATAAATATTCCTGATCCGACTGATATTGCAGATGGAGCGGATCAAACCAATAACGATTCACAGAATTCTGAAACATCTGATGACACAGACACCTCAAGTGATTCTGCGTCAACTGATCCATCAACTGATCCATCAACTGATTCGGACGAAGAATTGGAAGCAGATCAGCCTGCTATTGAAAGTTCTAAATTTGATGTAGATGTCAAACCGAATTTGATTAAATATGATGAGATAAATGTTGTACTCTCAGGAGAGGTAGGCAATACTTATAACATTAATATCTATGACATCACAGGTCAGATTTTAAAGACTAAAAAGATAATCCTCATGAATGGAGAAGAGGTGCATACTTTCAGAAAAGCACTTAGTAGTGGTATTTACTTTGTAACTGCTATTAATTCCAGAGGACGAATGGTATCTAGCAAATTTGCAAGGATAGAATAATATTCAAACTACATTAATAACTGCATAATCCCTTCGGGGGTTATGTGGTTATTAATAATCTACCTATTCATTGGCAAGGAACCACTTTAAATAACATTGGTAAAATCATTAATTGTTAAAACTATTGATTTTCTAATGTTGGCAGAAAAATTAATTTTGGACACATGATTTTTTTGCCTTTTCCTAATGACTATTTCGCCCATCTTGACCAGTTCTCCAAAATGTCAAATCTTTTAACATACTTACATTTAAGCTCGAAAACTAATAGGCCCTTCTTAATGATTTTTTAGTAGCTGTATTCTTTTAATAAACTAAAGTCAACCATTAAAATGCTTAATGATACCATTCACATGAATTGTAAGTTCAGTATTTGTGAATACATTAAAAATGCGGTATTATTATAAGACCATAAGCGATTTACACTACTCTAGGAAAGCCAATGGACTAGTTATTCCTTGAGTAACAATCGTTTGTTTGCTCCATAAACTGAAACGTACTTCTTACAAAGCTAATTTCCATAGCGAACTACTTTCGCATTCTGATGCTATACTAATTTAGGAGCCTATCTCGCCTAGGACATATCCATTTTCCGAGAGACGTTACAACGAAAAAGCAATGCTTGATGCTTAACCAGTTTCAAGTGTAGTATATAGATTCTATATCACTCAAAAACCTTTTTAAATATGCATAATCTCCTTAAAGGTGAGCAAATAATTAGTGCCTCCTTATGCACTATTCTAGCCCAACATTTATTCAAAAAATTAATGGGTCCTCCGATCCTGGGTATTAGCATTCACTACTCGAAAAGGAAATGTCCTGATTTCAATTTATATAAGCACTCGATCTCAAAGAGATTTCAACTAATAAAACTAAACAAGCAATAATGGATTCACTTAGATTCCACATTTGCATCACCAACAACGATTTAACCTTTCTAACTATGAAAAAGATCTCTTGGAATTCCCTCGACACTAAGAACTTTCATTTTTTATTAAAAGGAGTCACGTTGACCTTACTCCTCATCTTCTTCAATAACAACCTGGTTTCTCAACATTGCCCATTGGATTGGAGTTGCGACAACCAGAAAAATATTACGATAGAATTTGCAAGTAATGCTGATGCTGTGGCAGCCTTACCGCTTCTTATGGACTTTACATTCGGGGGTATTACCTGGACAGGAAGCGTTAATGGTACCGATATAGAATATGATGACTCTCCGGAGGCCGCTGATTGTCCTACAGCTCAAGAAATCAGCCAATTATTGAATATGACCTTTTTTGGTTCGGGCTCCACATGTGACGGATGTTTTATTGTTGATGATCTGGGGAAAGGCGGAATGCTATGTGATCCTTTAGACACAACAATTGATTGTGCTTTTATTAATGAAGACGGTGATAATTGTTTAGAAATAATGGATTTGACCAATGGCTGTGGAAACAATGGTTACAAGTGTGCAGATCTATTTTTTCATCTCGAAAGTCTCTTAACTTGTCCGGCTATTGGGGGTTCTCCAAGTCTATTGCAATGTGTTATGGATGATCCTATGATCATGCCTATCCTAACTTTTGAAATTACACAGGGTTCTGGTTGTAATGCAGGTGCCAATAGTCCAAATGTGTACAACGCTGATTGTGAAATTCAAATAGGTTCAACGGTCATAATTCAACCGGATGGCGATATTGAAGCTGAACTGCCTCTAACTGGATCAGAATTTATTAAATATACTGTTTGTACTTCCTCTAATAACTTAAGTATTTCAGGCTTAGTAATTACAGCCGACGGTTGCTGTCCCTGTGAAGATCCTCCTATGATAAACTGCAGTAACCCCAACCCTCCAGAATTGGTTTGTAATCCTACAGATGCCAATAATGATGGAATTCCAGATGAAATTGCGGATGCTTCACCAGCTGCCAATGGAGTTACGGCCACATCTCCAAATATGGGTTGTGCACCAAATGCTGTTCATGTAAATCCAGCAGCTATTCCAACGACAACCGATGGTTGTACATATACTTTGGTTAGAACATATAAGGCTGTTAATGATTGTGGAGATCTAATGAGTGACGAATGCAGTGTAACCTATACTTGGAAAATGGATAACACTAAGCCTGTTATTACCCAAAATAATCCTCCTCCAAGTACCGATTTCGGTTGTGTTGATGCGCCACCCCCGGCTCCTACTTTTTCTGTTACAGAAACTTGTGGCCCTATAGGAAGTATCAAAGTAGAAACCGATGATTCGCAAAATGGTGATGGATGTAACTATACGCAAACATGGACCGCAACTTACGTGGACGAATGTGGTAATGAAGCTATGCCGGTTGAAGTAACTTATACCTGGAAAATGCCTGAGCCAGTATCGCTCACGTGCCCACCTTCCATAACTTTGGAAGCTTGTAATAGTCAAGCAGAAGTAGATGCTGCGTATCTGCAATGGCTGCATCAAGTATCTTTTACAGGAGGTTGTAATGCCAATTTAAGTGTGCCTTACCCTTCTGCGCCTAATTACTGTGGTGGCGAAATTACAATCACTTGGGCTGTTATTAGCGATTGTGAAGATGATGTCACGTGTTCTAGGACTTTTAAAGTACTATCTCCGGATCCAATAGTTTTACATTGTCCAATGGATAAGACCATCTCTAGTTGTCTATCTCAAGACGATGTGAAAATGGAATTTAAGGATTGGATGGATTCTTTCAAGAGCACAGGAGGATGTGAAGGTGGAGTAATTATATCTGAAGTTTTATATGATGCTACCAGTGGGGACAATGGTCTTGAATGGGTAGAATTATTTAATACCGGTACTCAACCAGTTGACCTATCAGGATATAGCCTCGGAAATGGAGGAGTTAATTATACTTATTCAAAAGTTCAATTGAATGGGACGATAGCTCCTGGAGCGACATTTGTTGTGGGGGGTCCAACTTCCAATGCCTCTAATGGTAATCCAACTTATGATCAAGTTGCTAACTTCAGTCCTGATTTTCAAAATGGCGGAACGGAATCCGACGGTGTTGCATTATTTGATATAGTTGCAACATCTGTTCACGGAGCTACCATTCCTATTGATGCAGTGATTTACGATTCTCCAAATTCAAATAATTTATTAGACAGATACGGATTGTTTGGTACACCGCACGTCGGGGATGCCGGTCCTGGAAGTTCTGTTGAACGAACCAATAATTCTGGAAATTGGATAATTCAAAGTACACCTACACCAAATAGTATCTCGGGAACCTCGATCACTGGTAATATAGGACCTAAAGGCACATTTACAGTTGTTGGCGATGGACCTCTCGAAGCTCCTGACAAATGTGGCGGTTCCATAACAGTCAAATGGACTGTAAATGATCAGTCTGACTGTACCGAAGAAAAATCATGCACTAAGACATTTAAGGTAACCGATGTGCCATTATTAGCTATTAGCTGTCCAAAATCTGATGACTTTGTTCTACCAGCTTGTAGCACACAAGGTGAAATTGTTGAAGCCTTTAAAAAATGGAAAGATTTATTCAAAGTAGAAGGTGGGTGCGGCACCACCTCCAATATTGGGGAACTCGATGCCCTGCAGCCTCCTTCTTTCTGTGGTACAGGTAATAACCCAATTTCATTTACGCTTAAGGCTAGTGATCAATGCGATCAAAGTGCGGAATGTACGGCCACCTTTACAGTGAAAAACGCACCGATATTATCTGTGTCTTGTCCAAAGTCAGAAGATTTTGTTGTACCGCCCTGTAACAACCAAGGTGTAGTAAACGAAGCATTTGCTAAATGGAAAGCTGCTTTCAAAGTAGTCGGTGGATGCGGTACCTCTTCCAATATTAAAGATTTAGATAATATTTATCCTCCTAATAATTGTGGTACAGGTGACACACCTGTTTCGTTTACGTTAAAGGCTAAAGACGATTGTGGTCAGGTGGTTGAGTGTACTTCAACCTTTACGGTTAAAGACGCCCCTGAAATCACCATCTCCTGTCCTGACGACTTCACCATGGGTAGTTGTAATACTGAAGAAGCGGTTGAGGAAGCCTTCAAAGCTTGGTTAGATAAGTTTGATGGTGGAGGTGGATGTGATGCAAAAGGATATTTTAAAGGTGATCCTAAAGCACCAAGTCCTTGTGGGGGAAGCACAACTGTCACTTGGGTTGTTGCAGATGAAGGTCCGAGTGCAGATTGTACCGAAGACCTTTCTTGCACAAAAACATTCTATGTGAAGAAACCAGACGAGTTGATCGCTTCTTGTCCTCCAAATGTGACGATTCCTGCGTGTCAATCTCAGGAATATATTGATATTGCATTTAAAGAATGGCTCGACAAGTTTCAATACGTCGGAGGTTGTAATCCGAAAGAAACATTATTTGATGTTGTTCAACCCAAGGCTTGTGGCAGCTCAACAGATGTGGAATATTTAGTGGAAGATGACTGTGGACAGATCAGCGTTTGTGGTGCTGCTTCATTCAGAGTCTTAGAACCAGAAGAACTATACATATCTTGCCCTGAAAATGTAATACTTACTGAATGTTTATCTCAAGAAGAAGTTGATGATGCATTTGATAAGTGGCTCTCCAAATTTGATGGAGGCGGTGGATGTGGTGCCCAGGGATATTTTGCATCTACCCCAATAAGTCCTGATTTCTGTGGTGGTACTACAACCGTTA
>JABDJE010000070.1 GCA_013002625.1 Saprospiraceae bacterium | reverse complement strand
TTCATGCAGCACCTGGTAGTTATACTGGGCCTACAATCAAAGGTGTAATGGGTATTGGTCAGGCAACAGGTGATAAGGTGGATGTGAAAGTTAAAGACGGTGTCACTTACGTCAATGGTGCCAAAGTATTGGGATCAGTTAAGGCTTCCAATGGTTGGGTGCATGTTATTGATCAGGTATTGTTGCCACCTGAAAATTAATTGTTATTATAGGGCAACAAAAACTAAACAAAGCTTAAATGTTCAGCACGACTTGTAAATATGCGATAAGAGCAATGCTTTATCTGGCGATTAACACCTCAGAAGAAAAGAAAGTGGGTGTGGATGAAATCGCCACTGCGCTAAACGTGCCCAAACATTTTTTGGCTAAGATTTTACAGCAACTAACTAAATATGAGTTGGCCACATCTTCGAAAGGAAGGAATGGGGGCTTTTACTTAACGAAAGAAAACAGTAATGGCACGCTTCTACCAATTATTGAAGCAATTGAGGGACCGAATATTTTTTCTGGATGTATATTAGGATTACCTGAGTGCTCTGGTGAAAATCCTTGTTCATTGCATAACCAAGCACTTAATTATAGAAATGGTCTTTTGGAGACCCTAGGAACAGAATCAATTGCAGACACGGCATCTCGTATCAATGAGTTTAATTTAAAATTATAAAAATACAATCATGAAAAAATTATTAATGGTAATGCTTTTGGGGGTCTTTGTCTGGGCATGTGGAGGAGACGCATCTAAGTCGGAAGGTAGTTACACCAGACCGGCCGAGAAAGCGGAGAAAATGGATGATGGGAAAGGAATCGGTGTAACCAATGTGAAATTAAATGTTCCCCTGAACCAGGAAATGGTGGCCAATGGGAAAGCCATTTATGAACTTAAATGTGCAGCATGCCATAGATTATCAGCCAAGCGTGTGGTGGGTCCAGGATGGGCTGGCCTTACGGATAAAAGAAAACCGGAATGGATCATGAATATGATCACCAATGTGGATGTCATGCTCGAAAAAGACCCTGTTGCACAGAAGTTATTGGAAGAGTGTCTGACCAGAATGCCAAATCAGAATGTAACTGAATCTGACGCCAGAGATATATTAGAGTTCATTTATCAGAACGATATTGATCAGAAAGCAAAAGGATAGTTGATGTGAATTGATTGCTGTGGGTTCGAGACCCACAGCAATTTTTATTATAGCCCTTCGCCCCATGAAATACAAGTACTGGTTCTTAAGTACCCTTATCTTTTTTAGTTTGGCCTCATTAATTGGATTTTTACTCCGCCTGGCCTTTGTCGTAGAAATGCCAGAATCATTTGAATACCGAAACTGGCAGCATGCGCACTCTCATTTGGCTATGATGGGTTGGTTGTCGAGTGCATTTATTGGGCTGGTGATCTGGCTCTATAAACTAAAACACCCTCAGTTCAATCGTCTTTTTTGGGCAAGTCAAGCTGCTGTCGGAGTTTTGCTGATCAGTTTCCCTATTCAGGGTTATGGGCCTATTTCTATTACATTTTCCTGTATCTATTTATTAAGTATTTACCTTCTAAGCTTTTACCTTTTCCAGGCGATTAACAAAAGCGTTGATACAGGGATGTCAAGATTGATACTTAAAACAGCCATATGGTTTCTAATCATTTCAACTCTGGGAATATTTGGATTAGGACCCATTATTGCCTGTGGATTAAAAGGGTCAAAACTATATTATGCTGCGGTACAATTCTTTCTGCATTTTCAATTCAATGGCTGGTTTGTTTTTGTCATGATTGCTTTGATTGTAGAATTCTTAAAGCAAAAAAACATTCCATTTCATTCTAAAAAACTATACAGAGGATATCTGTTTCTTACTATTTCATGTTTGCTCAGCTACGCACAGGCTGTGAGTTGGTCCACACCGGAGGATTTTATTTTCTATACAAATAGCGCGGGCGTCATTCTCCAGATTGTCGGCATTTATTTAATACTAAAGGCATTGCCTTTGTGGAATACTATAGGAGACCGTATGGGTGCGCAACTTAATCCCTGGATTTTCAAGTTGGCCATTTTCTGCATCGTTGTGAAAGCTAGTATTCAGACATTGGTGGCTATTCCTTCCATTGCTATCATTTCTTATACAATTCGAAATTTCGTAATTGGTTTTATACACCTATTAATGCTGGGAGGCTTAAGCTTATTTATATTGGCCTGCTTTCGTTACATGCAATTGTTAAGAAAGGGGAACCGCTTTTATATATTTCTTGCAGCCTTTTTATCGACCGAAGCTTTGCTCTTCGGGCAGGGGCTATTATTATGGATGGGCAAAGGATTTATGCCATACTACTATGAGGTCCTGGCATTTTGTTCTGCGCTTTTTCCGATTGCTATAATGCTGATATTAGTTGATATGTATAAAAGTTCGATCAGTTCAGAATCTGAGTTGAAGATTTAACATCACCTGTTCCGTTCCAATGATTGGGCTGACCACTAGCTTGGGATTATATTGTTGGGTAAATACAAATGCACTTACGACACCAATAGCCGCGCCTCCCAGGATGTCTGTCCAGTAGTGTTTATTTGAATCAACGCGGGTCCATCCGGTATATGCTGCTATCAGATAAGCTGGAATTCCGTATTCAATTCCATAGCGCTTATGAATAAATGCAGCGCCTGTAAATGCAGCAGCTGTATGGCCAGAAGGAAAACTATGGTCACCCCCATTGGGTCTTGTTCTGTTGATTACCCTTTTGAGAATATGGGTCGTCCCAACCGCAACTAAAAATGATTTTGAAAATTGTAAAGCTGGTTTTGAACCATCCTTATAAATTAGTGTAGAAAGTGCAGCTGTTGCAGGAAGGGCTATTTGTAAGATATCGCCTGATGTTTCAACTGTCGATTTCTGACCAAATCCCCATTGAACGGAAAGAAGCAAGCTTATAAAGAATATCAATAATCTGAGTGACATGCTTGAAAGATATGAATTAATGCAAAACATGCCTTCAGGGATTAATTAAATCTGGAAACAGGCGTCGGTACTTTTTAGTAAGAGATGCCTCGATCGTCTGTAACTCGCCAGTAATTGGATGTCTAAAAGTGATGGATTGAGAGAAAAGGTAAAGCCCTTTTCCAAATTGCTTCGTTAAGGGTGTGCCATAAATCTTGTCACCGAGTATCGGATGTCCAATTGCTTCCAAATGTTTTCTTATTTGATGCCGCCTGCCTGTTTGCGGTACGATTCTAAGAAGATTTAACCGTCCATATTTGGGTGACACTAAGCTGTGAATTCGTTCAAATAAGCTGATTGCATCAAGACCATCTAAAGGCTTTTCGATGCGTCCTTCTACAGGTACATCGCCGGCGCACACTGCAAAATAGCTTTTACGAATTGACCGCATTTCAAATTGTTGGCACAAGTCAGCAATGGCTTGAGCATGTTTGCCAATCAAAAGCACGCCCTCGGTTGCATAATCCAACCTATGGACACATTGTGGTCGATACACATGATCATAGGAAGCCGAGGTCAGGAGGCTTGACAAAGCATTTTGAAC
>JABDJE010000067.1 GCA_013002625.1 Saprospiraceae bacterium | reverse complement strand
GGTGTTATATACACAATAGGTGATACCCTCAAGATCGGTCAACCATTAAGTCATTTAGGTTGGGTATCTATCTTTAGTTATACCGATCGGGATTCCTATATAAAAAACAAGAATTTGATCAATAAGTCGGTCGTCATTACCAATATTGATACCCTCTATAAACCGGTCAATTTCACTTTCGATTTTTACAACAAACAGTTTTATGTCAATATTGACCATGCGCTGCAGAATAAAGAAGTATTTCCAAAATTTGAAAGTGAATCAGCAAAGAGCGGATTTCAAAATATTAATACGACAAAGTACGAACTCCTCATACAACTCAAAGAGCTATTGGATATCAACGCCATTACCCGGAAGGAGTATGAGGCAGAAAAGAAAAAAATTCTTAAACAAGACAACTAAGTGATTTAATAGCAATCCAAATCTACCATAGGCCTGCTTTGAAATGATCAAAGGCCTTGAAAATCCATGATCTCTTCCAGACTAATAGAACCTCCATATATATTGGAAGGATCGAATAATAAGATCTTCAATTTTTCCCTGGCCTCCTCTAAAAGCGTCAGACTATCGATCTTGTGCTTTAATTCATCCATTTTCTTAACATCAAGAACGACATCGCTTATACCCGGATACAAATCTTCAATGACGAGCCATCGGAATAATTTGGTGGGACTAAAGGCTTTACGCTCGGCAAAAAGAATGATATTTCTATTGATGGTATATTTATTTGCCAGTCGCTTAATGGCCCGCGGGTTTGAATTTATTAATTCGTGAAGCCCCTCAAACAAGTGTTTTACATCGGTCTGACTTTCATCTAAGGCCTCCATGGCAATATCAGAGATCTCCTGCTCCGAACTCCCGTATTCTATTTCCAAGTCTTTCAGGACCTTTGGGTCCTTCTGGTCATGGTCTACATTATAAAACTCCAGTATGCGTTGCTTCAATACCGTTCTTTCCTCTTCGCTGATCTTTGGCTTTTTTTCCACTGTGCTTATCTTCTTTTGGCCTAAAATATAATCCCAGTAATCCTTCTTGGTTGGTTCAGATACATTGGGCATTCTAAAGGATAACTGAAAGGCTTTTTCTATAAAGAGCTCGCCCAAATGTTCATTGTCCTGGTTGACTTTATCAACAAAATCTTCATAGTGTTTTTCAAAACAGGTCGAGATCCAGTTCTTATCGCCGGCCACGATATACAGCACCCTGTTTTTTTCCTTAAATAAGGTTTGAATGCCTTCCAGTAATTTAATCACAAATTCGCGATCACAGCGGTCGATATCGTCGATAAAAATAGCGACGTCCCTATCCAGTTTGTTGATGCTGCTAATCAGTCTTTGAAAGTGTTTGGAAATGCGGTTTAAGGGGTCTGTTGCTCTCACCATAAAGGAACGCGCGCCTTCAGAAGTATTGAGGAACAATGGCGTCGACAGGAATTTTGATAAGGAATAGACCAGTCCGATAATCGAACCGATGCTCAAAATGAGCGCACTAAAATCACCCAATTTGAAGGTATCCCCCTTTTTTGCCAGATCTTCAAATATTAAAATTATATTCTCATAATTAAATGCCACGTATAACCCAAAGGCCAGGGTCATTAAAAAGGCGATGATCTTATGCCAGCCGCTATACCAGATGGTGCGTCGCCAGCTTTCCGACATATAAAGGCGTAAGGACTTAAAAAGGTCTAGCTTCGTTATAGCCTGTCTGTATATGCGATCTACAAACGACCACCAGGGCGGTTCAATATGCTGGTTCTGCCAGGCGTTGTAATCAATGACGATCCATTTTCTGGACGCGGTATTCAAATTGACTTCAATAAGCTTTAAAAAGGTCGACTTGCCCGAACCCCATTCGCCCTGAAGATGAATCATAAATGAATACTTCGTGCTATCTTTAAAAAAAATATCCTCATTGATCAATCTGGCCAATGATTTAGCCACAGGTTCCCTGTTTAAGCGATCGATTTTCTCAACGTTATCCAAATGAAAAGGGATCTTATCGGTATCCTGGCCTTGTTGGGTTTCAGGTGGTGCTTTTGAATCACCATTCACAGGCGCTTCTTTTTTTGCAGCCGTAGTCTTTTTAACGCTTGATTCATCAAAAAAACTTTCGGACCGGAAACTCTCCTTAAAGTCTTCATCGATATTAGAGAAATTAGCGTCCTCAGATTGTGAATTGGTGTCTTTACTTATATCCTGCAAATGATCAAATAATGCTTTTCCATTCTCATTGTCAGGAATGGCAATTTCGAACTGAGCCACTGAAGCGAATTCCTTTAAGACTTCAAATGTTATATCATAACTGTATTCATAAGAAAGGCCGCCATCTCCTGTTGCCATCAAGGGTACCCATATTTTTTTTCCACGGAATTCGTCTAAAACTTTGCTGATTCCAATTTTTAAATTATTGATTAAATAATCGGCTGGATCGCCTTCCCCTACCGTAACTATAAACAAAATGGGTTTTTTTCCTTTAGATTGAACGAGTTGATAGCCTCTTGTAAGTTTGTTTAACTTGATTTCGGTTGGATCATAATCATAGGCAGTAACAATAATATTACTTAAATCACCTAAACGACCTTGTTGATCAACCGAAACAATAGCAGCATCGAAGCCATTTGGTGGGATACCTAAGGTGGTTCTTATGTTATGGTTATCATCTATGCTCATATTATCATTGATTTAAATTGGCTAACATCATGATACGCTTTGGTAAGACATTGCAATTGAGGTAGATAATTGATCCGGAAAGCATTAATATAACAGTTCATTTTAGTTTTGTATGAACTAGAAATCAATTCGATGGGAGTACTTAAAGTTACGATAAATTCCCTAAATTTTCCTATCTTTAATACCCTCCCTCTAATCAAAGACCGTTTTTAGTTTCCCGAAGACACTATGACAATAGCGTATTTAAACCATACACTATGTCTGATCAACAGTTCTCCGACCTCCACTGTCATCCCGCCATGCATCCCTTGATGCTGGGGCATAAAAAACTATGGAATACCCACCTGGGGTCTAAACGCAGAAAAATAAAAGAGGCCCAGGAGCAAGGAAAACGCGGTGGCTTATACGACCAGGCCGGCTATCCTAAACTCATCAATAGCCGCGTCAAACTCGTCTATGCCTCGCTCTACTCACTCGAACAGGGCTTTATGATGAATAACAGTTACCTGCTCTCAGCCCTTAATATGACCATAAAAATCGGACTTGTTTTCCCAATGATCCTGCACTTCGCAGGGATTAGATTGCATCTCAGGGATTTTGTTATGTCATTATATACCAAATACAAAGCGAAACGGCTGCGTTTTCTTAAGGAACAGGAATACTGGGACGAGTTTATCAATGAGCTTCAACATTATAAGGATGAAAAGGACACGACAGGTGAACTCGTCCATGAAAGCGAACAGGAGATCATGCATTTATTAGACTTTGCCTATGGTGACGGAACCAGTAATAATCTAAAATCTTCCGGTACTTTTAGAGTAGCAGATGGTAACTGGGATAAAACCTTGCCTGCAAGCGATGAGGTGCTTACCGTACTCACTATGGAAGGCCTGGCCATCGTTTCACAAACCAAACATGGCGGCGGACATTCAAAACATGGTACCAAAATGCTCAGATCCAACACCATTGGGAAACGTATCAAATACCTGAAAAATGAGATTCCCCTGTTTTTCGTGACCTTCTCCCACCATTTCTCTTCTGAACTCTGTGGTCATGCGCGCAGCCTGCCCATTAAAGCACGTAGGCTCGGACTGCTGGACCAGGAATTCTTTATCGATGAAGGATTTTCTCAGTTGGGTTACCTGACCTTGAAGTATTTGCTTTCGGTAAAAGAACTACCCAACGGCCAATTCATAAAAGATGAGAACGCAGGACGACGTATTTTTATCGATGTCAAACACCTGAGTTTAAAAGGACGCTTAACCTTGTACCAGCTGGTGGCCTCCTATAATGCGGCCCATCCTCTCGATAAGATCCCTATTATTGCCAG
>JABDJE010000064.1 GCA_013002625.1 Saprospiraceae bacterium | reverse complement strand
TATTGATAGTGACCCTTCAACTGATTACACCGTTGATGAAGATGGTGATATGGATGGGTTTGATGATGATGAGGACATTGAAACTATAGATGTAATTATAAGATATGAATTAGGAGATTATGTCTGGGAAGATTATGATGGAGACGGGATACAGGATTTTAATGAACAGGGTATATCAGGGGTGTTTGTAGAATTATATAATGCACAAGGCTTCTTTATTGAACGTGTACAAACTGATAACAATGGATATTATCTGTTTGATGATGTGTATCCTGGAAATTATTATATCCGTTTTCTCATGCCAGAAGGTTATTCGCCTACATTATTTGATAGAGGTGAAAATGATAATTTGGATAGCGATATTGTGGGTGATTTTGGTGAAGGAACAACTGGTCTTATCACTGTTGGGTTCGCAGATGATTATTCTTATGATGCCGGACTAATTCAATGTGCACCTGTAGGTGGGCTTGTATGGTTCGATTATAATAAAAATGACAGATGGGATCCAACCGAAAATGGTATCAATCAATTGCGTGTTGAAATCTTTCGTCAAATAAATGGTGAATTCTATTTGTGGGATGTCACGTACACCACCCATAAACCAGGTACACCTTCCGATGATGGTTATTATAAGTTTTGCGTAAACCCTGGAACTTATTATCTGAAATTTGTAGATCCACCGTCAACATTGGTAAGTGTAGTCCCTAATATTGGATTTGATGACAATAAGGACAGTGACGTCACCAATACTTATGGAACGGGAACAACACCAAGCTTCACGGTGTATTCAGGTCAGGAAAACTGTACACTAGGTGCTGGGTTTTATGTTATGGGATCAATAGGAGATTATGTATGGTCTGATGATGATGAAGACGGCCGACGGGATGTAAATGAAGAAGGTGTTCAAGGCGTTGAAGTTCAAGCCATCGACAATGAAGGGAATGTAGTAGCGCAATCGGTTACCGATGAGAATGGAGAATATATGATAGATTACCTTGGTAAGAATACCTATTTCTTACATTTTGATATACCAGACGGCTATGCTATGACATTGCCTAACCAAGGAGAAGATGAAGCCATGGACAGTGATGTCGATAACAGTAATGGCTTACATACTACCAAGTTCTATATAGTACAACCAGGTGAACACATTGGACATGTTGATGCAGGATTGGTAAGTGGCGCACTACCGGTTGTATGGCGAGACGTATGGGGTGAAAATAGGGGAGACTACAACTATATTGAATGGCAGGTTGAAAGTGAGTTTAATCTACAACAATATGAAGTTGAGCGATCGGTCGGATCGATTGAAGATTTCAAGTCAATTGGCAGAGTTGAAGCACAAAATGATTATACGCGCAGCCTAACATATTCATTCGAAGATGAAAACATATTCAGCTCTGAAGTACATTACTATAGAATCAAGCAAGTCGATCTGGATGGTAGGTTCTCTTATTCAAAAATCATAGCTATTTCATTCGAAGGTTCATTTGATGAAGAAAACAAAATAGCTTTGTATCCGAATCCAGTATACGATCAATTGACAGTTGAATTTAGTTTGTTCAATGAAATTGAAGCGTCTGAAATTGATGTATACGATGAATTGGGTCGACTGGTAAAACAAGGCTTACTCCGTACAGCAGCAATGGATAAAGGTGTACATAAATTCAGGTTGGATGTAAATGACATGCAGCATGGAATTTATACCCTTAAGATTAAACTTGACAACAGCATATATGTCAGGAAGGTTATTATCCTAGCGCAATAATCCAAAATGATAGAAATGCCTCCTTCGGGAGGCATTTTTTACTCAGGCAACTCCAATGCATTTATATTATCGATGGCGTTGCCAGCAATGCCTTTGATGGAGCCGTACATACCCGTTGTATTCAACAACACTTTTTCGATTTGCTTTTCGCGCTGACTCCAAATCCGCTGCATAGCTGACTTTTCTCTGTTTAAATCTTCACGCATTTGCGTAAAGCCTTCAACAATCCCTTCAATAACCAATTTAAATTCATTGCTGGTCAAATATGAATACAGCATTTCCATCTTATCTCCCTTATTGGTTTCTGAAGCACGAGCCTGATGGATCTTTATAACCGATTCACGCAGTGCCAATGACAATCCCTTAAAGTCTTCATAGGTACAAATCCAAATGCCTTGTTTAATACCCATACGGTCCATGTCTTTGGGCAAAGCTTGTGTAACCAAAACGCCTATATCAGCACCAACCGTGCGAATATCAGCCTTGAATTTTTCGATCCATGCCGGTTGAAACTCTTTGGTGCGTTTCGATTCATAATATATGCGACCACATTGAGCATTTTCCCGTGTGTTGATTATCTGAATGCAGTCGCCCCCTCTGGCGCCTTTTTTAATTTCTTCGATGGTATCAAAAGGGTAATGATTAGCCAGATATTCTTCAATAGCAAGCTCTTGTACTTCACCTTGAAGTTGCATGGAGCCCTGTTCAGATTTACGTTTTAGATCCTGAATGAGCTTTTTCTGATCTTCAAGTTGCTTGTCTTTCTCTTTTATCTTCAGCTCATTTTCTTCCTGAACACGTTTTTGAATTTTCTCTTCTTTGGCCTGCAATTCTAAACTCATTTGTTTTTGAAACCTTAGCTCGATTTCCTTTTCCTGTTCATTCATCTGGATTTTGAGTTTTTCCAGTTCAACTTCTTTATTGCGTAATTCAGCCAATTGTTTTTGTTTGAGCGCCAACTCCTCTTGTTG
This sequence comes from Saprospiraceae bacterium, assembly GCA_013002625.1. Lineage (GTDB taxonomy): Bacteria > Bacteroidota > Bacteroidia > Chitinophagales > Saprospiraceae > RFSX01. The sequence continues at coordinate 5,018 of JABDJE010000064.1, read as the reverse complement.
CACCTTCATCTTTGATTGAAAATCCTCGAGTACCTTTTTTTGTATGCCTTCTTTTTCTTGTTCTAGTCTACTTTTTAATTTGCTTTCGAACAATTCATTTTCCTTTTTTTTCTTTTCCTCAAATACCTTCATCTGCTCTTGCAAGGCGTTGTTGCGTTCTGCTAACTGACTCTCCATTTGAGTACGTTTGGCTTCAAATTCATTTTGCAAGCGGGATTGAATTTTGGATGCCAATACATCTTCGACATCAAATTGATGCTGGCAATTTGGACAGCTTATATTTTGAATTTTATCCATTCTATTTTATTTGGATCATTAAATAAAATCCACATCCACGGACAATGGATTGGTAATCAACTTGTGAACAGCTTCTCCAACCGAAGAATCGCCATATACAATTTGATACAAAGTTTCGGTCAGTGGGGCTTGAAGATTGGCCGCAGCTACTATCTTATGGGCAAACTTAATGGTTCTGTATCCTTCAGCCACCTCTTCCATTTCCTGTAAAATTTGATCTATTGATTTACCCTGGGCAATGTACTGTCCAAAGGTATAATTTCTACTTTGGGGACTGGTTGCGGTGGCAATTAGATCACCCACACCTGCTGTGCCAAGAAATGGTTTAATTTCCGAGCCTACCGCTTTAGCTATATGAATCATTTCTCTAAGACCTCTTGTAATGAGGAGGGCTTCCATATTCTTACCAAATCCAATACCGTTCATAATGCCTGAAGCCAGGGCGATAATATTCTTAAGCGCTCCAGCTAATTCGATACCTGTCAGGTGGTGAGAACCATATACAATGAAGCGCTTACCTGCTAACAAGGCACGCCCTTTTTGAATGATTTCATCAAATTCAGATGCAATGACGGTTGCAGCAGGTTGCCCTGCAAGAATTTCAGCAGCCAGATTTGGTCCAGCCAGGGCACCCGTTCGGATAACACTTGTTTCTTGTCGGATGACCTCGCTCATGGTGAATACAGAACGTTTGATTTCTCGGATATCTTTAGCATCATTGAATGCTTCAGATACATCCAAGCCTTTTGTGCCATGAACCATCAGGTGACCCGGACCTACATGAGGTCCAATTTCACGCATTACAGTTCGAAAGTGTTCAGAAGGTATTATTGGAAATATAAATCTGCATCTATCACCTACTTCTGCAATATCGGTTGTTGCACTGATTCTTGGTGATAGTTGATGTGTTTTGATGCGATGTTCACGATTGATCCTATCTGCAATTTCTTGCCTTCTTGTGTAAATCAACACATCGGTGTTGTCTGCAAGAATTTGGCTTACAGCCGTACCAAAAGAACCAGAGCCCAGTACACCAACAATTTTTGTCATCTAATCTTCAGGTTATCCAGATGCAATATCTGAATTCAACCCCAGATAATGTAACTGTTTATCTTTTTTTCTTTCTGCCTTGTTGTGAGCGTTGATTTTTGATCTGCTGTTGTTGGGCCATCGCCTCTTCCAAACGGGATTGAAATTTACTCTTCTTCTTGGGTTTGGATTTCTTTATATCAAGTTCAGCCTTGATTTTTTCATCATCAAAAACAAACCGTTTTGTAATCACCGTCTGGGCAATGTTAAACAAATTACTGAAAAACATATAACAGGTTAATCCCGAAGCATAGGTGTTAAAGAAGAATAAAAATGTAATTGGCATAAAGTATTGCACATATTTCATAGCCGGGTTTGCGGACATATCCATGTGACGCATATTGTAGTATGAATATATGATTGTTGTCACAGCCCATAGTATGGTAAACAAACTTATATGTGCACCGAAAGCTGGTATGGTGAATGGCAATCTTGTAATGACATCGAAAGAGGATAGATCTGTTGCCCAAAGGAAGGATTCCTGCCTGAATGTTATAGACGCCGGAAAGAATCTAAATAGGGCATACCAGATTGGCATTTGAAGAATCATCGGTAGACAGCCACCAAGGGGACTTACGCCGTACTCACGATAGATCTTCATAGTTTCCATCTGCTTTTTCTGCGCGTCGTCCTTATATTTTTTATTTAAATGGGCAAGCTCAGGTTTCAGAACAGCCATTTTGGCCTGAGAATGCAACATCTTATACATCAATGGATAGAGGAATACCTTTATGATGAAAATCAAAAGAATGATAACCAATCCTTTGCTGTTAATAAAGGAAGAGAGCCAGTCAAAGAACGGTCTAATGAGGTATCTGTTTATCGTACCAAAGATGGATCGGCCGAAAGGAATGATTTGCTCCAGCTCGTTACCGGTTGCCTTGAGTTGCTTAAATTCATTGGGACCGATGAATAAGGTAAATGCCAGATCTTCATTTAGATTCATGTCCAGTGGAATATCCATTTCGGTCTTTACCAATTTAAGATCTGGATCATCTTCTTCCATCATAACGGTTTCAAAAACGCCATTTTGAAACTTCGTACTCTTTGCGACAAGTGAGGTATTAAAAAACTGGTTTACATGAGACACCCATTCAATGCGCTTATTGTCAACTTCTTCGGTATCGTCACCTCTACAGCTACAATAATCTGACCCATCATCCACTGCTTTGAAATAGACTGTAGAGTAATATTTCTCAAAATTGGTATTGAGTTCTATGCGATCAAGGTAGTTATGCCACTTAAATTTGATGTTTGTCTGATTGGCATCCATCATGGACGTAATGCCATTAAGTTTTAGATTGTAATCAAGGGTATAACTATCGGGGTTAAGCGTGTAAATCTGTTGGATTGATCTCCCGTTATCCAAGGCCGCCTCAAGCACAATTTTATTATCTGATACCTCTGGTGTAAAATACAGGTCTGCAGTATTGATATTGCCAAACTGTTGAGTAGGAATGAGGTATTCAAATTTGTTTTTATCGTCGTTGAGAAGGGATAGGGGTTCCTTGGATTGATTGAATGCCGAGTCCTCAGTAATTTTATAGTGATCTTTAAGAATAGCCTCCTTTATCTTTCCGCCCTTGCTTTCGAAAATAACCTTCATTCTATCATTCTCCAGGGTGGCTTCTTCATTGCTGCCAGTCATGGCCAATGCAAAGGGTCCAAAATTGCCTTGAAGTTGCTGTTGAGCAACAGAGTCAGGAATTATAGCCTGTGTTATAGCTGTTTTATTTTGTTGAACGGCAATTTCACTTTGCTCAAGCTTTGCACGATTAATTGAATCCTGAATGAATTCCTGGCGTGCAATTTCGTCCTGAGAAGGTGCAGTGATTAAATAATAGGCAATCAGTACTGCGAAAAGCAATAACACTCCAATTCCTTGATTTTTATCCATTTTTATTTCGTCTTTAGATCTAGCGCTTTGAAGCACTGTAAAAGCGGTGCAAAGGTACAATTTTGCGCTATAGTTGTGTTGAAGTCAAATCAATTTAATGAAATGATCATTTTTATCGACGAATGACAATGGCTGGATGAATGAATGACTGAATGAGTGACCAACTTGCAAGACAGGGAGGAATGTGGTTTAAGTTTAAAGCTTAAACAACATAATAGAACATTAATACTTCCACCCTAGAATTTACCCCTTCTCAAAACTGGACCAGGTTTTTTTCTTTTTACTAAAAATAAAATACCCGATGCCCATAACGATAAATACTGCTATGCCAACCATATTGTAAAAGACCGCAAGGATTTCACCATCTGATATAACCGTTTTTGGAATTCTGACAAGAACTTCTGCCATAAAAGCGCCGTATAACCCAAATACAGACCAAAACATAAAACTGAAATGCATGGAAATGTAGTGCTTTGGTCTTTTTAGAAACATAGGAAGCATCCCTCCGATCAATGTTAACCCACTTATCGTTGCAAAAAAATGAAAGATACCAAAGCCACCGAACAGATTATACATCATAAATGATGTGATGACAACGGTGGCCATTGACATTGTATACAAATACCCCCATCTTTTATGATTGATGGTCCCTTTTTTCTTGACAAGCACTACCGTCCCTGTGATTAAGGCTGATGCAGAGGCTATGAGGTGGATCAAACCTGTCAGATCTGTATAAATATGCATTATAATTAAGTTGATTTTAAACTAATTAAATGAATGCAAAGCAGACTTAAAATTTTTATCGACGAATGGCAACGGTTGGATGAATGAATGATTGAATAAGTGACTGAGTGACCAACTTGGAAGATAGGGATGTATTTGGTTTAAGTTTAAAACTTAAACCAAAAAATAGAACCTTATTCTTTTTTCCTTTTTACCCCTTTCATCCTAGAATTTTTCTTCATGCGCTACAGGCTTAGTCGAAAAGAAAAATGAAGGCAGCACTTCGTGCTACAGGTTTATTCCTTATTCCTTATTCTATAAACCTTACGCTTTACACCATTTCCTTTTATCTTCGTTCTGTGCTTCGTGAAGTAGATATCAAACTGATCCCTTCTCATATAGACAATGAGCCGATCATTCGAAAGAAAATTGCCCAAAAATTAAAATGGAAGGGCGAGCCCAACTTTTATTTTAAGCTGGTCAAGAGATCGATTGATGCCAGAAAAAACCCTGTCATGTATCAGCTCCGCTTTTTGGTGAGCTCCGATTCTAATATTCAATCTGATGCTGATCGGATTGGCATTAATTATCGAGAATCTGGATCGGGTAAACGTGTCATTATCATTGGTGCAGGCCCTGCAGGCTACTTTGCGGCTCTACAATGCCTTGAATATGGCTTGAAGCCTATAGTATTGGACAGGGGTAAGGATGTCAGAGCGCGGCGTAGGGACCTTCGAGCGATACAACAGCTCGGAGAGGTGAATCCACATTCAAATTATTGTTTTGGAGAAGGGGGAGCAGGTACTTATTCCGATGGAAAGTTGTACACAAGATCCAAAAAGCGAGGACATTACCTCAAAACCCTAAAAGTTCTTGTGGATCATGGTGCAAAGTCAGATATATTAATAGATGCTCATCCACATATTGGATCCAATAAATTGCCAGGCATAATCTCAAATATTAGAAATACGATCGAAACCCATGGAGGGCAGGTCTTGTTTGACCATTATGT
>JABDJE010000025.1 GCA_013002625.1 Saprospiraceae bacterium | reverse complement strand
GCCTTTGACCGCATTAGATTCATTGCCTATCCAAAAGTTCAGCATCATGGGTATTGACAAAGAAGAGAACTGTTTGCTTCTGTCAGATAGAACCATTTATACCTTTAATCTCCTGACATCAGATTTTAATTTCCTTATGTCAATCGATGCCGATGAAATCCATGGTGCCAAAAAAGTCTATTTTGACCGGACAGGCGCAGTCTGGATTTCATCCAATTTTGGGTTTACCGTATTTCAACAAAAAAGAAAGTTGTTTGATGCCTTTCTGAACAATGAGGAAAGTCGAAATTTTCGTAGAAGTGTCCGTACCATCACGCGCATCAATGCTGTTGAAATTTTGATTTCAGCCCAATATGAATCCTTTATAATGAACACAACTACAGGTGACATCAGAGCGATAAATCCTGGGTATCATGATTTCAGAGGTATGGTTCAGGATAACGATTCCATATTCTGGGCTGCTAAAACAGGGGCAGGTCTAGTCAAATATAATGCCTACACAGGCGTGGCCAAGCGAGAGAGAATTCCATGGCCAAAACGTCAGATTCGAAGTATTGGTATGAGAGATCAAACTCTCTGGCTGGGGCATTTTGAAAATATAATTACCTATAACCCTCGGACAAAACAAGGTGCTGTTCTGGATCATAAAGGACTCGATCAGGTTTACCATTTTGTATTCAACCCAGACAGTACGGTATGGTTGGGCACAGCGAATGGCCTGGCCCGCTTTGATGAAGATATGAAACTGATTGAATTGTATAATACAACTTCCGATCCTCCGCTGTCCAGTAATTTTATATTTAATATTCATACGCATAAGAATGGAGAATTATGGCTGGGAACGAGAGGCGGCGGAGTTAATATCCTGTCACCGGATCGAACACAGGTACGGTACATCACAAAAAAAGAAGGGCTGTCACATAATACAGTGTATGCCGTAATCCCGGATGGAAAAAGATTCTGGTTTCCAACCGATAATGGTCTGTGTCATTATGATACTTCGACGCAGGTCATCAGCACATTTACCGTAAATTATGGTATTTCACACAATGAATTTAATTACCCCGGATACCTGGTCGAAGAAGACTATATCTATCTTGGCACATTGAACGGCATGACCCGAATAGACAGGCAAAAGACCTATGAATCAACTGTCAATTATCCCATTTATTTGAATGCGATCACAAGCTATGATCGATCAAGCAATACTCTTATCAATCATCCATGCAGAGACATTGGAAACAAACCCATTGTATTTCAACCCGATGAAAACAATTTGGAATTTGATTTTTCGATGGCATACTATGACAATCCCGGCGCCAATAAATTTTACTACCGCATTATCGGATTTGAACCCGAATGGAAATACCTGGGAACGGACAATACCCTCAATATAAGTTCCCTGCCGGCAGGGCAATATACCCTTCAAATTAAAGCTACAACATCAACAGGATTGCAAAATCAGTATATTAAATCTATTCCAATTCGAAGCCTACGTCCATTTACAGAAACGATCTGGTTTTATCTTTTAAGTTTTACAGGAATGGGCCTTATATTTTATGCCTTCTATAAAAATAGATTGGAGCAGTACAAAAAAATCATCCAGGTTAGACAACGTATTGCGACCAATCTGCATGATGAAGTCGGATCCATGATGACCAGGATAGCATTGGAGTCCGACCTTATTAATGCGGCGGTGTATAGTGACACTGAATCAAAGAAAAAAATCAAGGAAATAGCCGATCAAAGCCGCGAAGCCAGTTCCACTATGAGCGATATAGTCTGGAGCTTTGATGCCCGGCAGGATCAAACCAAGAGTTTGCTTGACAGAATGCGACAACATATGCACAATATGCTGACACCACTTGAAATTGAACATATACTCAAAGCGGATAACCTAAATGAGAACCAAAAGCTCAAACCTGAAGTGCGGCAAAATATTTATCTGATCTTTAAAGAGGCTGTCCATAATATCGTTAAGCACAGTAATGCTAACCAGGTTACTGTCTCGATTGAACAGACCAACGGCCTATTTTCGATGATAGTAAAGGATAATGGACGCGGTACTAAAAACGGAAGTCCGTCATCTGGTCAGGGATTAACCAATATGAATGCGAGAGCAAAAAAAATAGGAGGCCATTTAGAAATAAATGAGAAAAACGGCTATACCGTCAAGCTCGAGGTGGACACTGGATAGGTACATTTAATTTAGAGTTAAGGCCGCACCTATATTAAATTGCCTTATAAAATATTCAATTTAAATTTCACCCTTTAGGCTCTTGGCAATAACCTCTGCTTTTGAGTTGACATGCAGTTTTCTGTAAATGTTTTTTATATGAGAATTGACGGTGTGGATTGATATCTGAAGTCGATCTGCAATCATTTTATACGAGAGGCCATCTACCAGGCATTGCACAATTTGAGACTCTTTTGCTGTAAGACTCTCGGATTTCTTTGGATGAAAATATTCAATCACTTTGCGGGCAATAGCTGGGGACATGGGTGCACCACCCTGACCAATGCGCAACAGCATGTTACCCACAGATGCAATGGGCATATTTTTGAGCAGGTATCCACTGGCCCCAGCACATAGGGCTTTGAAAATCTTATCGCTGTCATCGAATACCGTAACCATGATGATATTGACCTTGGGCATAATTTTTTTGATCAAAGGAATGCCACTGATACCATTCATACCCGGTAAACCAATATCTGAAAGAATAATATCCAAAGTACTGCCGTTTTGAGCTGCTTCAAGGAAATCCTCCATGTTATCAAATGAATAAATCAAATTGAAATTGGGGTGTACCTCAAAGTACTTTTCATAGGCTAATCTGACAATTTGATCGTCTTCTATGAGTCCAATGCGCAGAATCATGATGGTAATATAATGTGATTTCTCATATCGTGCATTTGTTGGTGTACTAAATACGAATAAAGTATCTAAGTCAATGTTTTATGTTTTAAAGATAGCGCCAACCCATGGCTACTACAATCGCATATTTATGGGGTGCTCGCATTTCACATGGTTTTTCGCACATTAATTTGACACAAAAACCCTTATTGATGACTAATCTCCTACAGTACCACAAGCTTTTCTTCATCCTATTTGCCATTTTACCATTTTTCCTTTTTCTTAGTAGTAAAGTCACCCTGTCTATTCATAATTCAAACACATTTTGATGAAGATCTTTACATTGACATTACTTTGTTCATTGTTTGCCATTGCCTCATTTGCACAATTAAGTATTAAAAATGCTGATTGGCAAGAGATATCAAATCCGTCTTCGGTAGAAAAAACCACCCAGCTGAATCAGCCTCTGGACTTTAAATTATTTCAACTGCAGGATTACAATGCACTGTTCAACAGATTGCTTTCAGCACCAGAACGATTCAATCAAAATGAAGGTGATCCCCTAATTATGGGATTACCACTGGCTGATGGTAGCATAGAAAAATTCAAAGTGTTGTACACACCAGTTATGGAGGCACCT
>JABDJE010000012.1 GCA_013002625.1 Saprospiraceae bacterium | reverse complement strand
CATCAGAACTAAATATCTGGATATACCCGTTTTCCTGACCCTTGCTTAATTCTATGTTAAACAAATCAAGAGTTGGATTCGGATAGATTTTGAAATCAACTGATTTTTCCAATGATGAGATCGAACTTGGCGAACCCGCAAAAACTTTGAAGTCATCAAAGCCCGCTTCCACTGCAGTACCAAATCCTTCTTGAACGACTTGTGCAATGATGCGCATATTTGAGGTCACATCAATGACATCAGACAATACAATCTCAGCACGTTGATTCCATTCAAATGGTATATGGTTTTCCATTCCTATTGTATCGATATTCACGGAATCTAAGCCATTTGTAATAGTTATAATCATATTTTCAGCGCCAGGATTACCCTGGAAATCAGAAGCCCAAAACCAGGTTTTATAACTTAAGGTAGCATCTTCCATTCCGGAAGGATCGAATTCTGGTGACTGGAGTGTGGCCGTTCCAAAAAGGAACCCATCATTGAATGAATTGGCATTTCCAGTCACATAGGCCTGTAGACCTGGATCATCTGAATCGTCTTCTGGAGCCAACAGGATATTAGGTGCCGGAGCCTGTCCGATTGGATCTGCTCTTTCCCAACCACCTTGTACGCCAAGCAGCTCTGTCTCCCATCCCAAATCAAGTGCGAAGTTATCTTCGATGCCTGCTTCAAGTTGTAATTCGACACTTTGCTCGGTTTGGCCGTTATTGAAGTCGAGGTTCTCAACAAATGTGTACTTATACCCCCAAGCGCCAACTACAAAGTCATATTCCCCGGCAATAATCTGAGGTATGGAAAAGTTACCGTCTGCATCCGTAAATACACTTTGTTCCATACCTTGAATACTATATTTTACTTCTACTCCTTCTAATCCCGCGGTGCTGTTCTGTGCTGTTACCCTACCTGTTACATTTACACGTGGCAATTGTTCCAATTCGAAATCTTCTATGACAACTTCGCCGCTGACAAGTGTAATATCCCTGGTGACAGGCTGGTAGCCAAACGCGCTTATCTCTGCTGTAAAAGTTCCTTCTTGAGCCGACCCTGTCTTGTATACCCCATCTGCCCTGCTAAAATCAAATAGATCAATATCAGCTATTTCAATACTGGCATTATTGATGGCGAGTCCTGTGCTTTTATCTGTTACTGTTCCTTCAAGATGACCTGCTCTTTTATAGTCAGGCTCCAAAACAAATAAACCTGAATTCACATCTCCAATTAAAATATTGCCAGAAGGCAGGAATGGATAAGCGCCCCAGGCACCATTAAATCCCTGTCCGGCGCCCAAAAATGTATCCCAATTGCCAACTTCTACCAAATTATCTGGTTTTGACGCATCTACAATAATGCATCCATCAGTATAATATGAAATGATAAGGTAATCATTAAGGACGTGCACATTGTGTGGAATCACATTTTGTCCTATTGTAGCCTGTGGCCTGAATTCATCGAGGAATTTAATATCATTCATATCTGAAATGTCATAGGACGCAATGGGCGCATTACCTATTTCATCAGTCGTGAAAATTGTATTCCCATCATCTGATAACCACGTATTATGGGCAAAGTTAAATGGTGTTCTTTGATCATTAATAAATAATATATCATCCTTTTCTATGACATCATATATAGCAAATGACCCTTCATCAATTTCGGAGCTGTATGCATAACTGTCACGAACATATATATCATGAGAGTAGGTCGGAGCACCTGCACTGACAAAGATTGGGTCTCCTGGCGTAGTGAAGGCATCAAAAATAAGCAGCCCGCCATTATTAAGATTACATCCTGCCAGATATATGTATCCAAATTCATCGATATATAAATTATGACAAGTATTTATTGTTCCAAGGTTTTCTACATCAGGGTTAATATTCCTGTAGGTCACAGAATCAGGCAATGTAGTCATATCTATAACCAATAATCCATCCGAAGTTCCAGGTTGATCTGAGGTTACGTACACATAATCCCCCCAAGATTTCATATCGCGCCAGATAGAACCCTGCTGTTCAATAAAATTCACTTCAACTGGATTACGCGGATCGGTCACATTGATCACTGACACACCATTGAATGTTCCAAATATGGCGTATTCCGAACCATCCTCATCAACATAGCCCCAGATGTCAGATCCATCCGAGTTGTCTTCGGCATAAGGCAAGTTTGACAATAACTCAACATTAAGTTGAGCGCTTAGCACTGTCGATAATGTAAGAAAGATAAAAAGTAAAAATTGTCTCATAAAATTATTTTGTTTGACTGAAAATAATTCAAGTCAGGTAGACTCAACACAATTATTCTATGAAATGGGATATTACGTCGCTGAAATTGACTTTAGAAACTTCGAATCAACATAGTAGTAGGAAATCCAAAAGAAATTGGTATCAATTCGGGTCAGAATAAGCAGGATTGTTCATAAATTCTTCATCGGTTAGGGTATGAAGAAAGGCCATTAAAGCGTCAAGGTGTTCCTGCGTTAATCCCAGGGGTACAATTAAAGGATGTTTATTGGGAGAAGGTTTACCACCAGAGTTATAATGATCTAAAACTTCTTCTAGTGTCTGAAATCGGCCATCATGCATGAAAGGCGCAGAATGAATGATGTTACGCAATGTGGGGACTCGAAATTTACCATTGTCAAAATTTACACCCGTAACAGCACCATAGCCAACATCCTCGAAACTATCAAAGTCTGGAACTGAATCAAGACCATTGTTGAGGTATTCATTTGTAGTCAACAAGGGTTCGTTGTGACAATGAAAGCATTCACCATCAGGAAGGTCTTCATTGATGTCAAAAAAGATTTCAAAACCCATCAATTCTTCTTCTGTGAATACATCCTTACCTGCCAACACCTTGTCATACTTGCTGCTGCCTGATGAAACCAGGGACCGCTCAAACTGAGCCATGGCTTTTGCCGCCAACTCCTTGGTGATTTGGGAAGACTTTTCAATCCCAAAAGCTTTTCTAAACATTTCTGGATAGGCCTCAGTACATTGTAATTTGAATATAACATTATCCCAAGTATCATGAAGTTCTATGGGGTCTTCAACTGGCAAAAGCGCTTGCTCTTCAAGTGTCGTCGATCGACCATCCCAAAAGAGACCTGTATTATAAAAGCCGGTATTCAACAATGACATGGAGCTGCGTTTTCCCGCAATGTTGTCTATTCCAATACTGACCGCCAAATTATCAGTAAAACTGCCTAAAGGTAAATGACAAGAGGCACAGGACATCGTGGAATCTGCACTTAAAATAGGATCGTAAAACAAATGTCTTCCAAGCTCTACGCCATCAGTCGTCATGAGATTGTCATCTGGTTGCTCCAGTCTGGGAAAGGTCTGGGGATAGCTAATCTGTAAGGTTTGAGGGTTATATTCTATATCCGTTAAATCTCTGTCTTCGAAGACTTTCACCGTTGAGTCATCACCACAGGAAGAGAAGATCAGCGCAAATGCAAACACTATAATATATCTTAGCTTCATAGCCATGCAAATATAACGATCACAAGAGGATATTGGTTTAATTGAATTGGATCAATGAAGACAAATTATCTTCAATTAAAGCTTTGATTTCTTCATCTGTCAGACTTCCATTTACGCCATTTAATAAGAGATTGAAATCAAAAACCATTTCCAAATTCCAATCCTGCCCTGGAGGAACGAACTTGATAATATTACTGCTTAAATTGTCTAGCTGTCTGTCGGATGAAATCAAATGTTGTATTGAATCATTGAGAAGATAGGTCATTTTAAATGTATTAAACACAGGAATAGCGTCTATATAAAGACTATCCTTTAATACATTCCAGTTGCTTGAGCTCAAAACGTTATCCAGGTCAGGAAGCGATCCCTGATCAACCCCAAGCGTGAATGAGATGCTGCTCACATCATCTGAAAAATTGGTTTCTCCTACGCTGAGGCTTGATGATGCCCTAGAGTTATAAAGGATTGAATTATCTCTTAAGGTACTGTCTGCTGTCGCAAAATTTAAAACGTAATAACTGGTATCGGCATTCTCCAGTTTTATATCGAAAATTCCGAGTTCGAAACTTTGGATGGCAATAGAATCTCCACTGGGCAAGAGGGTATATCGATTGTAAGAAAAATCAAAGGTATCGAAGATAATACTTGTGTTGAGAGAAAAACTTGGATAAGTGCAACAGGAATCACATGCATTAACAGCGCCTACATCATAGTTTTCAGCAGCAAAATCAAGGCATGCCGTTCGGGACTCTTCACAAGACCAAATCAGCATGGCCAGACAACTAAGAAGGAGCGTTGCTCTCATTTTCTTTGACTAATTTTTTAACGATCTGCTTAACTTGCGCTGAGAAATCTTTTTCAAGTATCCAATGATAATATTGTTTGTCTTTGGCCAATACTTCTGAGACAACTTGCCCTTGGTATTTTCCAAAATTAAATACAATTTTCCCTTGTGGATTATATTTTAGTCTTTGGGTTACATCAACGCTGCGTTTATCATTGGTAAATTCTGCCAAGGCGCTCATATCATTGCGTACGGGAGTCTTAATAATATTGCCATCGGCATCTTTAGAATCTGTATCCTTATACCTTTCAATTTGTCCTTGAAGTACTTCTACCGTAGCGCGTACATCTTCTAAAGCATCATGCGCATTTTCAATTTCCTTTCCACAATACATTTTATAAGCTGCAGCCAAAGTACGGGGCTCCATTTTATAAAATATCTTTTGTACATCTATGGTTCTTCTGTTATCCAGATTGAAATCAAACCCTGCTCTTGCGAACTCTTCCATCAACATGGGTATATCAAATCTATCGGAATTGTATCCCGCAAGATCAGCGTCTCCTATAAAGTCCCATAATTGCTGCGCAACTTGTGGAAATGTCGGTTTATTGGCCAGCATGGCTGATGATATGCCATGCACGCCGAAGGCCTCTTCTGAGATGAGCACAGGCCCTGGATTTATTAATAATGTTAATTCTGCAGGTAATAATTGACCCGGTTCAAATTTGATCAGGGCAATCTGTATTATGCGGTCTCTAATCACATTAAGGCCTGTTGCTTCTATATCAAAAAAGACCAAATTCTTGTCTAAATTAAAATTCATATTCTTCTATATTATTCCACCGTGACTTGCATCTTCTGTAGCGCCATGCAATTGAACTGGTTTTTGTTTTTTCCTTAATCTCATATTTAAAAATTCCACGCCCAGCGAAAAGGCGATGGCAAAGTATAAATAACCTTTTGGAACAGCACCAATCTCTGATCCTAAAATTGAAAGATGGGCTAAATGCGCTCCTTCAATAATCAACATAAATCCAATTAAAATTAAAAATGCCATGCCCAACATCTGGATCGATGGGTGCTTGTTTACAAATCTTCCCACTGGCACTGCAAAAAGCATCATAATTAATACTGAGATCACCACTGCAACGACCATAATAAATAACGCCCCTTCCAATCCATTTGTCATGCCGACTGCCGTTAAAATTGAGTCGAATGAAAAGACAATATTGATAACGGTAATTTCTATAATAGCTTTACTAAGTGTTGAAGTGGGTTTTTTTACCATATCCCCATGTTCCGCACCTTCGAGTTTATGATGAATTTCTGTTACACTCTTGTAGAGTAAAAATACGCCCCCAGCAATTAAAATAAGGCTTTGAACAGAGAAGCCCGCGTGGAAAAAATTATTGTGAATTGTAATCCATGGATCATTCATGGCAATGAGAACAGAGACGCCTAAGAGCAGGACTATTCGCATAACCATAGCCAGAATTAGACCAATATTGGTTGCCTTCTTTTGATCTTCCTCAGGGATCTTTGAAGAAGCGATTGAAATGAAAATGATATTGTCAACTCCAAGAACAATTTCCAGGAATGTCAGGGTAAGTAAGCTGAGCCAAACTGCCGAACTGGCAAAATCAGGCAGGACCAAACAGTTGATCATTGAATCTATTTTGGCATCAAAGATAGAAAAGCCAATTAAAATGCCCTTGCCATTAAAACAGCAAAGGCATTAACCACATCGATCAACTAAGGTTCAATGTGCTGCGTATTAATATTTTATGCGGTTTTCTGGTACTGAAGTGAATTATATTTTGCCTTTTGAGATCACCCAACACACGTGCAACTGTCTGTCGCGAGGTGTCCGTTATATAAGCAATCTCCTTGTGTGACAAGCCATGGTTTACCAGAACTTCATCCAATCCGATTCGGATACCTTTATGCTTAGCAAGATCCTTCAAGAAGTCTACAATTCTGCTTTGGGCTTTTTTAAATACAAAGTTGCTCATACGGGATTCGAGTTGAGCCATTTTTCGGATGAGTATTTCAGTAACCCCCTGGCAAAGTGTGGCATTGCGTTCAAGCAAATTTTTGAAAAACGAAATCGGTATTGAATACACTTCTGTATCTTCCAATGCTTGCGCAAAATCTTTGGTATAGGATTGTTCAGCCATAAAATTTTCACCAATCAACTCATGCTTGTAGGCGATTTCTTTTATGAGCGTCTTATCATTAGAGGTATAGCGACCTATTTTAAAACTACCATTTATAACAATGAACACATCTGAAATGTGGTCTCCGTGGTCAAAAAGGAATTGCCCCTTACTAATTTTTTTGGATTGAACTTGATTGGATAACTGCTCAAGTTGTCTGTCATCAAGGCAATCAAACAACTCAAGTTCTTTCAGTACCAAATATTTGGAAGATTTAATCATAACCTCGTATTTATATTGTAAGATGCAGCTCAATCCGAATACCCCTACGTTTTTTCAAAATATTTCAAAAAAAAGTCTTGCACACCGATAAAAGCGCCAATTTTTAGTTGAAATCAACCTAAATTTTCTTAACATTTTTTTAACATATTAAATTTTTTACTAATATTTTTCTCAAACCTTAATGACTTAGGGCTTTATGTAATTAATACACATACTTTCAAATAAAAAAATAGCTTTCTAAATGTAGATTCAACACTATGAAAGCGCATGAGAGTCATTTTCTTTGACTACTGTTTATGGGCATCAAAAAATATATTCTAAAATTTAGTTTATGAAGCAAATTGGGATCAAAAATCCTGAAGCCAATCTTCAGGATTATGGTATCGAAAACTGGAAACTCGCATATTGGAATGCTTCACCCAACGAACTTATAGAACAAACCCTCAGAAGAAGTCAAGGTACATTAAGTCATAACGGCACATTGTGCATCAAAACCGGCAAATTCACCGGCAGATCTCCAAAAGATAGATATATCGTAAAGGACAGTATTACAGAAAATAGCGTAGACTGGAATGATATTAATGTGGCCTACGACGATAAGAAATTTGATCAACTGAAATCCAAATTGGTGGATTATCTCAATGGCAAAGACTTATTTATAAAAGATGGTGCCTTGTGTACACATGAGGCACATCAGGTGAAAGTTCGTGTGATTGCGGAACACCCCTGGAGTGCACATTTCGTCCATAATATGTTTATCAGATTGGATAATGAAGCGCTGTTCGAATTTGAGCCAGAATGGACAATTTTGGTGGCACCTGGATTTAAGTCTGATCCTGAAATAGATGAGACCAGATCGACTAATTTTTCAATCATCAATTTTACTCAAAAGACGATTATTATAGGTGGCACCGGCTATACGGGTGAGATTAAAAAAGGTATGTTTTCAGTGCTAAACTATACGCTGCCTACAGAAAAAGATATCCTATCAATGCATTGTTCTGCCAATGTAGGTCAAGATGGTGAGACAGCCGTCTTTTTTGGTTTGAGCGGAACTGGAAAGACCACCTTGTCAGCTGATCCGGAGCGCAGACTTGTAGGTGATGATGAACATGGATGGTCAGATGAAGGGCTTTTCAATTTTGAAGGCGGTTGTTATGCCAAATGCATTGGTCTGAAAAAAGAAAATGAACCCGATATATTTAACGCTATCAAACCAGGTGCAATATTAGAAAATATAAGTTTTCATAAAGGCTCATGCAGGCCAGATTACAATGATAAGTCAATAACTGAAAACACAAGAGTCTCGTACCCTATTTACCATATAAAAAACAGGTACGAAAACAACCTGGCCGATCATCCTAAGAACATTTTCTTTTTGACTTGTGATGCCTTCGGAATACTTCCTCCCCTATCCAAACTAACCATATCTCAGGCGATGTATTACTTTATTTCAGGATACACCGCCAAGGTAGCAGGGACAGAAGAAGGTGTAGCAGAACCTAAAGCCACTTTTTCGGCTTGTTTTGGTGCTCCTTTTCTTCCTTTGCATCCGAATACCTATGCCCAGTTGTTGGGTGAAAAACTTATCAATCACAATGTGAATATTTGGTTGGTGAATACAGGCTGGATTGGAGGCCCATACGGTGTTGGAAACAGAATTGCATTAAAGCACACGCGACGTCTAATCAAAGCCGTCCTCAATGGTGAATTGAAGGACGTGTCATTTACCAATCTAGCCGTATTTGATTTAAAAATACCTTCTTTCTGCCCAGAAGTTCCTGGTGATATTCTTCACCCTAGAAACAGCTGGAAAGATAAATCAGCATATAATACTAAAAGGATTGAGTTAGCCAATTTGTTCATCGACAACTTTGAGCAATTTGGTGATCAAGTTGATCAACAAATCCTAGAAGCCGCCCCTCAGGTCAGTCTGGAAATGGCTGCGCAATAGACTTAACAGTGAAACTTTAAAGAAAGGGCATCCAAAATTGAATGCCCTTCTTTGTTTCTATATTTTTGAAATGCGCTTGAGGACAATATCTTCATCATAGCTAATACGCACAAAGTAAATACCAGACGCCATATCTGTTAAATCGATTACCTGGCTATCCGTATTGAAGTTCCTGATCAATTGAACTTGTTTGCCAGAAATATCCAACAACTCAATGGTCTGAGGTATTGATTCTATGAATTTCAAATTTAAAATATCTGAAGCCGGATTAGGATAGACTTTTATACGATCATCCGCTTCGTCCAAATCCACTGTTGATGTAATAGTGCCTACCACATATTCAAATGAATTCTGACATCCATTCTCATCTGTCACACTGAGTAAATATACGCCTCCGGCGACGCCCGTTAAATCCTGATCGGTTGACACAATGTCTCCGCTTTCATTTGTCCATTGATAAGACAAAGTTCCGGTTCCGCCCTCCACATCAAGCATTACACTACCATCGTTGAGTCCTTCATTGGCATCAGTTATTGCTTCATTGGATACCCCAATTGAATCCGGCACATTAAATAAGATACCTTCTTCAACCACACAGCCGTTGCTGTCTTCAACTATAAGCAAGGTGAACCCTTGAGCACAGAAATCTTCAGCAGGATCATTAAGAATTGTAACAGATCCCGTCCCACCTGAAATTGAAATGGAGAACATACAGTCTTCAGAATCATGACAGGATGGATGTGTCACATCGGTGACCTCAACCTCCAACACTTCGGGTTCATCAACGGTATAAAACTGAATGGTTTCACAACCAGAACCCTCTTCTGTAACTGTAACTACATACAATCCCGCTGATAACATCGTGTGATCTACTGCACTAATCCGCCAGGAAACATTATCGGGAAATGCATCTAAGTCAATAATTCCGTCTGTACCACCATTACAGGACACATCCGTGACATCCACACGTTGCTCGAATGGATTAGGTTGAGTAATTATAGCTGTCGTCGTAGCAGAACACCCATTGGCATCCACAACCGAAATAATATATTCGCCTGCCTGCAAATCCTCCAATGCACCTCCACTTGATGAAATCATATATGGTGGTGAGCCTCCACTGGCTGACACGGCGATTGAACCATCGCTTTCACCAAAACAACTTGCATTAATAATACTGTCAACCTGAATTTCAAGATCAATATCTACAATGACATTAAAACTACAAGTCGCTGAATTCCCGCACTCATCGATTGCCGCATAAGTCACAATCGTTGTACCCGATGGAAAAGCAACACCGCTTGGCAATCCTTCGATCAATTGTATGGTGTCAACAATACAATTGTCTGTGGCTGTTGGCAAGGGGTAATTCAAAGGTCCACAACTGTTTGTCTCAATTTCTGTAATGTTACCACAATCAATTTCAGGATTGATCGTATCGATCACATTCACGGTAGCAAATCCTCTGGTTGAATTACCGGCCGCATCGAAAAGCTCTACTTGAAAATCAAAGGATGCAATATCAGCGCAGGTAAAATCCGGTGTCATAAAAGCCACTGAATCTATCCCGCAATTATCACTGCTTCCCGCATCCACCATATCAAAAGTGGCACCTGGGGCTTGTCCCATGGAATCAAGATAAACGGTACCCTGTTCCAATAACAATATTGGAGCTTCCATGTCGCCATTTATTATGGTGAATGAATCTGTTTTAAAGCATTGGTTGCCATCAAACAAACTATAAACATATACACCAACTCCCAAATTCAATAGGGTATCAGGAATATTTACGATAGTGTCTCCTTGAACAATCGTTGTATCATTCATTGCGCCATTTGACCATGTAAGATCGTAATCTCCAACACCACCAAATACATTTATAATAATTGAGCCATCTGCAGCATCTGCGCAACCAGCATCTTCCTTGCTCAATAGATTCACCTGTAATTCATCTGCCTGGCTTACCACCAATTGATCCAGTACTAGAGAACATCCTGCGTTGTCTGTAATTACCACACTATAAACGCCTGCAGGCGCATTGGACAAATTAGCATT
Organism: Saprospiraceae bacterium; assembly: GCA_013002625.1. Taxonomy (GTDB): domain Bacteria; phylum Bacteroidota; class Bacteroidia; order Chitinophagales; family Saprospiraceae; genus RFSX01. The sequence goes on along the minus strand of JABDJE010000012.1, from coordinate 588 downwards.
CGTTGATCCATCGGACCATAAATAACTAACAGGATCAGCTTCGCCCGTTACTGTTGTTGTAATCATCCCTGTGGAGTCTCCAAAACATGGTACATCAATAATTGAAGAGGTTGCATCAAGTAAACATGCCTCGGAAGAAACTGTCACCGTAGCTTCGGTCTGACAATCATTTTGATCTGTAACCGTCAAGGTGTAATCACCACCTGTTAATCCATCAATTGTAGAGCTCTGCCCAAATTCAGTTACGCCATTTGACCAATCAAATTGATAAGGTGCTGTTCCACCTGTTGGTGTGCTTGTTACAGAACCATCATTTCCGGCCATGGATTCATCTTCAACGATTATATTGAGTTCCAATAAATTCGGTTCAAATATTTCTAAATCAAAAACATTTGTACATCCATCTTGATCTGTTACTGTGACGAAATATAATCCTCCGGATAATCCGTCTCTGACACAATCATCACCACCATCAGACCACATGCACTCATATCCGCCTCCGCCACCAAATGGGTTCAAGTCAACAAATCCGTCTTCTTCCTCAAAGCATGTTACATGATCAATACCTGGATCAATTTGAATTTCCGT
>JABDJE010000352.1 GCA_013002625.1 Saprospiraceae bacterium | reverse complement strand
GATTGCTACAGGCGATGGTATTGCCATGTTATACCGTGCCAAAGGCAGATTGGCAAACATGGAGTTTGTACAGTTTCACCCCACAGCATTGTATTCTTCTGAACGTGAGCAAAATGCCTTCCTGATTTCCGAAGCCGTAAGAGGTTATGGTGCTGTTTTAAAAACCAAGGATGGTGCAGAATTCATGCACAAGTATGATGAAAGATTGTCCTTAGCGCCAAGGGATATCGTGGCACGTGCCATTGATAATGAGATGAAAATGCGTGGAGATGAATATGTTTTACTGGATACAACTCATCTGGATCAGAAGGGTTTTCTAGATCATTTTCCGAATATATATAACAAATGTAAAGCTGAAGGTATTGATCCATTTAAGGATATGATTCCAGTTGTCCCGGCTTGTCATTACATCTGTGGCGGCATCTTAATCGATACGAAAGGGAAAACTACTATAAATCAGTTATGGTCGGCAGGAGAATGTACTAATTCGGGTCTGCATGGCGCCAATAGATTGGCTTCAAATTCTCTACTTGAGGGACTTGTATTCGGTCATCGTGTTGCCAATTCCATACTTGAGAATATTGATCAACTGGAACTGGAAGATGGTATTCCGGTCTGGAATGCTGAAGGTACCACACACCCGAATGAAATGGTTCTCATCACTCAGTCCTGGAAAGAGCTACAAGATATAATGAGTTACTACGTGGGAATTGTCAGAACGGATGTGAGAATTAAGCGTGCATTAGATCGATTGAGCATACTGTATAATGAAACCGAAAACCTCTATTCCAGTACCACCCTGTCACCTCAACTTTGTGAATTACGTAATCTCATTACCATTGCCTACCTTGTCACTTCCGGGGCCCGTATGCGAAAAGAAAGCCGAGGCCTGCATTTCAATACAGATTATCCCAACAAATACGGTTACAACGAAACAACATACATGTAATGGCTGCTATCGATCAATTTGTTGCTGATTTTGCTTCATTTGTTTGGGGATTACCCTTATTGTGTCTTTTGGTTGGAGGAGGACTTTACTTACTCATCAAATCTGGTTTTGTCCCTTTTAAATATGGCTTACATGCAATCGATGTTTTGCGCGGCAAGTATGACGACCCTGATGATCCTGGCCAAATTAATCATTTTCAAGCTCTATCCACGGCGCTTGCAGCGACTGTTGGGATGGGAAATATTGCAGGCGTTGCAGTAGCCATAACGATAGGTGGACCAGGAGCGATCTTCTGGATGTGGGTAAGTGGTATAATAGGTATGAGTACCAAGTTTTTCACTTGTACCCTTTCAATTTTATACAGAGGCAAAGATTCAAGTGGTGAAATCCAAGGTGGTCCAATGTATTTTATTGTTGAAGGATTAGGTAAAAAATGGAAACCCTTAGCAGTATTTTTCGCAACTGCAGGTTTGATCGGTGCCCTACCCGTGTTCAACGTAAATCAGCTTACCCAAGCCATCAGAGATATTTTACTCATTCCAAATGGAATTCAAGAAGGTCTCTCCACTAATTTAACAATTGGTATCATTTTATTGCTCATTACATCGGTTGTCATGCTGGGAGGATTGACACGTATTAGTAAAGCCACATCTGCCTTGGTACCGCTCATGGTGGGATTGTACTTCTTATCTGTTGTAACAATTCTTATACTCAATTTTGATCAGGTACCATACTACTTGGGCATGATATTCACGGAAGCATTTTCACCCACCCATTATAATGGCGACCCTTTATTGGGTGGTGTGTTAGGGGGTATAATTTTACTCGGTATTAGAAGGGGTGCTTTCTCAAATGAGGCTGGAATCGGAACTGCGCCTATGGCTCACGGAGCTGCCAAAACATCAGAAGCTGTTAGAGAGGGATTGGTGGCCATGATGGGACCAGCTATCGATACATTGATTGTGTGCACACTAACTGCCTTGACAATATTGGTCACGGGTGTGTGGCAAACCTCGGGAGACAATGGTGTAAGTCTGACCGCAACCGCTTTCAACAACAGCTTACCGGGATTTGGTCCTTACCTTCTTCTTGTTTGTATTGCAATTTTTAGTATTTCTTCGCTATTCAGTTACTCCTATTATGGGACCAAATGCGCGAGTTTTTTATTTGGCGTGGAAAAAAAGAAATACTACAGTATATTTTACCTGGCCAGCATTATTATCGGTGCTATTGCATCTTTGGATATAATCATTAATCTGATCGATGGTTTTTTTGCATTGATGGCAATACCAACCATGATTGCTACGCTTTTGCTATCCGGTAAAGTAAAGAAAGCGGCCAAAATCTATTTCGAAAAGCTTAAATCTTAGACAGTTCAGATTTCAAGTAATTAATCACATTGACTTCGATGGCGTCGGCACCTTTGTGTACAGATAAGTACCAACTAATCCAGTCACCAAGATGGACGAGGTAAAATGCTTTTTCGATCAATGAATTACCTTTAGAAAAAATGTCAATAATCGTTTCGGTGTAGCGACCAATTATCTCCTGGTTGATCTCTATTCGATGCTGGTTCCTGTTAAAATCATCATGATTCCGCAGGTAAAGTACAGCCAACTCTGGGTGTTTTTCAGTCCAGCCTACCAATTCGTTGTGGTTCATCTCAGGAATCACATGATGCCAGCACAACATCTTGGCATTTTCGTTTATTTGTTGTCTTAACCTAACAGCAACAGATTCCATTCGATCAGTCACATAGATCACAGGAATCTTGTTATAAATCTTATCTGCTACTTTTTGTGCTGATTCCTGAATAGAGTCAAGGTCAAAATTGATCAAGTCAATTGATGCCTTAATTGCCGTTTTAAAATTATCTGAAATGAAGCCCAGTTTTTCAAGAACATATAATTGCTGAATGATCGAATACCCTAAGCAAGCACGTGGTGATGGCCAGTTTCCTGGAACTTGTATATAATCGAACCCGCGGGATTTAGCTTCTTCGATAAGAGTGCCTCCAGATGAAATGATCACTACTTTAGCGCCTGTCTCCAGCATTTCCCTATATGAATAGAGGGTTTCTTCAGTATTGCCTGAATAAGACGAACAGATAGCTAAGGTGTTTTCATCGACATATTTTGGAATATTGTAGCCTTTTCCAACATTATAAGGCAATGGGCATTCATCTTTTATGAATTCTGCAACAAAGTTTGCACCTATGCCAGAGCCACCAAGACCGGCTACGTACACTTTATTAATTTCTGAAGAATGCGGATGTATTTGGGCTTCCTCCCCTATTTGCATTGCCTCTTTCAATTGTTCTGGAAACCGTTGTATTAATTGATCCATCATAAGTACTGTGTTTTAAACTGCTAAAATAGCATTAATCAAATTTATAATATGTTATCTAATTCTGAATTCGGTAGAAA
>JABDJE010000334.1 GCA_013002625.1 Saprospiraceae bacterium | reverse complement strand
GTCATACGATGACGAAGTATAATAATTAACGAAAATCGAATGAGAGGAATTCAGTTATCTCTTAACCTCAATGTCCGGATTTTTAATCCACTTGGACCACTTCTTATTGTAACCGTGTACTTTATTGGTTTTTTGGCCTTCTTTGTCAACTAAAGGTCGATCTTGATTGGCCCATTCAAAAATACTTCCGTAGAGATTGGTGATATTCAAGTATCCCATGTCCTTTAACTTAGTGCCCAGCTTCTCACTTCTATATCCTATCGAACAATAAATCACAATTTGTGTATCCTTTGGAATACTCTTCAGCATCTCCCAATTGGGACTTTTATATCCTATGTGTAAAGCATTTGGAAGGTGACTTACTTCATACTCTTCTAATTCACGCGCATCCAATAAAAGCTTTTTGCGATAAGTTTGAGATAGGGCTTCCACAGAAATAACAGGAATGGTATAATCCAGGTAACTGTCTACTTTTTCTGTGAAATCAGGGTCTTCACAGAAGGACTTTTCAACGGTCTGGGATTGTGCGAATGCTACATTGGCACTCAATGCAAGAATTAGAATCAGTTGGTAAATTTTCATATCAATCGTCTCGGACCACTTCCGACTTTATCTTTTATTATTAATTCGTTTTCACAAAAGGGCTGAAGCTCTGCCTTCAGCCTTTCGACCGCTAAGGTACAATTTGTCGGATACAAAAGATGAATATTTGGACCCGCATCTAAAGTAAAATAAACAGGCAGATGGCTTTCTCTTCTGAAAGCCTGAATCCTATTGATAACATCTATGGTATTGGGTTGCATAAGAATATAAGGTGGATCCGATGCCATCATTAAGGCATGGAGTGTCAGCGCTTCCTTTTCAACGATTTGACCAAAGCGTTCCATGTCACCCTGGCGCATACTTTCGATAATTTCCAGAAGGTGTTTATCCGCTTGCTCAAATCGAGGCCCTGCGTAAGGATTATCCTCCATGAGTGCGTGACCCGCCCTGGATGAGACCGCTTTTTCTTCGGCCGATATGATCAGAATATCATCATGAAATGTATGAAAAATGGGGTCGAAGTCATCACCATACGGGATGGCAAAATCATTCGAACTCCCTTCGACACCAGATGATTCTCCCCAGACGGCTAAAGGGCCAAATACAGATCTTGAAGCACTGCCACTTCCCAGTCTTGACAGAACAGATGCTTTTTGATAATCAAGCTTCTGGTTTCCATTGACCTCTGCCTCAATGCTTAGTAAACATAATGCTAATGCAGACATGGCAGACGCTGAAGACGCAATACCAGATGAATGCGGAAATGAATTGACGCTGTGAATATCAAGTTCCAAATGCAACAGGAAAGGGAATATATCTGTGACGCTTCCCAAAAACTTTTTGATCTTATCTTCAAACTTGATATTGGGCTTTCCTTCAAATAAGAATCGGATGATCGGTGCTTCCATGGCATCTTCATGATACTTATATATGCACTCAGTTTCGGTATTTGCTGCGCTTAAGGTGAAACTTATTGAAGGATTGCGCGGATATTGCCTCCCAAATTTTCCCCAATATTTCACCAGTGCTATGTTGGATGGGCTTTGCCATTTTACATGGCCTTCCCCGATAATTTGTGACGTCAAGGTTTCTGTTTATTTAGTTCTTCCTGTTCAATGCGGTAAGATATATCAAAGTCTTTTAATACCGCATCTAAAATCTCATATTTCCCTTCCTGATACCCTTCTTTAAGATCGTAGGAGTATAATTTAGACGCATTGTGCCAGTAAAATGCAGTGAATCTACCTCTAAGCATGACGATTAAATCATACATGGGTTTATCCAATTCACGCTCGATCATCTTGATAAGAATCTTGCCTTGCAATTTGGTAAGTTTTCGTAAGGGCTCATCGAATTGCACCTTCAAATCTTCCTGTAATTTTTTAATATGCTTACGCCGTTTACGTTTTTTCATATTGGCGGTTACATACTCGGTTTCCCGAAATATTTTTATCGCTTCCTTGGCATAGGGATATACAATGGCAGCATATCGCCTGAATTTCATGTACTTCCTGTAGTCTTCGGCATTCTTGAATGTCCGCAAAGAAGTGATGCTGATATCATCCAGCCTTTCCATTATGAGTGTGTCACCGGTTTCGGTAATCATGGCGGTCATAAGACGCCCATTGATACGTGTCTCATACATATTTAAATCATCAGCATCCTCATAGACTATGGTATCCATAGGTGGAATACTGTCTAAAACAAGGCTAGTGTCTTGTGCAGACATACTTGAAGCAAAGATTATTATGATGATTAATATACGCATCAAAATGCTTGATATTTGTACACTAAAAACGGATAGAATTTGTTAATGTTACACAATTTTTATTTACAAAATTCTTAAAATTCTGATCATTGAAATTTGTTCTTAATACATTATTTCATTTTCTATCGGTTGTATTCCATCCGTTATTGATCATTATATATACACTTTTTCTCTATTTGGTGGTAAATCCATACCTATTTCCTTATAGCGGAGAAAGAGAATTTGGTGCCATAGTACTCGTTATTTTATTTACTTCGGTTGTTATACCGGGTATTGCCATTCTGCTTATGCTGGGAACGGGGTTTATCAGTTCTTTGCAAATGAAAGATCGAACAGAGCGCATTGGTCCTCTTATTGTGACCGCTATTTGTTATCTGTGGCTCTATCTGAATATCCGCACCCACAATGCCATTCCCATTGATTTCGGAAGATTTGTACTCGGTGCGCTCATAGCATTATTCATGGCATTTTTTATCAACAATTTCAGTAAAATCAGCCTACATGCCACCGGCATGGGGGGACTGGTTGCGGGCACACTTTATTTATTAGCTTCGCATGGAGAGTCTCACCTGTATATCGGGCAATGGGTCATCAATAATATATTTACAATAGCATTGCTCAGCATAATTACTGGCGCTGTGCTTACGGCACGGCTTTATTTAAAAGCCCACAATAATATAGATGTTGTTGGGGGACTTTTGGTGGGCATATTAGGACAAATAATAGCAATAAGATTTTTTTAAATGGAAGCACTACAAAAAATAATATCAGAGGCGTACGATAATAGGGACATGTTAAACGACCCGCAGGTTCAGGATTCTGTCCGGTCCGTCATAGAAATGTTGGATAAGGGGCAAGTACGCGTTGCAGAACCTGATGGTGATGGATGGAAGGTTAACCTATGGGTTAAAAAGGCCGTTTCCTTATATTTTCCAATTCAAAAAATGGAGACCATTGAAGTTGGGCCATTTGAATTTCATGATAAAATTCCGTTGAAAAAAAATCATGCTGAATCCGGCGTTCGCGTAGTACCACATGCCATTGCACGCTATGGCTCTTTCCAGGAGAAGGGTGTTATATTGATGCCATCGTATGTCAATCTGGCTACCCATATCGGATCCGGGACTATGGTGGATACATGGGCAACAGTTGGATCGGGCGCACAAATAGGCCGTAACGTTCATTTATCCGGTGGCGTGGGTATTGGTGGTGTTTTGGAACCGCCACAGGCCAGCCCAACGATAATAGAAGATAATTGCTTTATCGGCTCCAGAAGTATTGTTGTTGAAGGGGTTCGAGTCAGAAAAGAAGCTGTCCTGGGCGCCAATGTAGTATTGACTAAATCAACACATATCATTGATGTCACCGGTGATGAGCCTGTTACTTATAAAGGAGAGGTGCCGTCGCGCTCCGTGGTCATACCAGGATCCTATTCCAAAGATTTTCCCGCTGGTACATTCAATGTATCATGTGCACTCATCATTGGTCAGCGCAAGGAAAGCACGGATAAAAAAACGAGTCTGAACGATGCATTACGCGATTATTCTGTCGCAGTTTGACAAATTATAGGCTCTTTCGTTAATGTTATTTTAAAAAACCGGCCATTTCAGCCTTGCATTCAACATTAGAATAACTTTATCGTTCATTTCAAAAAATACTGATGAAGCAAATTATATTGTCTTTCATTTTTGTAGCTATAAGCACAGGAATATCAGCTCAAAACAACATGCCAACGCCAGTAAGCTGGACATTTTCATTTGATAAAGAGAGTTCTACATTATTGGCAACCGCTGAGATCGAGAAGGGTTGGGTGATCTATTCTCAGCACTCAGAAGAAGGCGGTCCTGTACCAACATACTTTGAATTTGAAGATGGAAGTATGGTGGAATTCGAGGAAAAGGCGAAGGTTGTTAAAGCTTATGACGAAAACTTCGAGATTACGGTCAGTAAGATTAAAGGGCGTGCTGAATTCATAAAAAAAATGGAAAATATAGCTTCTGGGACCGCAATTAAAGGTTATGTAACCTATATGGCATGTGATGGCGAGAAGTGTTTACCTCCAGTAGGTGTCCCTTTTGAAGTAAAAACTTAATTTTGCGGCGTCTCAAATGGCGCAATTATCTAATCTATGAAGCTGAAAGTCATGCGATTAATTCTTTTTCTCTCTTTTTTATTTATCCAATCTGCTCTTTTTGGTCAAATACTTGATCCCGTAAAATGGCGCTACAAAATGGATCATGATGGTGGTAGACAATACACCCTCATATTTGAAGCAAAAATTGACGAAGGTTGGACCGTCTATTCGCAATACCTTGAAGAAGATGGACCTATACCTACCTCAATAAATTTCGAACCAGAAGATGGCTTTAAAAAATTAGGCGATGCCGAAGAATTGGGTGCCAAGAAAGAAGGCTATGATGAGTTTTTTGGAATTGATGTTACAAAGTACACATCCGATCAGCCATTTATAATCAAGCAAAAAATAAAAGTAGATAAAGATACAGACCTCATCAGTGGATATCTAACCTACATGGCTTGTGACAAGGAAAAATGTTTGCCACCATCCGATGTAGATTTCAGATTCGAAGTAGGCAATGAAGATGTAGTTGTAGAGGGTGAAGTTCTTGAAAACGATGATGAAGAGAGTGGCATGGTGGATCCTGTGCAGTGGGCATTTCAAATTGAAAAGAAAAAAGATAAATACATCCTCAAATACGAAGCAGATATCGAGGAGGGCTGGACCGTGTACAGTCAGTTTAGCAGCGATGATGGCCCTATCCCTACGAGTATCAATTACGAGACTGAAGGCATTGTTGTAATCGACAATAAAGAAAAAGGAAAATCCAAAAAAGGTCCGGACCCCTTATT
>JABDJE010000329.1 GCA_013002625.1 Saprospiraceae bacterium | reverse complement strand
ATGCCCAATTAAGCTGGCGTCCTTTATAGGATCTCCCTGCTTATCAAGGTACATTTCTTCAAAGGCAAGTTTTGGTGCTTTCTCTCTGAAGTCCAAAGCCAGGGCTTGACCATCTGCGGTGTAGACAACCGCAAATCCACCTCCTCCAATGTTGCCTGCAGTAGGAAAAGTTACTGCTAGGGCAAACTGCATGGCAATAGCTGCATCGATGGCGTTGCCCCCTTGCTCAAGTATTTTATATGCGGCTTCAGATGCAAAAGGATGTGCGCTCACTACTGCATGTTTTTTTACTTTGATTTGCTTTCCATTATTTATTACTGGTTCGACAGTCGACTTACAAGTAGGAAGTGCGCAAGCTATTATGAAGAGAACAAGTAGACTAAAAGTTGGATTGCGCATTGAATATATTTTAAAAGTAAAAGTTAAAGATTTTCGCTTAAGTTACATATATGATAAATATTTAATATTATTCTTTTATTTTTGCACTATTAAATAATTATTTAAATATTCTCATATGAGCAAATTTCAAGAATGTCTAGACACCTATGATAAGGAGTTTAAAAAAATGGGCATTAAATATGACGCTAAGCTTTTAGCAGCTGTTGCAAAAGGTTTAGGCCCGTCTCTTTACAAAAATGACGCTTCAAAAGTTGCGGCTTCTGATAAGTCAGAGTTGGAAAGAATTAAAAAGAATTTCTTGGTTAAGAAATTAGGATTAAAAGACACGCCTAAATTGGATGAGGGGATTGCTGATGTAATTGAGCAAATTGGTAGATCCAATCGTAACAAGTACAGAGCGATGTTCTACTACTTACTTACAAAAAGATTTAGAAAGTCTGGAGTTTATAAATAATTAAACTCAGATTCATAAACAAAGAAAACCGTGGCTCATCAGTTGCGGTTTTTTTTATGAACTAATTGCAGTTAGTTTCGTTTATGGGTATAACTGTTTAATATGAATTGGAACGAACTAAATACTATCACACAAATTGAGGATTTGAAATTACAATCTAATCAAAGGCCTATCCTCATTTTTAAGCACAGCACAAGGTGTGGTATCAGTTCAATGGTAAAGCGCAGGTTTGAAAAACATATTACCCAAAACTTTAAAGACACCAGTCAGTTTTACTACCTTGATCTCATTAAAAATAGAACTGTATCAAATGCAGTCTCTGAACAGTTTAATGTTCAGCATGAATCACCTCAGGTAATAGTACTGTATAAAGGCAATGCGATATACAATGCATCTCATAATGGCATTGATGCTGAGAAGATAGAATCACAAATGCATGCTGTTGTGGTTAACTAATCCTTGCTACTAACCCTTATTATAAGACTGGGAAAATAATTTCAACTTTGATCCGGACTGCACCGTCTCTTCGAGTGTCATGCCATTGATAATTGAGAGCTCTTCAAGATCGTTGTATTCCGCACCGAGTCTTTGGAGGATCGTATTTAAAGGACCACTTTGATTTGTTGTTTTGATAACGAGTCGTGTAGGTTGCACATTAATACGTCGTGGATCCGTTAGCTTTTTAAAGCTTGTCATTGTCTGTTTGAAATTCTGAGTATAGCCATTGAATTCAGATTTCAATGAGATGCCATGGAAAACATAGATCAATTGATCATACTGAATAAAATAGCTCATCAATCTAATAGGCTCTTGTTGTTGACCTGGCCCATTTGCCTGAGGATCCGGCTTTTGCTCTGACACCATTGCATAGGCAGGCATGCCATTAACATTGGTTCTTTGAGATTCTAATACGGTAAGGTTAAATTGTTCTGTTGCGGCTTGGGCTGCGGCCTCAAGGGTATTCCCCTGTGCAAATGTAAAGATCATTAATGCATTGTTGTCTGGAGAAATGATTTGAACCTGGCTTGGCGTATTTTGTAAAATCCATTCTTGTGGAAAAGGAAATTCAAATTTTAATTCTGGATGGTAAAAGACATTGTTATCTACATAACCTTGCTTGGGATCATCACCATAAATCATCCCATCGATCATTGCCAGGTAGCTATCTCTGTTTATTTTCAATTTAGATTTATCCATATTGGCTTGGGCCTTATCGGCATGTCGATGAACCTTATTGTATCTGTTGACAGGATTAGGGTGTGTGGATAAGAAATCAGGAATCGTTACACCTGCTTTTTGTTGGAGCCTGTTCAAGGTCTGAAAGAAATCTGCCATTTCATGTGCATCATAGCCTGCCGCAGTTGAGTACTGCACGCCTAATTCATCAGACTGGCTTTCATGATCTCTGCCGAACTTTAAAAACAGAAGCCCAACACCTTGACTGATATCGTAGGCAAACTCTCTGAACTTTTCATTGGCGACAACGCCTACCATTAATCCTACCTGTGCCAACATCTGGTTGCTATACTGCTTGGCTGAATGCCGCGCTGTAACATGACCAATTTCGTGACCAAGTACGCCAGCAAATTCCGCTTCGTTGTTAAAGTGGGCCATTATTCCTCTAGTGAAGTAAACGTATCCGCCGGGCACAGCAAAGGCGTTAACAACCGGGCTGTCCAATAATTTAAAATTAAACTCAAGATCAGGCCTGTGCGAGAACTTAACCATTTCCTGTCCTTTTTCATTTATGAATGCCTGCATTTGATCATCTTCATAGAGTCCATAAGCCTGAACAATGCCGGGGTCTGACTGCGCTCCTATTGCTTTTTCCTGGCTTTCAGACATAAGCATAAACTCCTTTTTCCCCGTTACTGGATTAACAGCACAGGAAATGATGAGTGTTATTATGATTGATAGAGAACTTATATAAATTAAAAAAGGACGAATTTTCATGTCTTACTTTATTATAGTTTTAAATTTGCGCCTGCTTTAAAAATGGTACAATTTTAATATACCTAATCATTTATATATCGTTATTTGATTAGATAATTTGATGTAGCTTGTAATATTTAGACCTAATTTAACACAAAAAGTATCGTTTAATTCAGTGAATATTCGAACAAAAATTCCTTCTTTTTTCACATTGATGAATTTGTGTTGTGGATTTGCGGCCATATTGGCAGCGGATTTACATATAAGTTCTATCCTTTTGTTGGCAGGAATGTTTTTCGATGTTATCGACGGTCTAATTGCGCGATGGTTGAAGGTTCAAAGCAAGTTGGGAAAGGAATTGGACTCATTGGCGGATTTGGTGTCCTTTGGTGTGGCGCCTGCATATTTATATATATTGATCAGTCCGATTGATCACTGGTCGATGACAATACCGGCGTTTTTTATACTTGTGGCATCTGCTTTACGTCTGGCTATATTTAATATAAGGCCTGACACAAAGTATTTTACAGGCTTACCGACACCGGCATCCACTTTCTTCCTGATTGGATTGTTTATAGGTGTGAAATATGACAGTGCGATTACTCAATCTTTAATTGATTCACCAAGCACATATATTTTAATACCGATATTGTTGATGATACTGAACTTGAGCAAGCTTAAAATGTTTTCATTTAAGCAAATTGGAAGGAGCGTCAGTTATAATTTGTTGATCTTATTTAGTTTGATCACGTTTTGTATTTTAATTTTATTAAACTATAAACTGGCAATGCCTGTTGGAGTTATAATATACGTATTGCTTTCGGTTATTTACAGTTATAAAATAGATAAATAGAATATGGCTATAAGAATTACGGATGAGTGTATTAATTGTGGGGCGTGTGAGCCAGAGTGTCCCAACAATGCGATTTATGAAGGTGGAATTGAATGGACAATTTCTGATGGTACAACAGTGAAAGGAAGTTTCACCCTTGAAGATGGATCATCTGTGGATGCAAATGCAGAACAGCAACCTATTGATGATGATATATATTATATCGTACCAGATAAATGCACAGAATGTCAAGGCTTTCATGAAGAACCTCAATGTGCTGCAGTTTGTCCCGTGGATTGTTGTGTGCCTGATGAAGATCGAGAAGAGACAGTCGAGGCCTTATTGGAGAGACAAAGTAAATTACATAAATAAAAAAATCCCGCCTATCTAGGCAGGATTTCTTATTTCTCTTTTGGGAAAGACTATTCGGTAAATACTGGCCCAGACTTATACGCCTAACCAGCCTTCGTACTCCTCATTATATCTCTTTAGGAATTTGTTCGAAAACTTCTTTGGAGATTTTCTGAAAAGATTTACTAAGAATTTGAAAAATCTAATCATGGGTTATAGAATTATAATTTGCTTTATTATATAGACGTAAAAAGTGGGTAAAAGGTTGGCGATAAAAGCAAGTTTTAACATTTAATTTGCACTTCTACCTTTCTACTTCTACAATTCACCATAAAATTATAACACTTTACATTTCAAAACAAATCATATTAGAGTTATTTTTAATGTATATGTGCTTTTTATTGTAGTATTTATGTTGTTTTGTAAAATACTTGTCCAAAAACAGCTTAATTAGATATTCAAGTATCTCATTTATGTCAGGAACATCTTGGAATTTTGAAGAATAGAGTATTTACATATTTTAAATCTGTAGGAAGAAAGCCTTATAATTGTACTTAAAATTTATTGATTGTGATAGCTCGTATTTTAATTTTAATGTTTTGTAGTGTGGTTTTAATAAACTGCACAAATCCATCTACTTCATCCGAAGCTTCTGAACCTGACACATCGCAAGTTGAGAACAAAGATAAAAGCAAGCAGAAGGCCACTGGAAAATCAGAGATTAATACAAACCTGTCTTCGGGTACCATTACTTTGGAACAAGCCAAAGCTATGTTGGACTCTGGTAATTTCCAATTTATAGATTTAAGGACACCAGAAGAAATTGCCGAGACGGGAAAGGTTCCTGGCGCGAAAGAATTGAATATGCGCGATGTAGAATTCAAGAATAATTTTCAACGTCTTGATGGCCGAACACCTATAGTGTTTTACTGTAAATCCGGCGGAAGATCTACAAGGGCAATGAAGATGGCCACTGATTTACAATTCAGTCGAGTGTATGATATGAAAGACGGCATGGATGGCTGGTCAAAAAAATATGCAACTAATTAATCATTCGAAATCCAACTGGATTTCATAAAATTTGAAATAATGAAAAGATTACTCTTACTATTCTTTTTAGCAGCAACCACATTACAGTTGGGCGCACAGAAAATGGAGTTTTGGCTGGATACTGGATTGAAGGTTCAATATGGTATGTCAATGCTCTATAACGGTGGTATCGGTGATGATCCTAACTGGGATTATACAATTACTTCAAGCACAAAGTTTGGTGGTAAATTAGGTATCAACTGGAACTACTCTGGAATATCTATCGACGCTATGTTTGGTTCTTTGAAAGGTAAGTTTCAAAATACCTCTCAAGGCGGTGGTTCTGATGTAGAGGTGCGTGTTCCATCAGCAGATGTATATGTATTATTCAGAAATGCCAGAAATAAAGGATACTTCGA
>JABDJE010000284.1 GCA_013002625.1 Saprospiraceae bacterium | reverse complement strand
ATATAAGATGGTATTGGAAATCACTATGACGAGTGCCGCATACATGCTCATTCTTGCACCAGCAGAAATATGATTAAGGATATAACTTCTCCGCACATAGGTAGCTCTGTAATTTTGATAGAAAGTGTACATAACCGCCATCAACAATACATACTTAAAATACTTTATTGGTGAGCCACTAAAGTCTCCTGCTACACTTAATCCACCTAAAAATAACGCCATTAAAACGCCTGCTATCAATCCATATTTCCTTATTGCTGTATTATACATATTTTCTTTAATTTACACCTAAGAGACGATGCATCGGGCTATATTGTTCGAAAAAATCTTAATTCAATCCGAACCTTGAGCCATTGTATCTTTATGAAATTTCTAAAACATTCCAGTTGGCCCCCAATAAAAAAATTGAAAAATATCTATCTGAGTTCGTCTATGGTGGTATAGATGGTTGTGTAACAACTTTTGCTGTTGTCGCAGGGGCTGTTGGTGCAAGCCTTGATACCGGAATCATTATAATTCTTGGTTTTGCAAATCTTCTTGCTGACGGTTTTGCCATGTCCATTGGTGCCTATTTATCTGCAAAATCTGATCTTGACAATTTCAATAAATATAAGCAACGAGAATATTGGGAAATTGAAAATCTGCATGCTGAGGAAGTCAAGGAAATCCGGGATATTTATGAAAGTAAGGGCTTTGAAGGTGAACTGTTGGATAAAGTAGTCAACGTAATCACCAGCGATAAAGACAGATGGGTTGACGTTATGATGAAGGAGGAGCTTAAAATGATTAAAAATGAAAAATCACCTCAGCTGATTGGATTGGCTACTTTCATTTCATTTTGCCTTGTAGGCATCATTCCGCTCAGCACTTATTTGGTACACTTTATTCATCCTTTATCAATAAACCTTTTCTTTCTGTCCTCAATATTAACGGCCATTGGTTTTGCCATTATAGGCGCCATGAAAGCAGTTGTAAACGAAACGACAGTCTGGAAAGGCATTGCGGAGACCCTCATACTTGGCATAGTGGCTGCTGCTGTGGCTTACTTTGTAGGTGATCTGCTTGAAAAATGGATAAGCTAATTATTTAAAGAGAAGAGGAAGGCGGTAGCTTTTTATTAACTTTCCGACAAATCACATTTTATGAAACAATCAGTTCACAAAACTTACATTTTCCTATTGATATTATCCAGTCTATTTGCTAAAAAGGACCTCAAAGCGCAGAGCGCAGATAACATTTGGGAGAAGTTGGATAGTATTGCAATAATTGACCAGAAGCTAATGATGCCGATGCGAGATGGTGTACGCTTGTGCACTGATATCTTCAGACCTGATACAGATGAAAAGGTCCCGGTCATATTTTCCAGAACCCCATACAATTTTAATCGGTGGGGCGATGGAGAGGAACGCACACGGACTGCACAGCGCGCCTACGAAGCGGTTAAGAGAGGTTATGCTTATGTGGTTCAAAATGAACGCGGTCGCTATTTTTCAGAGGGAGAATGGGATATTCTTGGAATTCCGCTTACCGATGGCTACGATGCACTTTCATGGTTAGAAAAACAAGAATGGTCAAATGGGAAGGTGGCTACCTTTGGATGTTCTTCTACTGCCGAATGGCAAATGGCCGTAGCCGCGATGGATCACCCTGCTCATGCAGCGATGGTACCCATGGGATATGGCGCAGGAGTTGGTCGTGTAGGTGATTATTTCGAACAAGGCAACTGGTATCGAGGTGGTGCTCAACAAATGCTTTTCACATCATGGCTATACAGCGTTGAACATGATAAATTCAAACCACGTATTCCTGCAGGAGCCAGCCAGGAAGACTTGCAGCGTATTAGCAGGTACTACGATCTCGCACCTGAACATCCGGAAGTCGACATGTCGGAAGCACTTGAACATTTACCCGTAAAGGATATCATCAAAAACCTGAATGGGAAAAAAGAAATTTATGATAAAATGATTCTTCGTAAACCAAACGATCCTGCTTGGTATGAAGGCGGCCTGTATCATGATGACATGGGCTTTGGTGTTCCCAGTTTTTGGTTTTGCAGTTGGTATGACGTATCCATAAGCCCAAACCTTGCACTCTTTAACCATGTAAGAAATAATATTGAAGACCCGGAAATTGCAGATAATCAATATCTGGTCATCGCGCCAA
>JABDJE010000254.1 GCA_013002625.1 Saprospiraceae bacterium | reverse complement strand
ACAATATCCTGACGTGATTGTATAAAATAATGTTACAAGGTTATTTAATTTTATTCCAATTTAGTGTAATAAAGATGCGTTAGTTTCCTATTGAAAAAGATTGACAAGCTCATATTAAAGGATTTCATTCCTCCATATATAATGGCCTTTCTGGTAACAGAATTCGTATTGGTCATGCAGTTTTTATGGAAATATATCGATGAAATAATTGGAAAGGGTGTCTCACTGGGGATTTTACTGGAACTCATTTTTTATTGGTCCGTACGGATTATTCCTGAAGCTGTTCCGGTATCTATACTTATCGCCTCGGTTATGGTGTTTGGAAATCTTGCGGAAAAATATGAGCTCTCAAGCATGAAATCTGCAGGGATTTCGTTAACCCGAATTATGGGAATGGGTATTTGTATTGCTGTAATGACTTCGATGTTTTCACTTTTTGCATCGAATTATATGAAGCCCCGCGCTAACTATAAATTTATATACAGATACAATGCAATCAAGAGAGCAAAGCCTGCACTGAGTATAGAAGAAGGCGTATTCAATAAGGATTTTAGAAATGTCACAATCAGGGTTGGAGAAAAGGGTAGAGACGGTCAGATGATTCAAGATATTCTGGTCTACGATCATTCCGTGCAGGATAAAAG
Source organism: Saprospiraceae bacterium (assembly GCA_013002625.1). Classification (GTDB taxonomy): domain Bacteria; phylum Bacteroidota; class Bacteroidia; order Chitinophagales; family Saprospiraceae; genus RFSX01. The sequence continues at coordinate 5,094 of JABDJE010000254.1, read as the reverse complement.
ATTGGTCAATGTATTGACTGCAAAAGAAGGACTCATGTATGCCGGAGAGGATGATGATTATTTTGTAATGGAATTGCAGGATGGGGTCCAATACCGGGAGATGAAAGATAAAAAAGCCAAACCTGAAGACAAAAAACCGCATCCAATGATGCGCACGAAATTTGAATCCTGGACTAAAATATTTGATCTCTCAGAGTTTGACCTTGAAGCTCAAAATGTAAACCTGACACGAAAGAAATATGACTTATTGAATGCCTTTCAATTAAAGGCGACAATAGATTCGTTCCAAAGGGAGATCGTGGAAAACGAGAGAAGCAATCTCAATAATTTTTCTCAAGTGATGTCTTACGAGATGGTTGAACCAGAGCATAACGCCAAGGAAAATCTGCCGTCTCAAGTTACCAAGGCCATTAAATCTAAGGAAGAGATAGTCAATGATAACCGCGTTAAAGTCAAGAAGTCTAAGGCTGCACCCCAACAAGTCAACACCGCAAAGCTCGAGGAAGTATCTTCCATCATCGAGACATTCGATAAGAAAGGCGTAATTCCCGCCCTGACTACAGCCAAACATCGCTCAGAGAGAAACAATGATAAGATCTTAAAAAGTGTCAGAATGGATGATACCTTGCAACACAGTCAATCGCTTTATGTGCTGCGTTTGAATCAGCAAATGAGTTGGGCGCTTATCTGTATTTTATTCCTGTTTATAGGTGCTTCCCTGGGTAGTATTGTGAAGAAAGGCGGTTATGGTTATCCATTGCTCATTGCGATCATCTTTTTTATGCTCTTTATAATTCTGAATATTATGGGGGAAAAGCTGACCAAGAGTGGCAGTGTACCTGCAGTGTTTGGCGCATGGTTACCCTATACAGTACTGTTCCCAACCGCATTAATACTGACATACAAAGCATTGAATGATTCCGACTTTTCTTATTTGAAGAATATGGTGCTGACTTTATATTATAAATTATTTCCCGCCAAGCAGGATGTTTAATCCTTCAATCTCAGTATCATCATTTATATCTTCATCCGCTCTGCCAAGGAATCGGGCCTTAATAGCTGTAATGCTTTCATGCAATTCACTTTCAGGTACCTTTATCCAAATACGGCCGTCATTTTCAAACCTTTTTCTTGAGATATTGAGATCAAGAACCTTTAAAACTTCCATGGTTTTACCCATCAGCGCATAGTCAAAATGTAATTCAATTTCCTTCTCAATAGTCTTTAAAATGATATTATTGGCATTAATAGCTTCAATAGCTGCTTGTTTGTAGGCATTGATCAGTCCAGATGTGCCCAACTTGGTACCACCAAAGTATCTGACCACAATAACCATAACATCCTTCAACTCGGCACTTAGGATCTGATTGTAAATGGGTTTGCCTGCTGTACCCGATGGTTCACCATCATCATTGTATCGAAATTGATTGGCATCCAACAGTTGATACGCATAACAATGGTGACGTGCCTTATGGTGCTGTTCCTTGATCTCCTGCAAGAAGGTATTGGCCTGAGTCTCGGATTCTATAGTTTTGGCGTATCCAAAGAATTTAGAGCCGCGATCTTTGAATATCCCTTCGCTTGTCTGTTGCAGTGTCCGGTATGTATCTCTATCAGCCATTATGATGAAATGAGTAAGACAGCCGCAATGGCTAGAATCAAGCCAACTACATTGTATTTATTCAAGCGTTCTTTAAAAAATATAAATCCTACAACTGCTGTAAGTGATAAGACAGACACATTGTTTACTGGGAAGAGGACGGATCCATCCCATCCAATTTCAAGGGCTTTTATCAAAAGATAAATTGTAAAGAAGTTGGGGATACCCAGACAAATACCTGCAATGATGTCACGATTGGTGAAAAATGCTTTGCGCGCAATAATCATATATATAACCCCCCAAAGGCCAGCCAGAAAAAACAAGGTCGTTACAAAATTCAGACTGGCTCCGCTGACAATACCTTTTTCCTCTACAAAGAAAAGTGTAGTCTCAATAGAACCGTTGCCCAGTAAAACTAAGAAGGGTAGATACCAATATTGTCTGAGGTGGGATATTTCGCCCTCAATAGACTTATTTGGAATATTAACAAGAACGATGGCAATCAGTGCACTGATTATGGCAACGGATTTAGTCACATTTAATATTTCACCAAACAAAAGTATGCCCATAAGAACAGGAAAGATGAGCGATAGCTTTTGGAAAATGCTGGTTATGATCATTCCGATCTTCTGAATTGCAAAAGCACCAACATTGAAAAATGTTATAAACAGGAAGCTAAGGAACAAAGCATAAGGCAACCAGCTTGTGTGCAGTATACCAGGATGAACCGGATTTTCGCCAATTATTAGGCTACCTGTGATAAAGCAAGTGAAATAATTGGCTACAATAGCTTGTAGGTTTTTAACCTTGAATTTTGGAAACAAGCGAAAAAGGGTAACCAAAAATACATTGGCGGTTATGAGAATGGCAATTAACAGATTATTTGAATTTGCTTAGTGAGTAATTAAGTCTTAGTTGGTAAATTAAAACCACCTTTGCAAGGTAGGTATAGATATAGAATTTCAATAATGTATATTTGCCAAAAATACAAAGCTTGAATAAAACGAACAGTCAATACGAAGCGGTAATACATCAGGCCCGTGAAATCTTCGTTTTAAAAACTAAGGATTATGGGACAGCATGGCGTATTTTACGCCCTTCATCTCTAACAGATCAAATCTTCATCAAAGCCTCACGTATCAGAAGTATTCAGGAGAAAAAGGAAATGCAAATCAATGAAAGCATTGAAGGGGAGTTTTTAGCTATTGTAAATTACTGTGTAATGGCGTTGATTCAATTGACGAATCATGTTGAGAATGAAGATTACAATATGGATCATGAGGCCTTATTTGAGTTGTATGATACCTATGTTGCCAATACAAAAGCTTTGATGGAAAAGAAGAATCATGACTACGGTGAAGCCTGGCGCGATATGCGTATTTCAAGTATGACAGATTTAATTTTAATGAAGCTGTTGCGCATCAAGCAGATTGAAGAAAATGAAGGCAAAACAATCATATCTGAAGGATTGGATGCCAACTATCAGGATATATTAAACTATGCAGTTTTTGCATTAATTAAAAAATCAGAAATCGAAGCATAAGCCATGACACTAAGTACATTAATTATTCGAATTGCCATTGCTGCAATTATCTTGACACTGGTTGTTGGATTTTGGAAGAAGGGACAAAAGTCCTGGTTAATGACATTTGCCCAAAACTTCTGTGGGGTTTTGTTCCTCTTCTCAGGATGGGTGAAGGCTGTTGATCCGCTGGGAACAGCCTATAAGATGGAACAGTATTTTGATGAATTTTACAGCACATTTGAAGCAACGTGGTTTGGTTTTCTGGCACCGATATTTCCGGTGCTATCCGAATATGCGATCTGGTTTTCTTTGTTCATGATCATTTTTGAGATCATGCTTGGGTTGATGTTGGTGCTGGGTACCAAAACAAAATTTACAAGTTGGGCATTCTTGCTGCTTGTGGCATTTTTCACCGTACTGACAGGTTTTACCTATTTGACAGGACATGTGCCAAGCGGAGTGAATTTCTTCAACTTTGCAGAATGGGGTAGTTATAATGCCAATAACATGAAGGTGACGGACTGTGGTTGTTTTGGCGACTTTATTAAACTGGAGCCAAAGACGTCATTTTTCAAGGATGTATTTTTACTCATCCCATCTTTATTTTTTGTGTTTCGCCATAAGGATATGCATCAATTGTTTTCTAAAAAGACCAACAGCACAATATTATGGCTGGCATTGGTGGCATTGGTATACTATTGCTTCGCAAACTTCAAATGGGATATTCCACATGCAGATTTCAGACCATTTAAAGAAGGAACGGACATAAGAGCTCAGTTTGAAGCTGAAAGAGACGCTATGGCTGCTGTTAAGATTACAGATTGGGAACTTAAGCACAATGAAACCGGTGAAAGATTGATTGTAGCCAACGATGAGTATTTGGGTAACTACAAGGATTACAAAGGTGTCTATTCAGTTGTTGAGCAAATCAAAGGTAAACCGGCAATACCGATTACTAAAATTTCAGATTTTGAAATCACTGATATCGATGGTAATGATATTACAGAAGATATTCTGGGAAAGACAGCGCCACACTTTCTAATCGTTAACTATAAACTATATGGTGATCCTAAAGCGAAGAAAGAAATTGTGCGTGACTCATTGTTTATGCTTGATACCATGGTGGTTTTTAATGCAGATTCCGGAATCGAAGATACCGTTGTAATGGAGAAGTTTGATCGAATAGTTGAAAATGAAGAAACGGTTATAGAAAGGAATTGGAAACAAGGTTACATCGATACGCATGTTAATAAACTTAAGCCATTTACAGACGCTGCAATGGAAGAAGGCTTTCAGGTGCTTATGGCAGTCGGCGGATCGGATAAAGAGGCCATTGCAGATTTTAATAACACAACAGGTTTGAATTTGGATTATGGGATGGCAGATGATATTCTTTTAAAAACCATTGTAAGATCCAATCCAGGGATTGTATTGATGCAGGACGGTAAAATCCTTAATAAGTGGCATATCAGAAAATTACCTGATTACGAAAAAGTGGCCGATAAATATCTGAGATAAGGAAGAATTAGAATAACTTGGGATTATGTCCTCTGTTATCATTGAACGGCCCAAGGTGGATATTGCACCAGAGCTCCTCGCAGAGCTTGATGCACAGGTGCATGAGCAGGGTCAGGTTGTTGTGCATTGTCTCTTGTCAACGACTTTTCCCACATACATACGTATCTGGCCGACAACCTATTTATATGATCACTTTTCTGAACACCGGTCCGAATTGGTACATGCGGAGAAGATTACCTATTTCCCAAATTGGCAAATGACGGATGCTGGGAATACTTATTTCAGTCTTGTCTTCAGTGGATTGCCAAAATCTTGTCTTGTTTTTGATCTCATAGAGCATTGCCAGACTGAAGGCGGCGCATTTAAAGTCATGAATATCCCCAGGAACGAGAGTGATGTTTATTTTGTGCAGTTTTAAAAGTTATTTACACACTTCCATCATCCATGTATA
>JABDJE010000239.1 GCA_013002625.1 Saprospiraceae bacterium | reverse complement strand
ACTCTGACAGCAACGGCATTATTGTTTTCATTGTATCTTCTTAAGCCGGCACCGTTCTGTATATTCGATGAAGTTGACGCACCATTAGATGATGTGAACATTAGCAAGTTTTCGAAATTGATTCGACAGTTTGCGGATGAGTCCCAATTCATTATTATCACCCACAATAAATCCACAATGGCGGCGAGGGACTTGCTTTATGGGGTATATATGCAGGAACAAGGTGTCTCTGGTGTAACACAGGTAGATTTCCGTGACTATGAGCACAGCGAAATATTCCAGAATGTGAATGTGTAAAAAAAAAAGAGCTTCAAAGAAGCTCCTTTTATTGTTGGTTTTAACAGTTGCAGGTCTAACTAAAACTTTTAAAGTATTAGACTAATTTCAAATATTATGCCAAGACCTATAACAGGCGTATTCCAAGGTTAAAAATTAATCTTCCTGGTGTATCTCCAAACGAAAAGTCTTGTCCGCCGATATTGATATGATCTCCAAATTCTGAAAAATTGCCTTCATACTCCACACCAAGGTGTATATTGCCCAATCCAAGGCCTAAGCCAGCACGCCAACCGTATTCAGCTGTTTCAAACCGCTCGCTATAATTCTCAAATTCGAATAGATCTGAGCTGTGGTCAAGATTGATGTGTGCAACAGGGCCTACAACAGCATCAAAAAACAAAAGCTTAAAACCAAGTAATACTGGAATATCGATGTTGGTAAAGCTTTCTTGGCCTATTTGATTAATAATATCGCTGTCCGGATCATTGATCACATACTCAACTTGCGTGGAATTGAGCATTACACGTGGTTCAATAAACACGCCTGCAAATTTAATTTTCGTATAAATTCCTCCTTGAAACCCCATTTTAGCGTCGCTAAAGCTGATAGAGCCTTCACTATTGGGGAATAAGATATCTTTGGGGTCTGATAACTCGAAAGAGTGTACACCCATTTTGACTCCAAATTGGATCTGTGCCTTTGATTGTACAGTGAGGAAACAGATGAGGATCAGTGTTAACAAAGGTATTTTTTTCATATTATTTGCACTTTTTCATTCCTATAACGATTGTAATAACCACGAAAGTTATGCCAAGGGGGCAATTTTAAGTATTATTTAAGATGATAATTAACAGCGTTGAATTTATTGGAAGCTTTGAACATGAGCGGCAGTGTCCTAAATCTGACCTGCCAGAGTATGCATTTATCGGAAGGTCTAACGTTGGAAAATCAAGTCTAATCAATATGCTGGTGGGTCGAAACAACATAGCACATACTTCATCTACGCCTGGTAAGACTCAAACGATGAACTATTTTCTAATCAATAATGAATGGTATTTAGTTGATTTGCCAGGCTACGGCTATGCTCGTATTTCTAAAACAAAAAGAAAGCTATGGCAAAAAATGATCAACAACTATTTGAGACATCGGAAAAATCTTTATTGCGTATTTAGTTTGATCGATGGCAGACACGCACTACAGAAAATTGATATGGAGTTTCTCAACAATCTGGGAGAAAACAAAATTCCATTCGTGATTGCTTATACAAAAATAGACAAGGTAAAGAAGGCTCTGCGCACACAGAATGTCAAGCATATTGAGGAAGGACTGCTTGAATACTGGGAATCGCTTCCTCAAAGCTTTGTTACGAGTGCAGAAACACAGGAAGGGCGCATGGAGATTTTGGATTTTATTGAGGAAATAAATAATAATTGATCAATTTTGCAGCTGTATGACGAAGACTTCTGAGCAATATGATCACATCATACCCAACTTGAAAGATTGGCCGATCAGTCAATTTTCTGAAGATCGTGATGCCTTCATCCAAAGGTTGATCGAGTATACAATGCAAAAGCTGAAGCGCTCAGATGATGAAATATACGAGCTGCTAAGCAAGACCATATACCTGGAGCGTAAACGTGTCAAGCATAATCCATGGCACGTTGACCCCGCCGATGAAAAGTTTTATTTGAATTCTTTGTTGAAGGAGCTGGAGCAAACCAAAGGTTCTGAAAATACACCGCTCGAACAAACCAAAATCGTAAGAAGGTTGGTTAACCGATATAGCGAGGAAATAATCGGACACTTTATACCGAAGACTTATTTGTTTGCCAGGAAATTTTTAACAGCTTTCTTTAAAAGAATATTCAATAATGGATGGGGTAGAGGTCATAAATGGATATGGGGTACCAAGCAGGATTTAAAAAATAAAATAAAAGTTGATGGTTACATTGAAGAAGTCAGGCAACTTTTCAATAAAGGAACGGTAGTAATTGTCCCAACCCATTATTCGAATCTAGATTCTATCATGATCGGATATGGCATCGATTCGAAAATCGGAATTCCTGCATTTAGTTACGGCGCAGGGTTAAATCTTTATGATTACGAGATTCTTGCATACTTTATGAATCGATTAGGGGCTTACCGGGTAGATCGCCGGAAGAAAAATCCAATCTATCTGGAAACACTCAAGAGTATGGCCAGTCTCTCTTTGATTGAAGGTCTGAATCATATATTCTTTCCTGGAGGTACGAGATCAAGGAGTGGTGCCATAGAAAGTAAATTAAAATTGGGTTTGCTCAATTCTGTGATCGACGCTCAACGACATTGTATTACACATGATATCAATCAGAAGATATTTGTGGTTCCATTGGTGATAGGATATCATTTTGTCCTGGAAGCACACAGTCTTATCGATCAGCATCTGAAGATAACGGGGAAAGAAAAATATACAAGACGTCGTAAGAGAGATTCGATGTTTAAGACCATCAGGAAATTCCTTTTTGCTTTAAGAAGACATGATTCCGAAGTGTATCTCAGCCTGGGGCGACCAATGGATGTGATGGGCAATTTTGTTGACAATGAAGGCAGGAGTTTTGATGAAAGGGGAAAGGAATTGAGTATTGATAAATATTTTAGTTCCGAAGATGTTCCACATCAGGATACTCAGCGGGAGTCGGTGTATACAAGAATTCTAGCAGATCGCATAGTAAAAAGCTTCAAACGAGAGAATCATGTATTGTCCAGTCATTTGTTAGCCTTTGTGTTATTTACTTTATTGCGAGAAGATAATCCTGAGCTGGATATATTTGACCTCATCAAAATTTCAACAAAAGATATTGAAGTGCCGATAGAACGTGTTCTGGATAAAATAGAATTCTACCAGAAAATTTTAAAGGAAAGGGTAGAGAAGGGAGAAGCCAAACTTACCCCTGCTGTTGAAGGGACGGCGATGGAATGCTTTAAAGACGGATTGCGTAATATTGGTGTTTATCATAATGATAAGGTGATCAAATTGATAGGAAAGAAAAATGTTGGCACCGAAGACATGCGGCTTTTGTACTATTATCATAATAAAATGGAACATTACGAGCTTCCTGTAAAACTTGTTCCAGTGGATCAGGTTTATAACAAAGAATTTTAACCTTGCATAATTATATTATTTACGATCTTGAAGCAACTTGCTGGTTAGGCAGGCCACCAAAAGGACTCAATGAAATAATTGAGATAGGTGCGGTTAAAATAAATGCCTACGGTGATGTCCTTTCAAGATTTGAGCGGTTTGTCAAGCCTACTGTAAATCCTCTATTATCAGGATTTTGTAAAAAACTGACATCAATTAAACAGGAACAAGTAGACAGAGCCCGAACTTTTGATAAGGTCATCGTAGATTTTTTGGATTGGGGGGATATTTATGATTCAGATTCGTTTATCTGTTCTTGGGGCAGCAATGATAAAAAGCTATTGTTCGATGATTGTGAATTGCATGATGTAGATCATGAATGGCTTGATAATTATGTAAACCTTAAAGATCAATACGATTTATTGAAACGGCAAGGGAATGGTACCGTGAAAGGCACTCTAAAAAAGATTGTGGTCAAGGAAGGATTTGAATTTACTGGAAAGCAACACAGAGCGATATCCGATGCGGAGAACCTTGCTAAGATTTTTTTAAAGTACTTTGACGAATGGACTTTCGTGCAGTAAGTGATTTAAGCTTTTAGTAGCTAAAACGCTTAAGTTTATCTAAAAACCCTATACTTGCAAACTTTTATAAATGAATATTCATTATACAGTTGTAACATATAAAATTACCGTATGAAAAATTTAAAATTTTTATTCACTCTATTGGCTGTAATCACCATGGTTCCGGTATTTGGTCAGTCAGAATTCAAACAAGGAACTATTAAAATGGAATTGACAGAGGTAAACTCTGACAACGAACAGGTTGCAGCGCAGCTTGAAATGCTTAAAGGAACACAGACAGTGTACTACTTTACTGAAGAGAAGTCAATGGTATCAGCTAACATGATGGGTGGTATGGTTACTATGAAATCTCTCATCAATAATGCTGATGAGCATCTAACATTTTTATTTGATGCAATGGGCAACAAGATGATGGTTGAAAGTACAAAGGAAGAAAGAGCAAGCATGGAAGAAGAACAAGCTGAAGCAATGGAAGGCATGGAGCTTGTCTATCATGATGATGAAACAAAAGAAATTCTTGGTAATAAATGCATTAAGGCTACATTAGAAGGGGACGACCTACCAATGAAGTTCCACATGTGGGTGGCCACCGACATCAAAGCCAGCAATAAGATGATCCAGGGGATGCAGGCATTTGAATTGAAGGGTTTTCCTTTAGAATATGTAATGGAGATGGACCAAATGTCAATGACTTATGCGGCAATCGAGATGACAAAGGAAGTAGATCCTGATGTATTCAATTTAAATACGTCTGGCTATAAGAAAATGACCTTCGAGGAATTCCAGCAGCAAATGGGCCAGATGGGTGGCGGAATGGGATTCTAATCCAGAAAGAGAAACTTTAGATTTAAAATAGGGGAGCGCTGATCACATTAGCGCTCTTTTTTTATAATACTATCAAAGAACTGATCATATTGCTCAATAACCGTGTG
>JABDJE010000233.1 GCA_013002625.1 Saprospiraceae bacterium | reverse complement strand
GGGTAGTCGCGTGCCAGAATTTTGGATTATATCGTGGTCAAGTTGTTGCGATATCTCAATCATGAGATCATTACCTGGAAATATTAATCCAGTTGGAGTGTTCCCGGTATTTGATTTTGTTTGCTATCTTAAGCTAAAAGAATTTTAAAAGCTATAGACACAATTTTATTCTTATAAATATTGAATTAAATCTTTTTTAAATTTATGTCAATCGCATTCCTCAACATTATTTAATTATGACAGAATCACACGATCCAATGGAAGACTTAAGGTTTCCAATAGGAAAATTTAAAGTACCAGAAAAATATACACCCGCATCGCGAGAAGGGGCATTGGATGCATTGAGAAATTTACCGAATCAATTGCAGGATGCCATCAGCCAACTGGACGCAACGCAATGGGATACACCTTATAGACCAGAAGGGTGGACAGTTCGACAGGTGGTCCATCATCTTGCGGACAGCCATATGAATAGTTTTATTCGTTTCAAATGGGCGCTCAGTGAAGATAAACCTATGATCAAACCCTATGATCAGGCTGCGTGGGTTGAAATGAATGATGCAAGGGATTTGAACCCCAATATTTCTATTGATATTCTTCGAGGGGTGCATGCACGACTTGTGCATTTGATTGAAGGGTTTGGAGAAGAAGAATTTGCAGTTACGCTTGGGCATCCAGAATGGGATCGCGCATTATCCCTGGACTTCATGTTGGCCTTATATGGATGGCACTCACGCCATCATCTGCGACATATTACTGCATTGATGGAAAGAGAAGGGTGGGCATAAAGCCCACGTTTATGCTCTTTATTAATTAGTAGTCTTCTTTGCGTGACATGATGAGGTAATAACCTATCAATCCTAGGCCGCCGCCTACGAAAGACATTGGGATAATTGCAGTGGCGTCAGGCCAACGCAAACCTTGTTCGATCAATACGCCAAGGATGAACCCAATACCGATGCCTGTTGACAGCATACCATATTTTAAGGCAATTGATTTATCACCAGGTGTAATCTCTTTGAAGATTTCAGCCGATTGCCCGCTGTCGATAAGTGCCATTCTTTGCAAATGCTTGGAACGATATTTCATGTAAATAAAAGTGATGATTGCGCCATAGAATCCACCTACTGCAACAACCGGAATAATAGCTTCGAAAAAACCCATAGTTTAAATTATTTTGCCCTTAGACGAGACCGGTTGAAAAGTGGTTACACATTTTCTGAAAAATCTTAAAATTATTTCTTCTAACTTAATGTGTAACCCAATGTTATTTAATTACGTATTGTGTTTGACTATTTATGACAGACGGCCAATTGATACATGCTATTCTAAGTGGCGACACTGAAGCCTTTTCGTCTTTGGTAGAGCAGCATCAGGATTATGTTTATACCGTTTGTTATAGTGTGTTGAAAAATAAGGTTGAAGCACAGGAAGCTGCGCAGGATACTTTTATAAAGGTGTACAAATCTCTTGAGCACTATAATGAAGGCGCGAAGTTGAGATCCTGGATGTATAAGATTGCCTACAGAACGGCACTCGATTATATCCGAAAGCGTAAATACTCCGATGATCTTGATATTGTTGAAATGGTGAAGCCAGATTCTGACATGCGCTCTGATCAAAAAATGGAGAAGGATGATCTAAATGCCATATTGAGTGCTGCCATAGATGATCTGCCAGAGGATGAGGCCGTATTGATTCGCCTGTTTTATCTGGAAGAAATGAACGTGAAAGAATTGGAAGAGATTACGGGATTGAGCAACAGCAATATAAAGGTTAAACTTTTCAGAGCACGCAAACATTTACAAAAGCAATTACGTCATAGGTCAGAAGAGCTATCGACATATTTATAAATTGGTAATTATGAATTTTACAGAAGAGCATATTTGGGCGTATTTAGACGGAACGCTAGACGTCAATTTGGTGCAGCAGTTTTTGCACGCGATGGAAGAAGATCAAGCGTTAATGAAGCAATATCATACTGCTTCGGCTCTGCATAGTGCCCTAGGGAAGGTGCCGGTTAAAAGCGCCCCTCGCACCATGCTTGCCAATATTATAAAGCAAATAAAACCCAGAAAGTCCTATGTCAAAAACTATGCTTCATTCACGGGCTTATTCAAAGTACTTGCTGTTTGTGCTGGAATTATCACTCTATTATGTGCTTTGATTTATTTGGGTGCGAACAATATGGGAGACATCACATCGGATGGTGTTATCGCCAATTTTGTTACGGCATCTCAAGAATCGCTTACCCCGCATTTGAACATTATGCAGTATGCACCTTATTCATTGGTTATTGTTTGTGTTCTGATTCTTCTTTATTTGGATAAATTCCTAAAAAGCAAATTTGCCCAAGGTATAGTTGCATAAGATGAAAGGGTATGCCTCTCGCTAATAATAGCCTGAGTAAGCCTCACATCTAACTGCTGAATGATTTAGTCTAAAGGATTGCTTTGGCTCCAGCGCTTTTACCTTTCTTTATTCTATGTCAAATCGCAAACTGACAGATGGAATGGAGGATATTGTAAAACTGGCGAGAATCCAACTTCTCATTCTTGTGCCATTTGTTTTTCTTAAATTGATCAGACCGGCTGTTCTGGAAAACAGTTCATCAGAGGCATTAAAGATATTTTTGTTATCGGCGCCCAACATGTTTGAAGGAGTTATGGGTGTCTTAATATTGACCGGAATAGGACTTTATTTAAGTCAGTACCTAAAGCTAAAGCCCACCCTCGTATATATTAGTGCAATTATTCTTACCGGTGTGTATGTGTTGACACAAGAATTTAAGATTCACAATCTGGGTGGAAATAATGTCTATGACCCCAACGATGTTATATTTTCAATAATTGGAATCCTGATCGGTGTAACAATTGTTTTTCGTCTTAAGCCAAAGCTTAGGGGGTCAGTGTAGTTGGTTTTCCAACCCTAATTACCAAGATGGATACCATCAATATCCCGTACTATCCCCAAAGACATTGTCATAGATATTTACATCTTCAATAAGTCTCGTATACCTTTTTTTGAAAGCCACATGAATCGGATGATTCTGGTAGGCGTCGTGCCCCTCCTTGTTGTCAAAGACACAAATAAAAGCGTAGTCATAGCTGTTATCGACAACACGTCTGGGTGTATTGGCAGGTGGACCATAATAGACTTGCTTCAAACTTGGGATGGTCGCAAGTGTATCCAGAACCTTGCTGAAATCATTTTTGGTTTGCTGGTCAAGTGAATCATTGAGGTAGAAATATACAGCATGAACGAACCCGGATTCAATTGTAAGTGGAGACGGAAGATTGGGTTCAGCTATTTCTGCGTCAGATTTACAAGCCAGGAAGAATGTAAGCAGCAGGGCCAATGAAAGGACACACTTACTCACTATCGGAAATATCATCTTGGTGTTTTTCACGTGCATATTTTTGTAGGTCAATCACTTTGTCGGATTCGTCCACAATTTCTACACCGAGAAGGGTTTCGAACATATCTTCCATGGTGACGAGCCCCACGGCGTTGCCAAATTCATCCTTAACAACACAGAGATGTTGCTTTTCCTTAACTAAAAACTGAAACAAATCTGTCAGGGGCATTTGATCCTGTACAAACTTAATTTCTTTCATCATATTCTTGATAGGTGAATCGGTTGCGCCATTTTTAGTCAGGTATTTCAACATATCGTTTTTCAATATAACACCCGTTACGTGATCCTTATCCGTGCCAAAGACAGGAATTCTTGAGAATATACCGGCTTGAGGAATTTCCAAAAATTCTTCAATCGTGGTATCTTCCTGAACCATGAAAGCTACAGTTCGTGGCGTCATAATATCCCGCACAACCCTTTTTTCAAAGTTCAGGACATTTTTGATAATTGCAGATTCTTCTTTTTTTAAGGCACCACTCTCTTCACCCACCTGGGTCATGGCAGTAAAATCTGCTCTGCTGAGCACAGATTTCAATTTATCTTTTTTGAGCGCCTTGGTGATAAACTGGCTCACTGCAACAAAAGGAGACAATAGGAGGATGAGTAATTTAATTGTCCTTACTGAAAATGGGGATAGTGCACGCCAATTATTGGCACCAATCGTTTTGGGGATAATTTCAGATAGAATTAATATTGCCAGCGTCATCACACCCGCAATGATGGATTCATAACTGATCCCATAAAATGAATCAGTCGATTCAAAGAGTGTACCTGCCTGGGCACCCACACCGATAGCGCCAACGGTATGGGCAATGGTGTTCAAGGTCAGTATAGCGGACAAAGGACGATCGATGTCCTTTTTGTATTGAGTCAAAAGTTTGCCGGTTGCCGTATCAGCTTGTTGCTGCTGACTCACGTATGATGGCGTGACGCTCAGGAGTACAGCTTCAAGAATTGAGCATAGGAATGAAAACCCTATAGACAGAAGAAAGAAAAATATTAATAATCCCACATTATTCTAATAAGCTGTAAAAGTACTCAACTTCTGTCTTTCTTATACCGATTAAGGATTGAGTTCGCAAAAAAAACGACTCCCGCAGCAAAAAATGCTTTCAATAAGGCCATTTTCCAGAAAGGCGTAAAACCATATTCGATGGCTTTTTCAAATCCAAATGTGGTTGTAAGTTGTCCCAGGCCGCAGATAAAGAGCACAATTGTAGCGAATAGCATGAGCCCGAGTAACCGCGAAAAACCGAATTGCGGCCTTTGTAAAAGGCTGATAATAAGACCACTGATCAAGAATCCCCATAAAAAACCTCCACTTGGCCCTGAAAGTTTAGACCACCCCGATGT
>JABDJE010000229.1 GCA_013002625.1 Saprospiraceae bacterium | reverse complement strand
GTCCAACAGCATCACCTCCGTGATTACTCAAGTGTGCTGGTATTGAATTAACATTTACACAAATTGTGTGCGCGTTTGCTGGGTTGCCAGGAGGTACATGACAGATAAACACTTTATTATTATTGTTGCATTTCCATGAGTCATCATAGTCACTGTATCCGAGTGCCTGAGAACAATCTGGAATTCCATCTCCGTTGGCATCTTTTGTATCGTCTCCATTCGGACAGATATCACAAACATCACCCACAGTGTCACAGTCAGAATCAGCTTGATCTGAATTAGGTGTATCAACACAATTATCAACATCACCACAAACACCGTCTCCATCTATGTCATTATCAGGATCAAATGGACACACATCACAAACATCTCCCTCGCCATCTCCGTCTGAATCCAATTGATCTGCATTGGCATCATCAACACAATTATCAATATCACCACAAACACCATCTCCATCTATGTCATTATCAGGATCAAATGGACACACATCACAAGCATCTCCTTCACCATCTCCATCTGAATCCAATTGATCTGCATTGGCATCATTAGGACAGTTGTCATCATCACCACAAACACCATCTCCATCTGGATCTTCACAATAATCAACACAAACATTGGCATAATTGCCTGATGGATTTAGAGCAAAGCCTATTGCTGTTGTTGTGCTGATTGTAAATGTATTAACGCCTCCTGAATTATAATCTGCAGGATTAACCGGAACACTAACAAAAACTGTGTTTGAAGGAGAGCATGTACAGTTTGCACCAGGAGCAGACATGAACGGAGCTTGTGCAATTCCATTTAATGCAGTTGAAAGCATTGCACCTGAGTGACAATCCACTCCGATGTAGAATTCAACATTGACTTCTAGAGGAGTATTAGGATCTGTACTAGTCCAGGTGAAACCTATATCTGCTCCATAACCACCATAAATAAATCCATTTCCACAATCGTTTGTTTGATTAATAAGATCTGTATTTTGAATACCATAGGAAGTAGAAGTTTCCACTATGCCATCACAATCATTATCCTTACCGTCACATAATTCTGGAGCACCTGGATAAACAGTTGGATCATTGTCGTCACAGTCATCTTGAGAGCCAGAACATGCGCCAGGAGCACTAAATCCATCTCCATCAACATCTACAAAACCCTCATCAATATTACCATCACAGTTATCATCTATCCCGTTGCATACTTCAGTAGCTCCAGGATAAACATTTGGATCATTATCATCACATTCTTGACATCCAGCATAGCCGTCTCCATCATTGTCATCAAGTTCATTAGTAGGATCGGTTCCATCACAATCATTGTCTAGGCCATCACATAATTCCGGTGCCCCTGGGTACACAGTTGGATCAGTGTCGTCACAGTCATTGCAAAAATTAACACCGTCTCCATCTCCATCTCCTACATTATCTACTTGGCCATCACAATCGTTGTCCAGGCCATCACAGGTTTCTGGTGCTCCTGGATATACATTCGGATTATTATCATCACAATCA
This sequence comes from Saprospiraceae bacterium, assembly GCA_013002625.1. GTDB lineage: Bacteria > Bacteroidota > Bacteroidia > Chitinophagales > Saprospiraceae > RFSX01. The sequence continues at coordinate 18,484 of JABDJE010000229.1, read as the reverse complement.
TCACATGCAAAACCATCATTGTCATTATCTACCTCATTAGCAGGAATCACACCATCACAATCATTGTCAAGAGCATCGCAAATTTCTGGTGCCCCTGGATATACGTTTGAATTATTATCATCGCAATCACCCTGACAAGCGCCAATCCCATCTCCATCATCGTCATCAGTATCTACAACACCATCACAATCGTCATCAATACCATTACCACAAACTTCACTCATTGCAGGATTCACATTCGGATCATTGTCATCACAATCACATTCGTCAATCCAACCATCTCCATCATTATCTGTTCCAGGAAGACCTGGTCCACAGGGACAGTCAGCTGGTACAATTACAGTATCAGTGGAAGCAGGGTACAATTCAGAGCATGCCTCTTCAAATACACAATCATTAGCTGATAGTACGGTAACCTGTATGGTGCCACCACTTGGACATAATCCATCTGGTAGTGGAAAATCCCAAACACCCCAATCATTATATGTATTTGCTTGACCTGAACAAGTACTCACAATTTGAATGGGTAGTCTTGAATCGTGTGGCAAGTTACCTACAGTAGTATTGATTTGATTATATTGAAATGCAATGTTGTTGTATGTAGCTGGTGCTTGCCCATTTATAGCAACAGCGACGTTAATGGTAGCTCCTGCACCACAATCGACATTCTGACTATCGCCATGCCAATGTTCAATGTAGATCCTAATATGTTCTCCATCAGGCGCCCAGCACCAGGCGGTTTGAACGCCATGGGCATTTACAGATTGAGGACTAAAAGAAAAGAGTAGGAAAAATAAGAAAGCACAGCCTATATAAGAAGACCGCACTAGCAGATTAGTGAAAAATTTTTTCATGATACTTAAGGGTTTAGTTAGTTAATAAACAGAGCAACTACATTATTCATGCACTTGCGATACGTTAGTTAAACCAACCCAAAAGTCAATTCTGAGATATTCTGAATATTAATAAGAAGCTCGTAAATAAAGTTTTTTTAAATAAGTTTAGAATAATACATTATTATGTTTCAAGTTGGTTTTAGCGTGTTTTATTTTGTTTTTTCTTATTTCTAAGTAATTAAATTTAAAAAAATAAATCCAAATTCTTATAAACATTTAAATATATCTTTCTCATATTGCGAATATGTTAACTTCAAGTTGGCTTTAATTTAACAATAGCAATTCATCAACTATAACTGCTGACATAAGTCAGCCCGCCATACCGACTAAATTAAAATCGTTAAAGAATTCAACTAGCTAAAAACCAATAGTGAAAAGATTGCTACCCTTTACTATTATCTTTATATGCTAAATAATCATGTATACCCAGAATTATTCCTCCGCTTAGGTTTATTTTAAGACTTTATGATATTGAATTAATCTTCGAGGAGAGTGTAGTCCGAGAAAAAGTAAACTATTTGGGGTAGCTATAAAAAAAAGCACAGCTTCGAGCTGTGCTTTTTAACTTTATTAGTTTAAGGATGCAACTTTTTGTGAACTTAGCCACGCGTTGAGCATCCATGTTCTTTTCTCTATTGTGGAAATCATATCCGATAACAGATCTACTGTCCCCTCATCCATTTTATCTGAGGCTTCTTTTATAGTCTCTCGAATATGGTTGATCAATTCTCTATGCATCTCAACGAGACTTTGCATCATCTCTCTATCCTCCATATTATAATTGACCTCCTTAATTTCGGAGTATTCGAGGTAATCTGTCAATTTGGACATGGGCTTGAATCCCAAGGTGAGTATTCTTTCGGCAATGTCATCGATTCTTTCTCTGGCATCGATGTATAACTCTTCAAAGACTTCATGCAATTGAAAGAAGTTCTGACCTTCGATATTCCAGTGGAAGGTTCTCACATTCTGAGCATACACTGCATACGAGGATAAGAGTTTGTTCATCTTACCGGCTAATTTAATCAAGTGTTCTTTTTCTATATCTATATTATTCATTTCTAAGTTTTAAATTATTTAATGTTCCATCTCAACCACAGGTAACAGTTCTGGATTCAGGACTTTAACCTTTCCGCTTTTGGCGTCTTCCATCAACCTGCTTGTCCTTATCCTTGATCTTGCTGAAGATTCAGGATACATTATACTAGTCCACTTAGGACCTGCTGTTACAATCTTAATAGGTACGTTTCTAAATATCATAGTATTTCAATTTTCTGGTCGATGATAAGAAGCTTCTTGCTTCATTTAATTTCTGCATTCTTCTCAATGAGGACAACTTGCGTAGTATACCATGTTTGGTAGCATTTACCAATGGTGTCTTCATCAATTTCTTCATTTTCTTTTTTCTCATATCTATCTATAAGACTACACGAAAAGAATACTTGTTCGATTAATACTTCATTTTTTTAGAAAAAACTCTACCCTCTTATTGACAGAGGAGAAGCTATTTGTGGGTAGACTGTACAAAGGCCTTTAATTGTTCGAAATCACCATTAAAAACATCAAGATCATTCTTGATATTATCCATGGAATAGCTATCTGACTTTTGCCATAAAGTCCAATTCTGACCTTGCCAGACTTTGGGAAGTTCAGGTGCTTCCGTATTTCTGTATACAGCAATCCAAATAGGATAATCGGCCCATTTCGCGTCGGTGAGATAGGTATTTGCGATATTTAAATCGGTGTACAGGATCGGTGTCCGTCTAGATTTATTCTCTAACAACTCAAAGCATTTCAAAAGATCCTTTTGAACCTTAATCTTATTAACAGTGCCATCGATACTCTTTTCCTCAAAATCAATTATTGGAGGAAAGTCTTTGTCATTCAATGCACCGATCGTTTTTAAATAGTGATCCACCTGTTTTTTAGGTCTGTCCTGAGTTCTATAGAAGTGATAGGCGCCACGGACAAGCTCTTCGGAAGACAAGGCTTTCCAGTTTTCATTAAACATGGAATCTGTATATGTCACGCCTTCAGTGGCCTTACAAATGATAAAACCAAAATTTACATTTCCTAAGTCAATGTCTTCAATTTCATTGCTTTGAAATTTTGAAATATCAATCCCGTATACTTTATTCTCTTTTGGCTTTTTCTGAATATTGGATTTTGATTTGATGGTATCAACTGGATTGGCAGCATGCGAGCCAATGTATTTAGCACCCATGATTTGCTTAATCAGGGCGTCTATTCTTGCCTTTTCCTGACGTGCAATTACAGGCTCCGAATTGGTATCAATTACATAATCAAGTTTATCAATCTTACTACAAAAGGCCTTCAATGATGATAACTGTTCATCCATTGTTGTATACCTGTATTGATCAAATTCACTGCTCCAGTACTCAAGGAAATCTATCAAGCCTCCAAATTCGAATTCGTCAACCACACCATCTGTATTTAATGCTCCGTACTTCAAATCGAAATAACTCTGGTGTGATAAAACGACATGTTTGTATTTATCTTTTGTAATGAGGCTAACAAGATGGCCCAGGGTTTCTTCTGCATTTTTTAAAGCATGGAGTTTTATATCCATTCTCATGGCATCAGATTTCAGATTTGAAATACACGCCATCTTGACGTCCTGAATAATTTTAAATTTTTCATACTTTTTGCCGGAACGGAACAATTGAAATCCCTCCAGTTTTCCAGGAATGAACCAAGGATTTATTATGGAATCTAAGATCTCAATGCTGACGCTATCCAATCTGATTGTCCTTGTTGTATTATTAAATTCAAAATGACTGTGTTCAATGGATTTCAGGTTTATTCCTGAAGTAACGACGCCTCTGCCTAGATATACGATTTCCTCTTTATGGGGTTTTTTGCCGTCAGAACAATATGTCTCCCCATAATATTGAGCGGTTACGATTTCACCTATTTCATTAAGCGCTTCTATGGCTATGCCGGTCTGATCAACAGTCGTCTCCGTTTTGAAGGGATTCAATTTATTAAGCATAGACTTTACGCTATCTGACACGCGTGTCAATGCATAAATGCTTCCAGCAATCAAGGTCAGTATTATGACAATCTTAATGACTTTCTTCTGCTTCTGTGTCATATTGCTGGTTTTGAATCCACACTCATAAGCTGTGGCCTGAAATTGATGTAGATTTCCTGAAAGCCCAGATTTCTTAAAAATCCTTTCAACACACTTCTGGTTTTTGTCTGGACCATTTGCTCATGATTCATGTATTTTGTGGCCTCTCTGATCTCCAGTTCCGCTTGCCTGAACAATTTATCTTCATCTTCAACCGTCATCTTGGTTAGTAAAGAATTAGAACTGTAAGCCGTAATGATATCATAGTCAGAAGGTGGATAGGAGAAATACAAAATTTCTACCGGCGGTAATTCCAATTCAATTCTGTCCCCTTCAATCAGAATGTCTTTAAAATTTAATTTATTTAGATCAATTCCGGCTTTTATTGTAGCGTAAGTTCTTGCGGCAAAGTCTGCTTCACCAGCATTAATAAATAATATTTTCTTTTCCTTTTTGGCGAAAATTAATTTTGACACAACAAATTCCGTTGTCGCCAATTTAGAGCAATTTTGAATCTTATTTACAAGCTCTGCGCGATCAATATCTCTATTGCAAGACGTGCACAGGATAGACACTAGGATTGATAATATTACGGCGGTTCTCATTTTGAGATAAATTGGTTCTTCCCTTTAATATAATTAAATGAAGCAGGAACTTTAAATTTATATGGATGAGGTGTCTAACGAATGTAGCAGATAAGAAAGGGAATTAAAACTTTGAATACCATTGCCTGATTGTTTTTTCCGCCATTTTGCCCTGAGGTGTGTAATCATTTAGACGTCTTGATTCTCGTCCATAACCAAAGGGATACCATTTCCAATAAAAACATCCCGACCAGAATTCCTCATTGACAAAGGTTTCAAACAATGCTTCAAGGGCAGTGCTCTGCAATTTTTGGTTGGTTTTAAGCTGGTTTCTTTTTTTCTCCAGAATCCAGGTTTTTCCAGCACAGCCATCAACAGATAAATATCCATATTCCGTGAAAACAACCGGGCGGTTGTGGTGACTGCTCAGCTTTGCTATTTTTTTCTTTATGGGTCCCCAAGCCTTTTTAAGTTCCTTTTTTGTTGGATCATCACTCTCCGACAAAGGGAAATATGCACTGATTCCAATGTAGTCCAGGGCATCCCAGAATGGCATATCTTCATATTCATCCCAATTTGCGCTGTAAGTCAATTTACCAGAATATATATTTTTTACCTCTTCGATGAGGCCTCTCCAATATGATTCACGCTTGACAGCTGCTTTTTTATATTCCGTTCCAATACAGAATAATTCGACATTGTATTTCTCTGCAATACGGGCAAAAGTTAATATATAATCTTTGTAGTCTTTCTCCCAGGTCATCCAATCGCGTTCTTTATCAAATGACATATCACCTACCCAACTTCCATGCATCCATACCTGAGGCTTGAGCATCACATTCATACCCTTGTCCTTTGCCAAGCTAAGGGTCTCTTCGACACCTTCCGGGGTTTCGCCCCACCATTGGTGATTATTGCCAAAATATACTTTCGCTTCATTATTGGGTGTAAAGGCATAGGGGACAACTGCTACCCATTGTGCATTAATATCCAGCAGCGGCATCATTGGATTTTGACTAAAGGGGGAAGGTGGTGCAACCAAGGTCATACCTGACATCTTTGTATCACAAATTTCCTGCGCTTGAATACATGGTATCAAGCACATGATACAATTCAATGCAAGTATTAACCTATTGATCATCAATTTCCTTTTATCCTATTCCAAAGAGAGGTCATCATTTCCTTTTCTTCTCCAGGTGCCGGACCACCATCGGATGCCTGCATTTCATAGGAGTTATCTTCTTGTTTTTCAATTATAAATCGAAAAATGTAGTCATTTTCTCCTCCTCCTTTCCCTCGAAATGTACCGTACCTCAAATCATTAAACTGCAAACGGCCATCTTTTCTTATAATGATATTGTAAAAATCTTTACTAAACCATTTTAATATACGAATGGTCCGATCGTCCTGATTGCCATCCAAGATATCATGATTTTTGGCGATTGGGTTGAATTTAATAGGCGAAGAGTCAAACATGGAATATTGCCCCTGATAGTAGACTGAATCATTTTCAATCGTGGCACTCCAAAGGATATTATTCAATATAGAAGGACCCGTTATGCATCGATCATACTGAATTTCCTGTTCAGCCAATTGACGTTCAAAGACATTGTTAATATGAATTTTATTAAACACAGTGAAGCATAGATATAGCGAGCTTATAATGATCCCTGCCCAGTTCAATTGGCGGCGCGCTCGAGTACCTCGTCTGAAGAACGATGCGATTATCAAGCAAATAAGAAAAGGTGCTGTATAAGCTGGATCTGCTACAGAAATTGTGCTGAAAGCTACGCGATAATCAGAAAATGGGGCAAACAATTGTGTACCATACATGGTAAAGCAATCCAGTAAGGGGTGGGTCAATAGGGCCCAGAAAAACAAGATGCGCCAATCCCGATAACTTGCCTGTGTGAGTCTTGCCGAACCATCGCTGTATCTGCGTTGAAGCCATTTAATCACAAAGCCCAGTAACAATGATGCAGCAATAACAGGAGGCCAGTAATTATCATTCTGTATGCCGACTGTAACAATGCCAATTGCAATTGATCCAAAGAACAATGACCAGGCTGTAACGGCAATCCACCTATAGTAGGGGCTCTTATAAAAATGATCGACAAGCCAACCAAAGATATATGCACCAAGAATAGCAAAAAGGATTGAATGTGATAATCCACGATGAATGGCCAAGGCATCCACTTCTGAAATAAAAGGCCCCAATATAATATCCAGGTCTGGAATTGTGCCTCCGACGGCACCCCACAACATTGCTCTGTTGCCAACCTTTTTACCCAGTACAACTTCACCTACAGCTGCACCAAGCACTATTTGCGTTAAAGAGTCCATTTATTTATCTGTACGAATATTCAATGTCTTTAAAGCAACTGAAGATGCAATTTGTTCAGCGGATTTCTTATTATAATCTTCTGCAGTAGATATTTCCTCACCATCCAGAAAAACCCCGATACGGAACCTGTCCCTTTTATCGTGTTTAAATTTGCCCATCAGTTTATATGAAATAGCGCGCCCCTCCTTTTGCCCCCACTCCAAAAGTTGGCTTTTGTAGTTGTCATCTGATTTTTCCAGGTCATGAATATCGAGATATCGCATCAAAATTCGGGATATGAGGTAGTCACGGGTTTTGTCATAACCATATTCAATGTACAAAGCCCCAACCATGGCTTCAAAGGCATTACCGAGCATCGAATAACTCATTTTACCCTGACTGTATTTTGAAAGGATCATATCGATTCCCATTCTTTCAGCCACCTTATTGAGCGTTTTACGCTTTACAATTTTGGATCTCATTTTGGTTAGGAATCCTTCATTACGTCCAGGATATTTCTTGTAAAGATACTCAGCTACTATGGTTGACAATACAGCATCGCCTAGATATTCAAGCCTTTCATTATTGTAAGATTTGAATTTGCTGTCACCATTATTCATGGATTTATGGAAAAAAGCCAGTTTGAATAGGCGCATATTATTGGGTACGAATCCCAATATCGACTTGAGTTTACGCGCAAGGTCTTTCTCCCCAGAAATGTAGTAATTGTAGAATTTTCTGATCACATGTATTCTATTGTTATACTTTTTTAAATATAACCGTTGAATTATGACCTCCGAATCCGAATGTGTTGCTCAAGGCAATGTTAACCTCTCTTTGCTGAGCAGTATTAAATGTAAAGTTAATCTTTTCGTCCAATTCCGGGTCTGGCGTACTGTGATTAATAGTTGGTGGGATAACAGACTTATTAATAGCTGTAAGACAAGCAATTGCTTCGATCGCCCCAGCAGCGCCTAATAAATGTCCCGTCATTGATTTTGTCGAACTGATGTTCAACTTATAAATATGATCGCCAAAAACACGTTGAATCGCTTTTGTTTCAGCAATATCACCGAGTGGTGTTGATGTGCCGTGCACATTGATATAGTCCACCTCACTTGGATTAATACCTGCATCTCTGATGGCCATTTGCATAACTTCCATGGCACCCAAACCCTCTGGATGTGGGGCCGTCATATGATGTGCATCTGCAGTGGCACCACTTCCGATAACCTCACCATATATTTTAGCACCTCTTGCTTTGGCATGCTCATATTCCTCTAAAATAAGGCATCCAGCTCCTTCGCCTAAAACAAATCCATCTCTTTCTTTGTCAAAGGGTCTACTTGCAGAAGCAGGGTCATCATTGCGCTCCGACAAAGCCTTCATTGAAGAAAATCCTCCAATGCCAGCTTTTGTTATGGCTGCTTCAGAGCCTCCGGTGATGACAATATCACCTCTTCCTAATCTGATGTAATCGAATGCATTTGAAATAGCATGGCTCGATGAAGCACACGCTGAAACGGTGGCATAATTGACGCCTCTGAATCCATACTTCATAGAAATATGTCCAGGTGCAATATCTGCAATCAGTTTAGGGATAAGAAAAGGACTATATCTTGGAGGGCCAGTATGCAAGGCGGCTTCCTCCATATCATGTTCAATCGTTTCAAATCCACCAATACCACTTCCCCAAATTACACCAGCACGTCTGAGATCGATTTTTTCAATATCGATTCCACTGTCGTTCATGGCTTCTTCTGAGACCACCAATGCAAATTGAGAAAACCTATCCAGTCGTCTTAATTCTCTTCGGTGAAAAGTTTCTTCAGGATTATACCCTTTTACTTCCGCCGCAAATCGAGTTTTAAATAATGAAGCATCAAATCTGGTGATGGGTACAGCGCCGCTGACACCATCTATTAATGCATTCATATATTCCGGGGCGGTAGGTCCCAGTGGTGTTAATGCACCAAGACCTGTTACGACAACTCGTTTCATGGTTAAGTAGTTTGAAATAGAGTGATCAAGATAAAAAAATCCACAAGGTCTTTTGATTACTTGTGGATTCTTTTAGTATAGATTGTCTCTTAACTGTTGGTATTGCTAGTAAGATAGTTGATAGCCTCTCCTACAGTTTGAATTTTTTCAGCTTCCTCGTCTGGAATAGCTACATCGAATTCCTTTTCGAATTCCATAATTAATTCAACTGTATCTAGTTAATCAGCACCAAGATCATTTGTAAAACTTGCTTCATTAGTGATTTCTGCTTCATCGACACCTAGTTTGTCTACGATGATTTGTTTTACTTTGTCTGCGATGTTTGACATAATACGAATTTTTAGATTTTGAGCCGCAAATTAAACGTTTTGTGGCGTACCATCAAAGTATTTATTTGCAAAAAATAATTAATAATGGCTTTATATAAACTAAGTATCTTACAATTGCAAGAGTTAATGTTTAGAAATTGTAATTTTAACACTAAGAAATAAGTTGTGGGAAGACTACATATAAACGACGTACAAAAGACTAAAATAGTTGCTACTGTTGGACCTGCGAGTCGAAACAGCAGTAATTTATTGGCACTTGTGAAAGCTGGTGTTGATGTATTCAGATTAAATTTTTCGCATGGAAGCCATGAAGATCACCTGGATACAATCCAGAAAATAACCGAGCTTTCCGAAAGATTTGATGTTCCAATTGGAATACTTGCAGACCTCCAGGGCCCGAAAATCAGGATTGGAGAAATCGCTGGCGAGACGCTCGAGCTATTAAGAGGTGATGTGCTCACCTTTACAAATACACCTTGTAAAGGGACACGCGAAGCCATTTATATGAGTTATGCCAGCTTTGCAAGTGATGTGAATAAAGGCGAAAAAGTCCTTGTTGACGATGGCAAACTTGTCCTTGAAGTAATAGAAACCAATAAAAAGGATAAGGTAAAGCTTAAGGTATTGCACGGTAAAAGTATTTCATCCAATAAGGGTGTAAACCTTCCTGACACTGTTGTATCATTGCCTTCCCTTACCGAAAAGGATAAAAAGGATCTGGAGTTTATTCTGACTCAACCCGTCAACTGGATTGCATTATCATTTGTGAGGAAGGCTGAAGATATTATCTATCTCAAACAATTAATCAGCGATAGCGCCCATTACGCCAAAGTTATAGCCAAAATTGAAAAGCCTGAAGCCGTTCAAAATATTAAATCCATTATTAAGGCGACAGATGCCGTTATGGTAGCACGAGGGGATTTGGGTGTTGAAGTTCCTATGGAGCGGTTACCGGGTATACAAAAAGATATTATTCGCCGTTGCCTTCAAAAATCTAAACCCGTCATTGTGGCTACGCAAATGATGGAAAGTATGATTACCAATCCAAGTCCGACGCGTGCAGAAATAACCGATGTAGCCAATGCAGTTCTCGATGGCGCAGATGCGGTTATGCTCAGTGGCGAAACATCCGTTGGAGATCACCCGGTCCTTGTGGTCCAGGCCATGAATAAAATAATAGAGGAGGCTGAAAAAAATTATGAATTGCTTGGCAAGCGGCCAAAACCCAGTAAGGATTCAGACACCTACTATTCGGATACGATTTGTATCCATGCCGCTAAAATTGCAGAAGACGTTAATGCCCAGGCCATTCTAGGTGTTACAGTATCGGGGTATACAGCATTCAAGGTATCCAGTTACCGAACGAAATGCAATATTTACATATTCTCATCTGTACGTCCCATGTTAGGGACCATGAATCTGATTTGGGGTGTCCGAGCCTATTATTATGATAAGTTCACCTCAACAGATGAAACAATTGAGGACTTGATTGAAATTTTAAAGGAAAAAAATATGTTAAAGGAAGGTGACGTTGTTATAAATACAGCATCGATGCCGTTACATAAAAGGTATCGCACCAACACTTTAAAAATCACTGTCGTCGAAGAATAGATTTATATATTTTAAAATGAGATTACTTTTCCTCATACTATTGTTATGCCCCGCTACCCTACTTTATAATCAGGCAGGGATCTATTCTGAATCAGATATTGAATTACAATCCTTATTTATTGATGCGGAATTGGAAAAACAGAAAGGCAATCACGAAGCTCAAATCGAGATTCTAAAATCCATTCTGAAGCGGGATAAAAGCCAACATGCCGTTTATTTTGAATTGGCAAAAGCCTATGTAAGTAAGGATGATTTGGAGCAAGCGGAAAAATATATTAAAAAAGCCATCCAACTTGAAGATTCAAATCCCTGGTATTGGTTATTTGCCGCTCAGATATATGAAGATGCCGCACTCTACCCTGATGCAGTAATTGCTTACAGTCGACTGGTTGAATTAGATTCGAAAAATAAATCCAACCACCTGAGACTTGCATTGAACCATCTTAACCTCGGCAATTGGAATGCCGCAGCCAATACCTTGATCGCATGGCAAAGTGAATATGGTATCGATGAAGAAACATCAAAAAGACTGTTTGATATTTACTTGGCTGCAAATGAGGAAGCCAATGCCCTGAAGGTGTTGGAGGCTTTATCAGAATCCAAGCCTCAAAACACACGATACTTAAATAACCTTGCAGGTTATCTCAGTGACATTGGTCAAAACGATCGTGCACAGGAGATATATAAACGTGTGCTTGAAATTGATCCAACCAATCCGGCAGCATCTATGGCCATTGTTAGAAAAAGTACCGGCCCTGATGATGCCGGTGATTATTTGAGCTCATTGATGCCGGTGATGAAAAACCCTAACATTCCACTGGACAATAAGATCAGGGAACTTATGCCTTATATTGCCCGAATGTCAACCAACAGCGCTTCTAATAATTCATTGATTGAAATTAGTACTGCACTGGTTGATGTGTATCCGCAGGAAGCAAAAGTATATGCCGTCCAGGGAGACATTTTATTCTACAGCGGTCAGTTCATCGAAGCCGAAAAAGCCTACGCCGAATCCATAAATCTGAATGACAGACAATTCATTCTCTGGGATCAATGGATGCTCAGCTTATGGGAAACAGAAAACTATGTGAAACTTGAAGAGGTCAGTTTTAATGCTGTGGATTTATTTCCTAATGAATTAAATGCCTATATCCTTAGGGTTATGAGTTTGATGAAACTCAACCAAATTGATGAAGCGAAAGAATATCTGGAAGAAGCAAATTTTATTGGTGCCAACAGTCAACGGTTTAGAGTGCCTCTTCTTATATTAAACAACTGGGTCAACAAGGCGTCAACTCAGGCTACCAAATTGAAATCTCTTGTAGAGCATATAGAGATTGGATCAATATCGCAAGCGATTTATATTGAAATGCTTGGTGATATTTACAAATTCATCGGCGAAAATAAAATGGCCAATGATTTTTGGCAATTGGCAATCGACAGAGGGGCTCAATCAAGCCGTATCAATAAGAAAATGGGTGTCTAATACGATGGCAAATATTTCAAAAAAAATATCCTGTCCTTCCTTTGTTGGTATTCTACTGTTATTGTTGTTTATCTCTTTCCTGCCATCCTGTTCCTCAAAGAAAAAACTTGCTAGAAGTCTCTCGGGTACCGATGTGCAGTCCATCATTTTAAAATCAACCTCGACACCTGATTACCAATGGATGAGCGGTAAAGCCAAAGTGTTGATCGATGACGGCGTGAGCAACCAAAAGATAAATATGTATGTTCGGATTAATAGAGATAGTCTGATATGGATGGCTTTCAAAAAGCTGAGCGTTGAAGGTGGGCGTGCATTGGTAACCGCAGATTCTGTATACGCCATTTTGCGTTTGGAAAAGTCATATTATAAAGCCTCGATGGAAGAGCTCACTCAATCAGATTCTGAAGTTGATTTTCGATATCTTCAGGATGTACTGGCAGGATTCCCACCCAAATTGGATCCTGACAACATTACTGTTAAAAATCTGAAGTCTAAGATCCAGATAAAAATGGACACCTTCGGTGTTGAAAGCACCCTGGAATATGATGTTGCATCTGGTCTGCTGACTGGAGGTTATTTCGAAAATGAAAACGATTTCAGCTGTGAATGGAACTATGGTAATTATCAGTTATTGGCAGATTCTATTGAAGTCCCCTTCTTTCGATTCTATAAGCTTCAATTAAGTGAGCAGGAATCTCTAACTTTAAGACTTGAATTTTCCAATATCGAAATAGACGTTGCCAAAAGCATAAGATTTGAAATTCCGAGTCACTATACACGCCTTTCTCAGCTTAGTTTTCCTTAGCCTGGGGTTTAGTCCGGTGCTTAAAGCACAAAATGACTCAATAGACAATATGGGTCTGGATAAAACAATCCAAGGCTTTGTTGACCTTGCCACTGCCACATCAGATACCCAAGATCTGAGTAAGGCCTATACCTCTATAAATGAAACCCTGGATGCGCATTTGGTGACGCTTGCAAAAGCACAAGCTCAGAACGACACCCTTTCAATTGAGTCCGCTGAAATGGACGCCATCCTGATGGCCTTGAAAATGGAAATCGATACGACTAAAAGGAAAGAGGTCAATTCAATTGCAGAATACAATAATGCGGCGTATGAAAAATATATCAACTCCAAACTAAGTCGCTATATTGAGTCAAGAGCAGCCGCACAAAAAGATTCATCGGAGAGCGTTACAACTCAAGACAGCAGTTGGATTGCATCCCAACTGCAAATGATTAGCAAGGTATATGAAGAAAACCTGAATCGTATCAATGCTAAAAAAGAGCAAACAACAACAGCATCTTCAGATGCGCCTCGTATTCCGCCTTTTATCCAGCAACGCAATCGTCTTAATTCAGAATTATCATCGGCCGTTAACTCCGCTCTGAAGCAATCTGATTCTGTGTTGACAGACGAAGAATTTGAAAACAAGCAAGGGTTTATTAAATGGCCACTCGCCAATTCTACAATAAAATATCAATACGGCGAAAATGAACATAAGGGGCGTTCATCCACTTTTATTAATCAGGGGATAGACTTTGCCTCCTCAGATAACAATCTAATCACGTGTGTCCATGGCGGAATTGTAACTAAGTTGATCGATGCAAATGATGGCACCCAGAGTATCGTTGTAAAACATAGTCCAAGCTATATTTCTACCTATTCAAATGTTAAAATTGGGAACGTTCAAAGGGGTGACAGCGTTAAAGCAGGACAAGTCATAGGGATTTGCGCAAGTACGGACGGTGTTTTTCAGGTCTATTTTCAAATCTGGAAGGGATCCAAAAGTCAAAATCCACGGCATTGGCTAAAAAATAAATAATGTATGAGTGATCAGTGGCAAATAGGTAAACAGAAGAAAAAGGGCATTGCCAAGAAAGTTGAAAATGCCATATTGATAGGTTTGGTCACCAAAGATCAAACAGCTGCAGAGGTTGATGAATACCTTGCTGAGTTGAAGTTTCTGGCAGAAACAGCTGGGGCAAAAACAGTCAAGACCTTTGTTCAAAAATTAAAGCACCCCGACGTAAGGACATTTGTTGGTAAAGGTAAGCTGGAGGAAATCGAGCAATATATCGAAGATCATGATATCGACCTGGTCATTTTTGATGATGATTTAACAGGCAAGCAAACCAATATTCTTGAGGAACAACTCAAGCGGAAAATCATTGATAGGAGTACCTTGATTCTTGACATATTCGCCAACAGGGCGCAAACTGCACAAGCGAAAACACAGGTTGAATTAGCCCAGATGCAATACATGCTACCAAGACTGAGAGGACTATGGACGCACCTTGAAAGACAACGTGGGGGAATCGGTATGCGTGGACCCGGTGAGCAAGAGATTGAAACCGATAGACGTATTGTGCGGGATAAGATTGCATTGCTGAAATCCAAACTGGAAAAAATTGACCGACAAAATCAAACCCAGCGTAAAAACAGAGGGCAGCTGATCCGCGTCTCGCTCGTAGGATATACCAATGTCGGGAAGTCCACCTTGATGAACTTGTTAAGTAAGTCTGAGGTGTTTGCAGAGAATAAGTTATTTGCCACATTGGACACCACAGTGAGAAAGGTGGTGTTTGGCAGGATGCCATTCTTGTTATCTGACACCGTTGGATTCATTCGCAAGCTGCCCCATCACCTGATCGAAAGTTTTAAATCTACATTGGATGAAGTACGCGAAAGTGATATCCTGTTGCATGTTGTTGATTTGGCGCATCCCCAGTTTGAAGACCATATAAAAACAGTCAATCAGACGCTCGCAGATTTAGACTGTTTGGATAAACCGACCTTGATGGTATTCAATAAACTGGATTTGTACCGCGATCGGTATTTTGATGAATTATTGGAGCAAGAAGTAAAAGATGAGATTCTGGAAGACATCAAAAAGAACATGAAGAACAACTACGAACATGACAATGTCTTTGTATCTGCAATTAACAAAGAGAATATTGATGTTCTAAGGGATAAAATGCAGGCTTTAATTGAAGTGCATTACGAAAAAAGATATCCGTATCAGGTGAAAAATTGGTAGGTTTTTGGCATTCGTAATTGACAAATTACTCTGGCTCAAAGCCCAACACGATATTGAACTGTGTTCCACCGCCTGGCCTGTCAAATCCCCATCCGTAGTCAAATCCTAGAAGTCCGAACATTGGTAGGAAGACCCTTACACCAAATCCTGCGGACCTGTTCAATTCAAATGGGTTGAACTCCTTGAAATTCTCCCATGCATTACCCCCCTGGATAAATCCATGGACATAAATGGATGAGTTTGGATTTAGAGATAATGGGTATCTCAATTCCATTGTAAACTTATCGAATACAGCACCCCCTCCTCTGGCGTTTATAGAGCTTCCTCTGTCATCGACATTGTTATCCTGTACACCATATCCTCTGAGGGAAATGATGTCCTTACCTGTTATACCGACATTTTGATTAGACAGTCCATCTCCACCCACTTCAAATCTCTCAAATGGTGCAATTCCTATATCACCATTATACGCCCCTAGGAATCCCAATTTAATATTGGTCATGATAACCAACTTATCGAATATATTATAATACCATTCAGCATTAAAGCGCCATTTGTGGTATTCAAGCCATTCGAATTTTCTTGCATTTTCTTCGGTAAGAATAAGATTATCTTCCTCTGTAGGTGAAAGGGGATTACCTGGCCCTCTTTCTCGATTGGCTGCATCTATCAACATCCCTTTCTCACTCTCATCCAATAACCAGTAATTATCCTCTCTGAATAAAGAATATGGAGGTGTAAACTGAATAGATAAGGACACACGAGATCCTCTACGTGGGAAAATCGGGTCCGCTACCGAGCTTCGCGAGAAGGTCTGATTTATACTGAAGTTTTTAAAGTTTCCGTTGTCGATATTGATCAATCGACCATCATCCAATTCAACAAAGAATTGACCGAAATCGTAATCCTTTAATTTAATGGTCTCCAGTGTCAAGGTTGAATTGATGGCGAAAAAGTCATCCGGCCATTTTAATTGTGATCCGATACCCACGAAACCTCTTGTGATATTTAATGATCCTTGTCCAAAAAATTCTCTATCAAAAGCAGAATGTACTGCACCCACCGTGAATGAAGTTGGCCGCTTACCGCCCAACCAAGGCTCTGTGAAAGAGAAATTATAAGATCTAAAGAATCGGCTGTTTGATTGTGCTCTCAACGATAGTTTCTGGCCATCCCCTTGCGGCAATGGACTCCATGTAGATCTGTCCTTGATATTTGCAATTGAGAAGTTGTTAAAGGTCACACCCAACGTACCGATCAGACCACTTGTTCCTCCTCCATAACCTGCAGAAAGCTCCAATTGATCTGAAGGTCTTTCTTCCAATTGGTATATGATGTCCACTGTTCCATTCTGTTGATTGATCGGTGTCTCAATATTCATTGTCTCCGGGTTGAAATACCCAAGATTCATGATCGACCTTTGAGATCGCATTATATTGGTACGACTAAACTTACTCCCAGGTTTGGTTCTCAGTTCTCGTCTGATTACATGCTCATGTGTACGGTCATTCCCTTCAATTTCAACTTTATCAATTGTGGCTTGTGCACCTTCATAGATTTGCATTTCCATGTCAATGGAATCCCCTACGATAGCTGTTTCGACAGGGTCGATACTGAAAAACAGATATCCATCATCAAGATATAGCGAGGAAACATCTCTACCATCGATACTGAATGAAAGGCGCTTTTCTAAAAGCTCTGGATTATAGATATCTCCTTTATTGATTCCCAGGACATTGCTTAGTTGCTCGTCCGTGTATTTAGAGTTGCCTTTCCAGGATATATTTCTAAAGTAATATTGATCACCTTCTGTTATTTCAATAACAATCTGTAGATCGCCATTATAGTCTCTCCATACAGAGTCTCTCAATATCGTCGCATCTCTGTATCCTGAAGTGAAGTAAAAATCAATAAGAGCACGCTTATCCTCTTTATAAGTCTCTTGAACGAATTTGGATTTCTTGAGTAATGTTCCTTTTACTTTTGTGTTTTTGAGTTTGCGAAGAAGTTTGGAATCGGGAAACCTACGGTTCCCAATGATATTGATGTTGCCAATTTTTACACGATCGCCTTTGTCTATATCAAAGACCAATCGAACGGAATTGGGTTTTACGTTATCCTCTACTTCTTCAATTTCAATTTTAGCATCGTAATTACCCTTGTCGATATAGTATTCTGCAAGCTTGACCTTGGCAAGGCTTTTAATATCTTCTGTTACAATCGAGCCTTTTTTGATAATCTTATCTATGATCTCGGTAAGGTCCTGGTGTTTGTTCTTGTTCTCTCCTGTAATACTATAGCGGGATAAGGTAGCCCTTTCAACAAGAATAATTTTCAGATAGATTAGGTCTGCCTCTACTTTTTCCTGAAGGATTTGCACATCTTCAAAAAGTTGCAGTTTCCATAAGGCCTTTATGGCTTTAGGAATATCATCTCCCGGTATAGTAATGGATTTTCCTTCACGAAGACCTGCTATGGACTTGATTGCATTTCTATCTCTGGATTCAGCACCTTCAATGGTGATTTTCGCAATGTTAAAAGTGCGTTTGTCGGAATAGTCAAAAGTACCTTTGACATCTTCATTTTGCGCATAGCTAACGCCGGTAGCACAAAACAAAATCAGCAAAATGTAAAACAATATTCTCATGTACGCGAAAATCTTTATAAAGGAATGCAAACGTAAGCACTTTATTCTTTCTTTCTCAATGCTTTAACGATTCTTTAATTAATAGACTATAAAAAAACGAGACTATGGAAGCTTTGATATGTCTAGCTTACGATTTGTTCCGATATTTTCCCAAAACGTCGCTCTCTTGACTGGTAATCAATAATTGCCTCGTAGAGATTCTCTTTCCGGAAGTCAGGCCAGAAAACAGGTGTGAAATAGAGCTCGGTATAGGCTATTTGCCATAGGAGGTAGTTGCTGATACGCTCTTCACCGCTGGTTCTAATCAGCAATTCCGGATCAGGCATGTAACGGGTATTAAGATATTCTTCAAACAAAGTGTCATCAATATCTTCAGGACTGATGACTTTATTTTCAACATCCTGGGCAATTTTCCTGGCTGCAGAGGTGATTTCCCAACGCGCGCTGTAATTCAATGCCAGTGTAAGTACCA
>JABDJE010000223.1 GCA_013002625.1 Saprospiraceae bacterium | reverse complement strand
CCTCAATTATATCAGCAATGCTGTAAAGTATATCTCTTCGTTCCTTGTGCGGTAGGTTTTTCCAGCTTGTAAATGCTTTTGCAGCCGCTTTTGAAGCGACGTCAATATCCGAAGCATCAGATTTGGCAACGCGTGCGATAAATTTATTATCTACTGGAGAATGATTGTCAAATGTATCACCAGATTGGGCGCCCATTGACTTGCCATTGATAATATTCATAATACCATCCTGCTCTAATGCTGGCAGAATGCTCTCCAAAATCGATTTATTCTTTTCTATCATGTAAGTTTTTATACTTCTACGGGTAATGTAAAACGCTTTTTCAAAGCGACATAAAGTTATAATTAGAATATGATTTATATTTACACAAAAGTACAAGAAGTATTGCACAAAAATACATGACAGCTCAAAAGCATATTCCATCTACAGATATTCAGCAAGACGCATTACTTGTCATACGCCCCTTAACACCTTTTATAGATAGAACAGTTTCTGATGGTCCCCCACATCGACATACATTCCAGGAGATTATCTTTTTGAAATCAGGTAAGGGTCAACATTTCATTGATGGCCAAATATTTCAACTTGAAGCCAACACGATTTATCTAATCGGACAAGGACAAGTTCATTACTTTCAGAAAGGGGAAAAACTTAAAGGATATTTGCTGCGATACAAGGAAAACTTATTGCCACCACAATTGACATTTTACTCTAAGGACTATTCTCTGGTGCAGATGCTCACCAACTCTAATGCATTGTCTCTATCAAAAGCAGATGTAAGGCTATTTGATGCAAATTTCACCGAGTTGTATAATGAACATCTAAAGTTGAACTCGAATAGTTCTTCTGATATCGAGCAGCTTATACTGCTGACGATATTGAGCAGAATCAAACAAAAAATTAGAACAGCGTACGAGCAAAGTATGCGCAACACATCTGATTCGAATGATGGCATTGTATCAAGGCTTGTACTGCTTATTGAGGACAATTATAAAGCCCACCATGACTTACCATTCTATCATAAAAAGTTAGGCATATCTAATCGAAAACTCTTATCGGTCACGCAGGATAAGGTAGGCATTACGCCCAAGCAACTCATCAATCAGAGACTGATGACGGAAGCGACGCGTCTTTTAAAATTTACTGATTTGAGTCTAAAAGAAATTAGCTACGAATTGGGTTACACCGAACCCGCTTATTTCAGTCGATTGTTCAAACGTAAAATGCATGTTTCGCCCAAAGCTTACAGAGAAAAAATGAAATAGGTGAAACCTAAAAACTTACATCTTTTTCTAACCTTTTGCCTTCACGCTCGATAATGACCTTAACCGTTTCGCCTGGATTAAATGCACCCAAAGCTTTCATATAACTCATCATATCCACGATTTCAAGGTCACCCATCTTCATTACTATGTCGCCTTTTTGAATTCCTGCATTGGCAGCAGGACGATCATCTCTAACACCATCAATACGCATGCCTACACCATCATATAAATAATCTGGCACGACACCCAATGTTACTTTAAATTTCGGCGCTTGCTCAGATTCATCTTTTGTTTTGGTGAATTCAATTTTACCTGAATTATTCAAATTGACAATAATGGAAGTTATATACTGGACAATATCTCCAAGACCCTCATAATTTATTTTTTCATGGGTATCAGATGGTCTGTGGTAATCTTCATGTTGTCCGGTGAAAAAATGCAATACAGGAATGTCTACTAGATAAAACGAAGTATGATCAGATGGCCCAACGCCAGATTCTTTCAGGCTAAATTTGAATATGGGAGATTTTACAGATTTCAATACCTTGTCCCAACTTGGCGAGGTACCTGTACCATAGATGGCCAATTGGCGATCCTCATTTAACCTTCCTACCATATCCATATTGATCATATAATTGATGTCTCCCAACTCCAATGGGCTATTGTCTACAAAAAAGTTTG
This sequence comes from Saprospiraceae bacterium, assembly GCA_013002625.1. GTDB lineage: Bacteria > Bacteroidota > Bacteroidia > Chitinophagales > Saprospiraceae > RFSX01. The sequence goes on along the minus strand of JABDJE010000223.1, from coordinate 3,822 downwards.
ATCCCCATAGTCCCTTTTCTTCTCCGGAAAAAGCAAGGAATAAAAAGTTGGAGTTCATCTTTTGTGTGGAAAAGTCTTTTGCCAATGCAAGCATGGCTGCAACGCCACTCGAATTATCATCCGCGCCGCAATGGATAGCCGGAGGTCCGGTATACAATGAGCCTTCAGGACCATATCCAAGGTGGTCGTAATGTGCACCGATAATAATTGTATGCGCTGAACCATTATCAATAAATGCCCCTACATTTCTACCTTGAATTTTAGGATCGTCAGGTTGAGCTTCTCCGTGCGGATTTGACTTAATTGTCTTTTCAAAAAACTGATAATAAGGATCAGAAGAATTAAATATACCATTCAATCCCATATCCTGAAATCTCTTCTTAATGTACTCTGCTGCAAGTCTCTCCCCTTTAGTTCCTGTTTCACGACCTTCCAGCTCTTCTGATGAAAGATATACGATATCCGCCTTGAGGACATCCATAGCGCTTTGAGTGACATTTGGAACTGTAGTTTTACAACTACAAACAATGAGCAAGAGCACCCAAAATGACAACTTAATTCCTTTTATTTGCATTTCTTATTTATTAAACTATTTCTGAAATGAGACTTTACAAACTTACGTATCTACTTTTACTATTTGCAATATCAATACTTGCTTGCAAGTCTGAACACAATCATGGTGAAAACGGTCACCATCATGGAGAGCACGCACACCAGCATGGAGCACATGATCATGGTGCAAAAGTAGAGCAAAATTCGATATTATACCCAGAGGAGAAACACTTAAAAAATATTCGACAGTTAACTTTTGGTGGCGATAACGCAGAGGCATACTGGAGTTTTGATAATTCAAAACTTGTTTTTCAAGCTAATAATCCAGCGTGGGGCACTGAATGCGATCAAATCTATTACCTCAATGTAGATGACACACCTGACTCAACATCAATGCCTCAATTGCTGAGTACAGGCAAAGGAAGAACAACATGTTCCTATTTTATGCCTGGAGACACAAGTATAATTTATGCATCTACCCATCTTGGTGGCGAAAACTGCCCACCCGTTCCAGAAAGAAGAGCTGATGGAAAATATGTTTGGCCGATTTATGAGAGCTTCGACATCTTCATTGCAGATATGCAGGGTAACATAATCAAACAAATTACCGATGAACCAGGCTATGATGCAGAAGCTACATTAAGTCCGAATGGAGATAAAATTGTATTTACTTCTTTGCGTACAGGTGATCTTGAGTTGTTCACTTGTGATCTGGATGGTTCTAATGTCCAGCAGGTTACGGATGGACTGGGTTATGATGGTGGTGCCTTCTTTTCGCCTGATGGATCAAAGCTTATCTTCAGAGCATCAAGGCCTCAGACAGAAGAGGATATCAATTCATACAAATCACTGTTAGCAGAGGGTTTGGTACAGCCGACAAATATGGAATTATACGTTTGCAATGTTGATGGATCTGAACTGACTAAAATAACAGATTTAGGAAATGCCAATTGGGCACCGTTCTTCCACCCATCTGGGGAGAAGATTATATTCTCGTCTAACCATCAGTCTGAAAGAGGTTTTCCGTTCAATCTCTTTATGATAAATGTTGATGGTACCGGTTTAGAGCAAATCACCTTTGACAATACTTTTGATTCTTTCCCGATGTTTTCATATGATGGTAAAAAGCTTGTTTTCGCTTCCAACAGAAACAATGGGGGTACAAGAGATACCAATTTATTCATTGCTGACTGGGTAGAATAATACTTTGGAGCAAGGGACAAATAATAAGGTTAAGAAGACCTGGATACAAAAGCTCCAGAAGCGTTGGGGTGTATCTGCTTTCCAGGTTTTCATTATCCTTTTGGTCTTTGCCTGTACAGGTTTTTCTGTCATGTTTTTAAAAAGACCCATAGTATCCCTGTTTACTGAAAATGGCGAACAGCCATTATTGTTTACCATACTATATTACATTCTGATATTGCCGGTGTACAACTTGCTCCTATTGTTTTATGGTTTTATCTTCGGTCAGTTCAAGTTCTTCTGGGAATTTGAAAAGAGGTTTTTCAAACGCATATTTCGCATCAAGGATAAATAAGCCCTCATGCTCAAGTCCATATTGTTTTGGGGTAGTCTGATAATATCAGTCCTATTTATTTTAGCATTGCTTATTATCAATATCATGGCCAGTGTGTTCAACTCCACCGACTATGCTATTGATGAATATTTCAGCAAGCTGAACACTCCATTTCAAATACACCGCACCCCCTATCAAGGAGACGAATTACGATTTGTCGAAACCGGTATCCAAAATGATACTGTTCCGCTGTTATTATTTATTCATGGTGCGCCAGGAACCTGGGATGCTTTTAAACAGTATTTGGCAGATTATGATTTAAATCAAAACATTCGCCTGGTATCCATGGACAGACTGGGCTATGGAGGATCTCATTTTGGTCAATCAGAGCGTTCCATTGAAAAGCACGCTTTAGCTGCTCTTCATATATTAGATAAATATGAAAACAGGGAAGTTTATGTTGTGAGTCATTCTTACGGAGGCCCAATATCAGCGGTTATGGCATCTTTGGCTCCAGAAAAAATCAGTGGCCTAATTATGTGCGCGCCAGTCAATGACCCGGACAGTGAACCATTGGCTTGGTATGCCAAGGTTGCCAATTGGAAGATTGCACGTGCTGTTTTGCCCGCGTTTGTTGATGTTGCAACAGATGAGAAAATGAGCCATCGACAAGCTTTGCGAAATATAAAGGATCACTGGAAGAATGTTCAGTGCCCAGTTTTACATTATCACGGCACCGAAGATTCATTAGCTCCATTTGATGGAAATGTGAAATTTTCAAAACAAAATATACACCCTGATTTAGTACGTTTTATTACAGATAGTGGAGGTGGACACCTGCTTATATGGTTTAAGGCTGCCACATTTAAACAAATAATACTTGATTTTATATCTCAAAATAAAAACTAGAATGAAACACTTTTTTCTCTTATTAATTGCGGTTGGATTTATTGGCTGTGCCGAGCAAACGAATGAACTCTATCCTATTGATGCATCGACGATTGAAACACATCTTGCCGAATTGTCATCGGATAAATACCAAGGGCGTATGCCTTGCACCTTTGGGGAAGAGTTGACTGTACCCTACTTGATTAAGGATTTGCAACGTCTTGGACTGGAGGGTATCCAAACTCGTGATTATGTGCAAGATGTTCCATTGTTGACTATTGATGGGCAGATGTCCGACCACATGTATTTTTCATTTGCCGATGCCTCAATGACTTTAGATAAGGGTAAGGACTTTGTCATTCATACCCAAAGAAAAGCTAAGGAATTGAATCTCAATGATTCAGAGTTGGTCTTTTGCGGCTATGGCATAGTAGATGAACGGCTGGGATGGAATGACTATGCAGGCATGGATATGAAAGGGAAAACCGCCGTTGTCCTTGTAAATGATCCTGGATATGGTGGTGACGACCCTGAATATTTCAGAGGAGATATTATGACCTACTACGGAAGATGGACCTACAAATACGAAGAAGCAGATAGACAGGGAGCAGATGGTCTCTTGTTGATCCATGAAACCAGTTCTGCAGGATATCCCTGGTTTGTTGTCCAGAGCTCATGGTCAGGTCCACAACAAGGTCTAGCTGGCATCGATAGAACAGCAGATTGTGGAATTAAAGGTTGGATTCATCTAGATAAAGCTAGGGAGATGTTTGAAAATGCAGGACTCGATTTTACAGAAGAAATCAAGAAAGCCCGTAAACCCGGATTTAAACCTGTTGCCCTTAATGGTAAGGTAAATGTTGGAC
>JABDJE010000192.1 GCA_013002625.1 Saprospiraceae bacterium | reverse complement strand
ATTCAGATCCAAGTTGGCGGTTGAAACACGCAAGTATTTATCCGATGAGGGATTCATTGAGGTGGAGACGCCTAACTTAATAAAGAGTACACCGGAAGGGGCTCGGGACTTTGTCGTACCCAGCCGAATGAATCCGGGAGAATTTTATGCCTTGCCGCAATCACCGCAGACCTTTAAGCAGATCTTGATGGTAGCGGGATTTGATAAGTATTTTCAGATTGTAAAATGCTTCAGGGATGAGGATTTAAGAGCGGACCGACAGCCAGAGTTTACACAAATAGACTGCGAGATGTCCTTCGTAACCAGAGATCAAATTCTGGACACATTTGAGGGTTTGACTAAATATCTGTATAAAACTATTCTGAATGTTGAGTTGCCCGACTTTCCAAAAATGTCCTACGATGAAGCCATGCGCAGATATGGCAGCGACAAGCCGGATATTCGATTCGGAATGGAGTTCGTTGACTTTACCGATACAGTAAAGGGAAAAGGATTCCCTGTGTTCGATAACGCAGAATATATTGCAGGGATATGTGCAAAAGGAATAGCAGATAGTTATTCCAACAAAGACATGAAGAAATTAACGGAATGGTTGCAGCGGCCTCAAATTGGAGCCAAAGGATTGGTGTATGTGAAGTGGAATAATGACGACAGTTTAAAATCCACCGTAGGAAAATTTTACAGTGATGAAGACTTGAAAACCTGGTTAACAAAAGCTGAAGCTGAAAAGGGTGATGTGATATTCTTGCTTTGCGGTGAAAAAGAAAAGACCCAAAAACAATTGAATGAGTTACGTTTGGAAATGGGTCGAAAATTAGGCCTTATGAATCCAAAAGAATTCAAGCCTCTATGGGTTGTGGACTTTCCACTTCTGGAATGGGATGAGGCGTCTGAAAGATTTCATGCCATGCACCACCCATTTACGGCACCAAAAAAAGAAGATGAAGAAAGAATGCTTACCGGCGATCATGAAACGATGAAAAGTTTGCGCGCTGATGCCTATGACCTGGTTATCAATGGTGTTGAAATCGGCGGGGGTTCAGTGAGAATTCATGATCGTGATTTACAATCCAGAAATTTTGATCTATTGGGATTCTCCAAAGAAGAAGCAGAAGCACAATTTGGATTCTTAATGGGGGCATTTGAATATGGTGCACCACCGCATGGAGGTATTGCCTTTGGATTTGACCGATTGTGTGCGGTTATGAATGGCCAGAATTCGATCAGGGATTTCATTGCCTTTCCAAAGAATACAAGCGGGCGTGATATGATGATCGATGCCCCTTCGCCTGTAGATACGGCACAGTTGGATGAATTGTGCCTGGCGATGAATATGCCGGAAAAGACTGAAGAATAAGGCATTATACATATTTTTTAAGCGCCCTTAAATTTATATTTCAACAAGCTTAAATATTGGGGCTTCATAAGCTTATTTGCTCTATTTTTGTCCTTCAAAACAAAGGTAAATGAGCATTGTAGAAATGAGAGTCCCGACAATCGGGGAGTCCATAACTGAAGTAACGCTTTCCCAATGGTTAAAAGGCAATGGTGAATATGTCAAGCTTGACGAACCCATCTGCGAATTTGAATCTGACAAGGCCACATTAGAATTTCCTGCCGAAGCGGCTGGAAAGCTCATTTACGTAGCCAATGAGGACGATGACCTTGAAATTGGCGCACTTGTGGCTAAAATTGATACTTCGGTCGCAGCCCCTTCAGGCGGTGATGCCCCTGCACCAGAAGCACCTGCCGCAAAAGAAGAGGTTGAAACAGCTTCTGTAGAGCCTGCTCCAGCCGAAACCTATGCCACAGGGCATCCATCCCCTGCGGCAGCCAAAATTTTAAGAGAAGGTAATGGAGATCCTGCATCTATTCAAGGCTCAGGAAAAGATGGCCGTATCACAAAAGAAGATGCTCAAAAAGCAGTTGAATCTAAAGCTTCTGCTCCAGCCCCACAGAAAACAGAAACGCCAGTAACTACATCAACTGCTGCTGTAATCGAATCTGCTCTTTTCAGTAGAAACGAACGCAAGGAGAAAATGAGCAGAATGCGTCGAACAATCGCCGCTCGCCTTGTATCTGCAAAGAACAACACCGCCATGTTGACGACCTTCAATGAGGTGGACATGTCGGCCATATTTAAATTAAGAAAAACCTACCAGGAGAAATTCGTAGAGAAGTACGGCATCAAGCTGGGCTTCATGTCCATCTTTTCCAAGGCTTGCGCTCAAGTATTAATGGAAATGCCCCAAGTGAATTCAAGGCTGGAAGGCGAGGACCATTTGGTGTATCATGATTTTGTGGATATATCAATTGCCATATCCACGCCTACAGGATTGGTTGTGCCACCAGTCCACAATGTGGAATCCCTGAACTTCGCTCAAATAGAACTCAAGATCAAAGCGTTGGCTGGCAAAGCCAGAGAAGGGTCATTGAGTTTGGATGAAATGAAAGGGGGGACATTTACCATCACCAACGGCGGTGTCTTTGGATCTATGCTCAGTACACCGATTCTGAATCAACCACAGTCTGCCATCCTGGGCATGCATAATATTATCCAAAGACCAGTTGTAATTAATGGTGAGATAGAAGTCCGACCTATGATGTATTTGGCATTATCCTACGATCATAGGGTTATCGATGGCAGTTCTTCGGTAACATTTTTAGTAAAAGTCAAAGAACTTCTGGAAGATCCTGTTAAATTGCTGATGAATATATAAGACCACCTATATGACGCTTGGAGATTTCCTGAACTACTTTGCTGAAAACCCCTTCTACATTATTTATTATTTCATTGCCATTCCATTGGCTGCATTTCTAGCCAACGTATTTGGCAAAGGTGAAGGGCATTTGAATCCATGGTGTATGATGTATGCCATCTTAATTTATCTTGTGGCGATACCGGGCATCTTCTCCATTATTCTGAATCTTTATCATATCCTTTTCGAGAATCACAGCATTTACGACACCAACATTTTTGCGCAAATTCTACCTATAATTTCGATGGTCCTGACTTTCTACTTGATCAAACAAAATGTGTCCTTCAAACAAATACCAGGATTTGGGAAATTGGCTAATCTACTCGGTATGATAGCTGGCCTTATGGTCGTCTTATTTATACTGGAAAAGTTGCGTATTGTAGCATTCACTTTTATACCGTTCACTTGGTTTGTATTATTGCTTATCCTGCTTTTTGTAGGCATTCGGTTTGGAACGAAAAGGTTGCTAAGAGGGGAGTGAGTCAATGACTTTATTGACTAGTAACAGTAGTTGCTAGTTATAAGTTACGGAACCGAGAATGTAATTCTCCTAAATCATTAATGGATATAAATGAAAAGCAGATTTCTATTTAACCAATCTACGAATGAACTCATAATAATTACTCTTCAATTCATCAATTCTTTCATTAAACGTTTTTAATAAGGGTATACACCCAAATATTGAATTATTAACAGCATAGTGCTGATCTCAGTCGTTATAATAATCCAAACACTTCGAAAACCCCTTCTTGCATCTCCACGCAATTTCAATTTATGTAATAGGTTATTTCAATCCTTTTTCTTAACCGTTGGTAGGGTGTTGAAGTCTTATCCTGGGGATACTCTATCGATATAAAACTTAAAATCATGAAATATATTCAATTATTATTTCTAAGTATTTTTACTGTTAGCTTAGTAAATGCTCAATCTTGCCCAGACAACTTCACCTTCTGCGGTGAACTAGTATACTCTACTAACGATGATTGCGGAGTTTCAGTAAGTTGTGGGTCAAACACTACAACAACTTACTATGGGCATTACCCATCAGGACATTTTTCAAATATGTGTCCAGAAACAAATACATATAATATTTCATTTATCTCATCCATCTCCCAAAATGAATCAGATAAATTAGAAATTGAACTCATTGGTGTACCAGACTGCTATTATTTAATTGAGAGTTCAGGATTCGATAATGGAATAACTGTAACCTATACACATACTTCGAATGGAGGGGATTATTATACTTATGTTGGAACAGTTGACATTTCATCACATGCTCCTTCTGGCGTTGATCCAATTGATTATTGTTATGAAATTGTTTTAGGGATGACTGACTATCCTTACAAATCTGACTTTGATCTGAAGATTAATAATATCACAAATTCAACAAATTGCCATACTAACACCTTATTATATGGTCCAGGTGTGCTAATTGAAAATGCTGAAGTTTTAGGCACAGGTAACCATTATGTCAGTCAATTAACCTCAATCTTCAGTAATCCCCATTGTGCAGGGACCAGAGTTGTAAATAACGGAAATTTGATATTCGATATAGATTATTGTTTGAGAGGAAGTGCATACTTGAATGAAGAACTAATTGCCGGCATATACATGGGCACAGGATCAAAAATTACTGTCGAAGATGACGTAACTTTAGAACTTGATTATTTTCAAATAACCGGCTGCATAGATAAATGGAATTCAATAGTTGTTGAGGATGGAGGAGAATTAGTTGTGAGCAACAATAGTGTAATCTCCGGGGGGCTATTTGGCATCCATGGTGAAGATGGGGCAACAATTGATGTTCAGGATTCTGAAATATTAAATTGCTCAACAGGAATTAAGCTTGATGAAGAAGTTGAAATTTATCTTGATAATAATGATTTTGACAATTGTGGCACAGGCATTTCATTCAATGGGTATAGTGACGTAACGAAGTTTGAAAATAATGTATTCACGAATACAAACATAGGAGTAAACATCCGAAATGCTGACTCTCCAATAAGACTGGATGGCACTTCAGATAATGAAAATCAATTCAACTCAGCAGATGATATTGGGATCTGGGTTGATAATGGCCAAGCCACAATTAGACATAACGATTTCACCAATAGTTGGATATCTATTTACTTAAATGGAGGTGGATTCACTGATATTCAATACAATGATATTGGCTTCAATGGTATTGGAATATTTTCAACAGGCGCTAATATTTTTAGAGTTTCAGAT
>JABDJE010000180.1 GCA_013002625.1 Saprospiraceae bacterium | reverse complement strand
ATTCTGAGCCCAGGCACGACGGAAATAAAGGTTTTGGCAAGCTCAAAACCTCGTTCGGTAAAAGCATCATTATATCGAGCACATATTTGATTGTAGATGTAGGATTGTGGTACATCATTAAAGTCACCGGATATAACAACAGGATGCGGGGATTTCGATGCATGCATGAGCAAAGTGTCAAGCTGCAAAGATCTCAACTGTGCGTGTTTGTTGTATCTGCTGAATATAAATTTTAGATCACCCCATATGGCCGTATTGCTCAAATCCGGATTATCCAACATCTTTTCTGTCGTGCGGGTGATGCGATTTGAACTTAAATGAATAGAATAGAAACGCATCGTATCAGACCCAATATTGACATCCGCCCAGGATGCATTGTGTGCAATAGATTCGAAGGGAATGTTACCCCCGTTGACTATTGGATATTTACTGCAAATCGATGTTCCCAATTCATTGTTGGGATATACATTATATTCCGAAAACAGATCATTGTAGATATCCAAATGCCATTTTGTTTTTTCCTGTAGACAGATGATATCAGGATTTTCTGTTTTTAGAAACTTGCGAAATTGTTCAATATACTTATCTGCATCTTTTCGGCTAAAGTCGATTCTCGTCTTTCCGATATTGTAACTAATTACGCTTATGCCGCTGCAGTTCTCAGTTTCAGAATTGAATCCAAAATATTTGATCAGCGGTGCATATCCAATAGCAATGAGTAAAAAAGATAAGAGGGCTTTTTCGGCTTTAATGATGAGCCATAGAAAAATGAAAAGAATATTTACAAATAAAATAATAGGATAGAATAAACCAAAAATGGAAAAGAATCCTGTAATGGATGGATCGACATAAGGGGAGATATAGGCGAATATGAGCAGAACTGCTGCCAGTGAGTTTAGACTGAAAAGAATTGATTTCACATCTTATTTTTTACTGGCCTGATAAAGAAACTCTCTTTCTTCCTGACTTAACTTGTCATATCCTTGTTGATTAATTTTATCCAGGATTCTGTCCAATTCTTCCTGGGTACTGCGTGGGCGTTCCTTTTTTGGAGGCGGTTTGGATTCGGACTTATGAACCACCTTGAAGGATGATCTTGAAGTTTTTTTACGAGCGGGTTTGTTCTGCCAAAAATCAGCTTGCCATGGTTCGGTCAAATCTGTTCCCTTTCTAAGCAAGTATACATACAACATTCCAAATAAAGCCCCACCGATATGAGCAAAGGCACCACCTGAATTACTTGATCCTGCTGATTGGAAAATATCGAGTATAAAAAGGACAAGCGCAATGTATTTCAATTTAACCGGCCCAATCAAAATCAGCCGCATGATATAGTCTGGCGATAAGGTAGCGGCGGTCCAGACCATGGCCATAACAGCTGCAGATGCTCCTAATGCGTAGGCATTGCCCGCGGTTCCGTTTGGTAAAAACTGGTCTGTAACAATATAGAATACAGCACCCATCAATCCACCCATGATATAAATAGGGAGAATCCTGTTGTCTCCAATGAAATCACCAACTATTCGACCAAACCAATAAAGCAACAGCATATTCCAGAATATATGCCAAAACCCTACATGTAAAAACATGTGCGTAAGAATACTCCAGGGTTGTCTGATCAATGTTCCAATACTGGAAGGGACTGAAAGTAGATTTTCTATAGTGTGAAAGATGCTTTGTGGATCTACGCCAGAATTAAAATCAAAGACCTTGACCAGATTTAACATGATAAAAATGGCAACGTTCACGATCATGATCTTCGTGATCATATTTCCGGATCGCATAGCGTACTTAAAGTCTTCGAATACCGAATTCAACATAGTCTAAAGCTCTATCAAAAGTATTATAATTCTTGATCTTCGTTTTTGTTTTTAGATTAACTGCCTTTCTATCCAATAAAGACGTAAAGAAAAGGCGTTTTGTTATATTATGTCAAGCTTGAAACAAATACAGACATACATTATAGTAATAATGTTCACCCTTTCGGGAAATATTGGAGCACAGAGCGCTTGGACACATACCTCAGATATTACTGCTTTGACTTCCGATAGCCTGGGAGAACTATATTTTCAGGACATACATGGTAAGTTTTATAAGTTTCATGAGCAGAAGCAATTCATAAGACTTAATAAAATTTCACCCGAGCTTGAAATCAACTTTAATCGTGGCTTGTTGAATCAATCCTATAATTTGAAGGATGGCTCCGTTGTTTTAACGGAAAGCTGTGTCGTGAAGGATACGGACAGTGATCAACAACTGTTTTGCAAGCCTTTTTCATTCAGTTGCGCTGCTATTTTTAATGATGGATTATTGCTGGGAACAAGGGAACACGGCTTATGGGTGTATGATCAGGAAGCTATCCGCAAGTTTTATATTAATGGTGTTTACTTTCCTGAGGATATCGAGGATATTCAAGTTAGTAAAGGCAATGTCTGGATTCTTTCTGGTGGAGGTTCATTGTATCTGTATGACATGCACCTTCAAACTTTGAGGTCAATAGAAGCCGATATTGATGCCTTTTTTATCGATCTATGGAATGTGGTTTGGACAACCAGCGATGCGCAAGTTAAAAAGGACACACGATTCATCCATGACGCCCCTCCGATTCTACATCTTGAATCTGACTATGTATTATCCTTGGACGAAGACCACAGTTACATTTATTTCAATACATATTATAGCCCTAACCCGGCACAAGTAAGGGTTGAATATGCTGTAGGTGTTGATAAGTGGAAAGAAACCGAGCACAACAACATGATAATTCTTGAGGATTTAGCTTATGGGACCCTCCCGATTCACTTGAGAGCGCGCACACCAAATTCAACTTCGAAGGAACATAAGATAATGTACAGTCTGGCAAGTCCGTGGTGGCAAAGTTATTGGCCTTATTTATTTGGTGGTGTTATACTTTTGTTGGGTATTGCAGTTTTAGCCCAACGCATGCAATTAAAAACAAGGCGTCGCTTGCAGGCAGAGACCAAAGTTATAAGAGAGGAATTGCGTGTGCTAAAGTTGCAGCAAAAGATGGGGCAATTACAAATGAACCCGCACTTCATCTTCAATGCCTTAAATAGTATTTCAGGACTTATTGCTGTTGGTCATCAAAAAGATGCCAGAAAATATTTAAATAGTTTCGCCCAGATGATGCGTTCATTGCTCGAAGCATCAACAAAGGAATGGATCTCTGTTGCCGATGAAGTCAAATTTTTAAAGCATTATTTAGGGCTGGAGCAAATGGCCCATGGTCAGAAATTCGATTTTGAGATCATTGAAGAGTTAAAATCAAACCTTTGGATTCCACCGATGCTCATTCAGCCCTTCGTCGAAAATGCCATCTTGCACGGAATTAAGCATAAGAAAGGTCATGGAAAGATTGAAGTTGAATTTGTTGAAAGAAATAAAATACTTCAGGTTACGATACTGGACGATGGCATCGGACGTAAAGCAGCAGGACAATTCAGAAAAGAAGGACATACGAGTCATGCAATAAGTATTATAAATGACCGTATTGCAGCATTATCAAGAAGTCAGAAATCTAAATTCATTGAAATGGAAGATATCGTATCTGTTAATGGGGAAGCTTTGGGCACAAAAGTCATTATTTTAATACCCTTTAAAGCAAAGTAAATGAAGATTAGAGCTGTAATTATTGACGATATGCCCATGGCCATTGAAAGTTTGAAAGCAGATCTTCGAGAATATGAAGATCAGATAGAGTTAGTAGGTACTGCGGATGGGGTTTTGAGCGGGGCAAAATTATTACGTGCTGAAAAACCTGATTTGATCTTCCTGGATATCCACATGGGTGATGGTGATGGTTTTGATTTACTTGAAATCATTGAGCAGGATCAATTGAAGGTCATATTCACAACCGCTTCTGAGGAACACGCTATAAAGGCGTTTGAATTTGAAGCCTTTGACTATTTGCTGAAACCGATCGATCCGGATCGGTTGAAAGCCGCCATCGACAGACTGGTGGCTGCCCAGTCAAATACAGCAACAGTTGAATCTGATCAGAATGCCATGCAGTATCTGGCACTCAATACCCAGGAAGAAATCAGAAGAGTTCATATCGAGGAAATTATTAGGTGTGCATCGATTGGCAATTATACCCAGTTCTATTTTAGTGATGGTTCCAAATTGTTGGTGACCAAAACACTAAAAGAATTTGAAACTAAATTACCTGAAACATTTTTAAGAGTACATCAATCTCATTTGGTGAATAAGGCATTTATCAAATCCTATATCAAAACTGAAGGTGGTTATCTGCTCATGCAAGACGGCACCCATGTACCGGTTGCTGTGCGTAAGAAAACTATGGTAATGGAGGCTATTGCTCAATAAAAAACCCGCTACCGTTGTAGCGGGCTGAACAATCCGTCTTTCTAAAGGCAATTCACTAAGGTGCGCGCATTACAAGCTGCAGCCTTCATGAAAAGTAACAACACTTATTTTTACACTTCCATCGGCTAGTGATTTTATTTCAACTGGGTTATCCAAATCTATTTTGATTTGATCCACCCAACCTTTATCATTTAAAATGTACACAGCACTGTGATTGAAGGCTTGTCTTTCGAGTTTTGTAAGCAACATCGATCTTAAGAGTATGAATACATCCGAAATATCTGTGTTCGGCATGATCACTTCTACTTTGAAATGGTAGTCCGACTCCTCTCTTTGAACTCGTATTCCATTTTCAAGATGTTGTGTCATGACAAAGGCGTGGTTGGTTTGAACCGTATCATTGGTTCGTACCGGATCGAAATGGTATTCTGCCCATGCGAGCAATGGGTATGATAAATCCAAATCTTCCTGCGTTAATTCAAAGTCTAAAGTTGGGACAGGCAAGCTGGAGGTAAACCCATCGAAGATATAACCCTCCAATCCCTGATATTGTCCTTTAATCCATGTTCCATCCATCCACTCTATCGATTGTGCCTGTTCCGTATTCTCCAACACACTAAAGGATTCTCCGAACGGAATGATTTTGATTACCTGACCGGTTTGGGATGGCGTAGCTCTTAATTTGATACCTGAGGTGGCAAATACATTTTCTTTTTCAAACACATGGATTTCCTGCGCTTGAATAGTCACTGCTGACATGCTGATTAAAAGAATACAAAGGATAGTTTTCATGATACTTCGATTTAGGTGAATAATTCTTATGCTTCAAATCTGAAGTATCTAAGTTGTAAATGCTCAGTAAATGAGTATTCGTCAGGAAATATCGATTATTCGTTGTCGATAGTAGAGGGTTGTCTTTTCTTTTTCGAAAAATGAAAGACCTGGACAAGCGTAACCGCTGTAAAAAGCATGAGGTAGTAAATAAAGAAACGCCATGTTGATACGATCAGTGGAAGCAAGTCTTTAGGAATTTCTCCATCGAACAAGAGAAAGAATGTCGCTTCAGCACCCCCTGTAGCGCCAGGCGTAGGTATGAAGATCATCGTAAGGTAGACAATCCATTGCTGGAGATAAATTTGTACAGGCTCAAAATCTACGCCTAATGCATAAAGCAATACGATAAGGACTGTAAATCGACTTGTCCATTGAAAAATTAAGATGCTGAAACTGAGAATGAAATACCCAAATCCATTACGGATTACTTTTCCAAATGTGTAGATCATTTCTTGCCACCCCGACTTTAATTCAAGCATTAAATTCTCCCACGCCTGATTGTATTTCCTTGGTACAATTGACCAATTTAATTTTTTAAAGATTATTCTTAAAATGAAAATTCCTATAATAACCAAGAGGATCAAGTCCCATTTTTCAACTACGAACAAACTAATGGCTTCGCCAATTTGAAATACAGCATCTCTGGCATAAAAGCAACTTATTATAAATACAGAGCTATACATAATAAAGTCTTCGACACCGCCTAATAGGGTAAGGAAACCTGCTTTACCTGTCGATAATCCGTTTCGAATAAATAAGGCCAATTTTATTGGGCCACCGCCAATAAGTGTAGGGGTAATAGCTTGCCCCAACTCAGTGTAAATTGCGATTTTAACGCCAGTGAGGAATTTTAACCTTTGCTTCAGGTAATGTGTCCAGATCACGATGCGTAAGCCATGTCCTATCCAATTCATGGATAAAAGCACGAGAATCAAAAAGACATAAGGTAATTTAATCTGAGAGAGATATTGGAATATGTTCTTTTCGTTGGTCAGTAATAAGAAAATCAAATGGGCTATAATTCCCACACTGACAACAACGACCAATCTGTTAATGGTCTTGTTAAGGTTGAATTGATATGGTTTTCCGGCAGTGTCAGGCACATTGGATGATTGACTTATCAAAAATAACAGAATCGTGTACTATAGCGGTCTTGTCACTTATAATTCTCGGATTATTTCGACAAACTCTGAAGTAATCATGGCGGTTGCGCCCCATAAGGTTTCCTCACCCAGCGCGAAATAAGGCACATCACGCATTGTGAAGCCTCGTATCTTAAGGTCTCTTTTTTGCACTGTACCAGGATTTGTAAGTTCGTTTAAATCAGCAGTAATGGTGTAATCCACTTCAGAGCTTTGTAAGATATAATCGGGTTCATAATCAATGACACCTACACTTGGATATACAAGGAAATTACTCACATACACATAGAGTGGGGTGAGCTGCCCCAGTATTCTGATATCCTTTGGGTTAATGCCGATCTCCTCATAGGTCTCTCTTACAGCAGTATCAATTATGTTCTTGTCTACTTTTTCTTTTTTACCACCGGGGAAACTTACCTGGCCGCTGTGCTTATCCAGGGTGTTGCGTTGGGGGCGTTTGATATAAGTCAATTTCAAGTCTTTGCCATTGGGATGGAGCAATGCAAGCACTCCAGCTTCTTTGGCATTGGCTTTCGGTTCCCTGTAAGCTTCTGTCTGAACAGGGGACATACGCCGCTGGGCCTCCCATCCAGGGAGCGGGGAGGAAAGTCTAAAATTCAATTTCGAAATAAAATCTGTACTCATAAATGATCTACAAGTATAACAGAATTCAGGACTAAAAGTTAAAGGCTTTGATCTTAGAGCATTTATTGATGTACATCCCTTCGGCAATTACAGTTTTATCTATGCGGTATAAATATATTATTGCTATTTTCCATTAATATTAAATCAATGAAGAACCTTCTTTTTATTCTATTGCTATTCGCAATTGCTTCTTGTCAAGATAATGAAGGAATGACCAATTCACAAACCGATTGTCTTCAAGATTCTGAAATTCTAGAAGCGGTCGTGAACTTATGCGCATTTAATCATCAAAGTTTTCCTGAAGATTGTAAAGTATTTGATTTAGGGAATCTTGCTTTATCCAGCCCTTCCAAAGATTTCTTTTCAGATTATTGTATGGAATTGAACGATGAAATATTTTTTTCAAACACTGCAGGCGTTAGAATAAATGCAATAGTTGAAGAGAAAGACCATAGAGAAGAAGCTGATGCAGAATATTTTGACTACGATACACCTGATTGCGAGGTGTATTGTTTAAGAACGGAGGAGGCTGATTTGAAAATTGCATCTGAAAAGTTTTCTATACAACTTACTTTGACAACAAGAATTGGAGAGGGTAGTGATAGTATTTCGATCGCCGAAAATCTTCTTACCAGCCTTGATGTTAGATCCTATTTCAGAAGAGACTCAAGGTCACTTAGTTCAAGAAGAAAGTATTGGATAGATCTTGAAAACCGCCAGGGCCAATCCCTTTACCCAGACACAAGTATTTTAAACTTCCATTCAGAAAAAGTATTGAACGGGCAAACGTTCTATGAGTTATTAAGCAATGAAGATTACAATGATTCATCCTGGGACATGTACGATGAAGTAATATATTTCAATTATGATCAAGGCTTGGTCGCTGTGGTGGATTCGCTGGGAGAGTTGTGGCTTAGGGAATTTTAACCTAAAATGTCTTTGGCAATTTAAATGCACTTAGCTTTTCTGGTAGGGAATCATTCAGTCACTCACTCACTCATTCACTCATTCAATCACCCAGTCACTCACTCACTCATTCACTCATTCAATCACCCAGTCATTCAACAAATCATTCACTGATAATTTAAGGAAGTGCCCAAGGGGGGACTCCCTGCAGCGCATCACTTTGTTCTGGCTACAGGGTAAACTTCTCGTTTCCCTTATTCACTCATTCAGTCTTTCAACAAATCAATCACTGATATTTTAAGGAAGTGCCCAAGGGGGGACTCGAACCCCCACGCTCATAAGAACACATGGCCCTCAACCATGCCTGTCTACCAATTCCAGCACTTGGGCAGCTTAGAATGGAGTGCAAATATAAATATATTTTGTATCGGGAATTCAGTAAAAATTTGCTGAAAGGGAAGGCAGATAACACTCATATATCAATAAGTTTTATATAATTATTCAACTATATATTTTTAACTATCTTGCAATAAGTTATATATAGGAAACTTTTTAATAAGTTTTTCGTTTATATAATTGACTTTTGATAGCAAACTCGCTACATTAGTCCTAGGGAAAAGACGAAATCTCCCTAATTATTTATTGGTAAGCACATAATACGCTCATAATGAGCGCAATATAAAGATGTAGTTTTCTTATTTTGAGACCTTAGTCGAAAAAGCCCGAGTTACCGAACTTGGGCTTTTCGCATTTTTGTAACTATTATCATCAAACTGGCTGCAATACACAATGCAGCACCGCCCTCCCATAATATATCGAAGCCCCAAGCACCAATGATATACATACCACAAATGGGACTGAAAATATGGGATACCGAAAATGTCATGGTATATAAGCCCATATACTTGCCTCGATTGTGATCCTGGGCAAAACTTAATGCATAGGTATTGCTGAATGGAAAACTTAAAATTTCACCCACAGTAATAAAACATGTAAATATTAAGGCCGCCGTCAAATAGTGTGGAATGATGGAAAGAAACAGAAACCCTATTCCTATTAAAATTCCTCCGAACACGACCAGACTGATGGGTCTAAATCGGTTTTCTATTTTATAAATCAAAGGCATTTCAATGATTGCAATGATCAACCCATTCAATGCCATGAGCAATCCGATTTTGGATTCATCAAATAAATATTCCCGCTTGAAAAATAAGGGTACCGAATAAATCAATTGAAAAAATACCACTATGGTAATCATGAATAGAACCAGATAAAGCAAGTAGTTGCCATTGAACCACGGTAAGTCTCGTTCCGCAATTTGAGCTTCCGTTAATTTGTCTGGTGCAGACTTACGCTTTCGATTTCTAAAAAGAAAATAAAACACAGTGCCGCCCATTACAATACTGCTGCCGTTCAAGATAAATAAGAAATCATATCCAACGAGTGATGCTACATAACCCCCCAAAAATGGTCCTATGGCATATCCCAGATTAATAGCAAGCCTAACCAATGATAAAGATCGTGTCAAATTACCCTTCTTGGAAAAAGCTTCAATGGCTGTAAGATTGGCAGGGCGAAAAGAATCTGCTATCAAACTCAGGATAAAAATACCGCCACATAAAGCATAAAAGTCTTTTAAAAACATCAAACCGAAAAAGGCTAATCCGGTCAGTAGAAGACTCGTATACATGACCCTGAAATAACCAATGCGATCCGTTATAATACCGCCTAAAAAAGCTCCGGTAACACTGCCCAACCCAAAGCAAGCCATTACAATACCCGTTTGCTTGAAACTAAAGGATAACTCCTGATTTAAATAAATGCTTAGAAACGGCAATACCATCGCACCACTTCTGTTAATAAGCATAACAAGCGACAAGAGCCAAATCTCTTTAGACAATCCCTGAAATGATTTGGCGTAAATCGTATTTCGAAACCGAAACACGCTGCTAGGAATTAGGGGTATTTGAAAGTGCCCTATCTTTTAGCCTCTGCAAGAATGGGCTGGCGAATATGAAGTCGTGCAAGGTTTCGTTGGTGCTTTCTAACACTTCATCTTTGTGACCCTGCCAGGCCAGACGGCCTTCATGAAGTAAACATATATTTTCACCAATTTCCATGACAGAATTCATATCATGGGTATTTATAATTGTTGTGATGTTCTTGTCCTTCGTAATGTCTAATAACAACTCATCAATCTTAATGGCAGTTTTTGGATCCAGGCCAGAATTGGGTTCATCTGCAAAAAGATATCTTGGGTTCAGCACAATAGCACGGGCAATGCCGACACGTTTTTGCATTCCACCAGAAATCTCACTTGGATATTTGTTATTGATGCCCTCCATGCTCACGCGTTCAAGGCAAAAATTAACCTGATCGAGTTTCTCTTTATAGGTCCTGTTGGTAAACATATCCATTGGGAACATGATATTTTCCTCAACCGTCATCGAGTCAAAAAGTGCGTTGCCCTGGAAGAGCATACCCACTTCCATCCTGAGATCAAGCAAAGCATTTTTACTCATTTTACACAAATCCCGATCGTCGTACCAGACATGACCTTCGGTAGCCTCAAGCAGACCTACCAATATTTTTAACAATACAGTCTTACCTGCACCACTCTTACCAATGATAAGATTGGTTTTACCAGCTTCAAAGGTAAAGTCAATTCCCTTGAGTACTTCAAGATCAGAAAATGATTTGTATATGCCTTCTGCTCTTATCATTATCCGGTTAATAAAACTGCAATGATATAATCTGCGATAAGTATCACAATAATTCCATAAACAACTGCACGGGTACTGGCTTGTCCCAATTCAATGCTTCCTCCCTTTACAAAATATCCCTGGTAACATGCAATCGATGTTAGTATATAAGCAAAGACCACGGCCTTGATATACATCATCATAACATTATAAGGCTCAAAAAATGAACGCAAACCCTGAATAAACTCTTCACTTGAGAATGAACCCGAATATAGTGTGGCGATATAACCACCGCCAATACTGATAATGGCCGCAACAGAAATTAAAAGCGGTATCACGATCAAAGCAGCAATTATTTTCGGTAATACAAGATAAGAAGCAGTATTTACACCCATGATTTCCATGGCATCGATATGCTCTTTCTGCCGCATACCTCCAATTTCAGATGCAATGTTTGAGCCTACCTTTCCCGCAAGAATGATGGATGAAAAAGTTGCAGCCAGTTCAATGATAGACATGTCACGCACAATATATCCGATGTAATAGCGCGGAATAAATGTGCCATCCAACTGATAGATAAATTGTACAGCTGTTACCGCACCAATGAAAAACGATACCACAAAGATAATCATTAGCGATCCCACACCGATACTGTGCATCTGACGTACGGTTTCCTTATAGTACATAGACCATTTTTCAGGAAGCTTGTAAATCCGCCTGTGCCATTGTACATATCGACCAATATGAAAAAGTATATTCAGTTTCATGCTTAGATTATGCGAAGGTAAACCTTTTTAAAACTTTCATCAGCTATTTAAATGCGAATGAAATATAATTCGACGGCATGATTTAGAAAATCTTAGCCCGACACCATTAGACTGGCAAAAAAACAGCAATTTCGTAGAATAACCAGATTACATGAATTGTATAATAACAGGAGGATCAAAAGGTATTGGAAGAGCCATCGCAGAAAACTTTGCACAACGAGGGTATAATCTGTGTATCTGCTCCCGCAGCATGGAAGACCTTATTGAGGCAAAAGATGCATTAGAAAAAATAAATTCTGATATATCTGTATTTGTGAAATCTGTAGATGTTAGCAAAAAAGCAGAGGTGGATGCTTTTGCACAATTTGCTTTAGAAGTATTTGACAACAAAATAGATGTCTTGCTTAATAATGCTGGCGTGTTTATCGCTGGAGAAGTCCACAGCGAGGAAGACGGCAACCTTGAACTGATGATGACGACTAACTTATATAGTGCATATCACCTCACGCGCGCCATTGTCCATTCAATGATTAGACTTAATAATGGTTATATTATAAATATCTCATCTATCGCGGGAATAACGGCCTATCCTAACGGAGGCTCTTACAGCATTTCTAAATTTGCGATGCGTGGCATGTCATTGGTGCTCAGAGAGGAACTGAAAGACAAAGGAATTAAAGTGACCAACGTGATGCCCGGGGCAACCTGGTCCAATTCCTGGGCAGGGGTCGATTTACCTAAATCGAGACTCATGGCAGCGGAAGATATTGCTGTAGCCGTAGGCTCAATCCTCGACTTGTCAGATGCTGCAGTCATGGAAGAAATTATTTTGCGTCCCCAGTTAGGCGATCTGTAATCTCAATGTCCTTAACATAACGACCTACCCACTGCACGCCCTGATTGTACATAATATAATCATTGGGCTTGGGATCTTTAATCTCGCAAATGATATTATA
>JABDJE010000175.1 GCA_013002625.1 Saprospiraceae bacterium | reverse complement strand
GGTCTGTCCCCATATTGAGATTCATCAATGCCGATTTGCATTTGCATTGGTGCTGAAGAAGCTGCACTTGGAACGCCGTGTTCTATGGCGTTATCAATATCTCTTTTTACGATACGACCATTTTCACCAGTCCCTTGGATTCTAGATATGTCGATACCGCTTTCTTCCGCCATTTTTCTGGCAAGGGGGGAAGCTTTAATTCTTCCATCAGCAGGTATTGACGGGGAAGGCGTAGCGGATGCAGGAGTAGTTGTTTTTGGTGCTGCGGGTTGTGGCGTAGGCGCTGGACTGCTTTCTTGGGCAGGTTCTTCCTTAGCTTCTTCCGATTTTGCTACGCCATTGGATGATTCGTTTTCAATCTCTTTGAGTACGCCTGATATGTCTTCTCCTTCATCCCCAATAATGGCAATCACGCCCTCAACAGCTACTGGTCCTTCTGGAACACCAATGTGTAGAAGCACACCGTCATTAAAGCTTTCCAACTCCATGGTGGCTTTGTCGGTTTCAACTTCTGCGAGTATATCACCAGGTTCAACTTTATCGCCAACGCTTTTCAACCATGAGACAATGTTGCCTTCCTCCATGGTATCACTTAATCTGGGCATTCTGATTACTTCAGCCATAATTTTATTTTAAGCTACAAATGTAATGATGATTTGTAATTTTCGTTCTTTATTCCTTGGAATTTGAATATCGCACTTAGGCGCAATAAATTTCTATTTTTACAATAATATTTACTCAAATTGAGTAAGAATTAAAGCAAAATAAAACCATTCGTGTTAAGAGTACAATAATGGGACCTATTTGTTCAATTTTAGAATGGTACAATCCACATAATGAAATATTCATCCAAATCTCTAGAAAAAGCCGTAGAAGCCTTAAGTGCTCTGCCCAGTATTGGTAAAAAATCAGCCCTTAGACTGGCTTTGCATCTGGCCGGGAATAACGGAGAGAAAAAGGATCGCATTATTGAAGCCATGCGATCGCTCAAGGAAGATCTGAAGTCATGTACCGTATGTTATAATTACGCTGACACCGATATTTGTAACATCTGTTCTGATCCATCACGCAAGAAAAATTTAATATGTGTTGTGGAAACAGTTAAAGATGTCATTGCGATTGAAAACACCCAACAGTACAGCGGAATATATCATATTCTAGGTGGGATAATATCCCCACTTGAAGGTATTGGTCCAGAAGATCTGAATATTGAATCCCTGGTACAGCGGGTAAAAGAGAATGAAGTTGAAGAATTGATCATGGCCATTAGCCCCTCAATTGAAGGTGATACGACAATCTATTATATTTCCAAACTGCTGGAAGCACAGAGCAATGTAAAGATATCTACCATTGCACGGGGTGTTTCGTTTGGCGGCGAGTTGGAATATGCGGATGAGCTGACACTTGGTCGATCGATTCACAGCAGAACAGACTATAACAAGGAAATATCTCTTTGAGAATTAAAAACAACGCATGCCTGATATCAGTATTGTCATTGTTAATTATAAGGTCAAGCATTTTCTGCGACAATGCCTTCAGTCGATCTATAACGCCAGCCATTCAGAGCGGGCAGAGATTATAGTGGTAGACAACAATTCACAAGATGGCTCGCTGGAAATGATCCAGGCATATTTTCCTGAGGTCAAATTAATTGCCAACACAGACAACAAAGGGTTCTCAAAAGCCAATAACCAGGGCTTTGAAATTGCGCAAGGCAGGTACACCTTAATCCTCAATCCTGATACAATATTGGAAGAGGATACATTAAAACATTGTTGGGACTATATGGAAAACCACCCCAATGTAGGGGCCATGGGTGTAAAAATGATGGATGGTTCTGGTGAGTTTCTTCCCGAATCCAAAAGAGGCTTCCCCTCACCAACCAGTGCTTTCTTTAAAATTATTGGTCTAAATGCGCTGTTTCCTGGGTCTAAAATTTTTAATCAATATTACTTGGGCCATCTTAAAGACCATTCCGAGCAAAATGTAGAAGTTTTGACGGGTGCATTCATGTTTTGCAGAACAGATGTATTAAAACAGGTTGGTGGATTTGACGAGGATTATTTTATGTACGGCGAGGATATTGAACTGTCTTATCAAATCAAACAAGCAGGGTATGATATCATTTATTCCCCTGCATCCAAAATCATACATTTCAAAGGTGAAAGCACCAATAAACAAACGCTTAGCTATACACGAAACTTTTATGGTGCCATGCAAAAGTATGCTTCCAAGCGACAAGCCGGGGGTGGTCTTTTTTGGCGCATCCTTATTGCTGTAGGCATTGTATTTACTGCTATGGCAAATATTTTTAAATCCATGCTCAAGCGTATTCTCCGACCGATGCTAGATATAGTTCTGCTGTTCTCAGTTGCGAAATTATTCCAAAGCATTTGGGCAAGATTTTACTTTAATGACCCGATGTATTATGCGATGCACAATACCGATCTCATCCTTCTATTGTTGTCGTCTATTTTAATTTTTTGCTATTACCTCTTTGGGCAATATGACCGAAGACATAATATCAAACACTTAGTATTGGGGTTTGTGAGTGGTGCTCTTTTTATGCTAACTGTCTATAGTTTGTTACCGGAGCAATTTCGTTTTTCCAGAGTAGTGCTCGTGGTACTTGCCATGTCTTCACCATTCCTGCTTTTTTTCACACGAAAGTTCTACAATCTCCTTCTTCATAATACAAGTCGGTTTTCGGGATGGCCCAAAAAACGATTTGGAATAATTGGCTCCGATTTGTCTTTTATTGAAATTCAGAAGGTATTCCATCAATCCGAAGATGAATCTTTTGATATGGCTCACATTGAAGGTGATGAACCTCTTGCCTTAGTCTCTTTAGTACGCGCGCGAAAAATAAATGACCTTGTCTTTTGCAGTAAGGATATTTCCACCCAGGACATTTTTAAAGTTATGTCCTTGTTGGGTGATAAGGTGTCCTATAAAATTGCCAATGATGATAATTCCAGCATTTTGGGCAGCGACTCCAAAAACCATATTGGAGAATGGTACACCATGGATATTAGTTTTAAAATCGATCAGAAGTTTCACCGACGACTGAAGCGCATCTTTGATTTGACTTTCGGTGTATTGATATTGATTACATTCCCGATTTGGATACTGCTTACAGCTAATTCCAGAAAAGCGTTTTTTCAGGCAGCAAATGTGTTGATAGGTAGTAAGACATGGATTGGATACAAGATGCCAGATCCTTATCGGGCTGAACTACCCAACATTCGAAATGGCGTTTTTGAATTGCCAGGGACAAATGATGCAACACAGAATCATCAGATCAATACTTACTACGCACGGAAATATAACATCTGGCTGGAGGTGCAATATATGATTCAGTTATTATTTTAAATTCAAAACACGAAGGCTGTCATTGTTGCTTGCCACCACCAGGACCTTGTAGTTATTTGTTGCCACGACTTCTAGATCCCTTACATCTGAATTCAGAAATATACCTGATTCAATCGCCGATATAGCTTTAAAATTACCTTTACCATCACCCAGGCAAAGCCCACCCTTTGAACCATCATACCGCACTGTTTCTACTTCAACATCGTAATGGTTGCCGCCAAAAATAAAGTCTAAGTATTTATCACCATTGAAGTCGCCGATTTCAATCGCTTTTAGAGGGCCAAACTGGCATTCAATTGGCAGCGGTCTTGCAGAAAACTGGCCCGCACCTTCATTTTCTAAATAAACACTCTTGAAGTTATAGATTTCAGCCTGAAGAGATTTGTCCAATGATTCCTGACCGATAATACTTACCAAATCTGCTTTCGCAAAAGCGTCAAAATTTTTAAACTTTTCCAATATGAAAGGCATTTCTTCACTGGAACATTCACGCCCTCTTAATGGAATAAGACTGTTGTTTTGCGTTTTAGCCAACACAACATCATTGTCACCATTGTCATCCATGTCTCCAGAAAATATTTTAAATGGCTTGTCTATTGAAGGTTTGAATTTATTGTTCTGGCCCAGATTTCCAACAACAAAATCCATATCACCGTCATCATCAAAATCTCCTGATTCGATTTGCCACCACCAACCATGGCTGGCATGTCCCATTATCTGAATATCTTCTTTTGTGAATTGCCCGTCTTCGTTTCTGAATAAGCTGATGGGACCCCATTCAAAGACTGCCATGATATCCATGTCACCGTCCGCATCGATATCGACAACATCTGCATCCGTAAGCATGCCTATATGCTCAAATACCTTGCTTTCAAAGGGTATGAGTAGATCGTCCTTGTTGATTAAAAGTAAAGAGGATGCATTATGCGGATACAAGCCGGGTATTCCACGGCCGCCAATGAAAATATCCTGCGTGCCATCTTTATTGAAATCTGCCGTCATGACAACACTACCATCGAACCGCGTAGAGCCAAGGTCTAGTTGAGATTTGGTGAATTCCCCGTTGCCCTTATTCAGGTACAGTCTGTCTTCATTTAATCCATGGCCATTCGCATATTGGTGGCCACCACTTACAACATAAAGGTCAAGATCCTCATCTCCATCAAAATCAAATAATCGGAGGTCAACATCTTCATATTTTTTGTCTGCCTCAAGGGCAAATGATGCACTTGTTTCATAATTACTACCAGGCGTACCCAGAAAAACTTGCGTGGCTTGGTTTTGACCACCGCAAACCACAATGTCTGAGATGCCATCTCCATTTATATCGCCTTGACTCAATTTTGGCCCCGGGGTGGATAGCTTGTGCGGAAGCAAGACCTGTTCTGCATATTCATCCAACTCATTTTCATTGTGTTTAAATGCCTTCAGTTGCGTTATTTTAAATGTCTCATCAAGTTTAAAATTGATTGGTGAAATAGCTTTTGTCGAATTGTAATCAATATTGAGTATTGAATTGATTTGTGGATTAATAACCGTAGAGCATTGAATATGGTCCCAAAAGACTTTAACCGAATCTAATTGAGTATGACGCCCCAGGCCAAAATGCAAGTTTGATGGACAAGCAGACATGTAGCCGCGTGAAGTGTTTACAGATTGAGACTGAATATTATTGCCATAATAGATCTCAACTCTGGCACCCAGTCCATTGGGGTTATAGATTTTACCTTTCAAATCTATATCTATCCAATTATTAGAACGCTTGCTGGTATTTTTATAGATAGAAGCCGCACTGTTGGTATTATTGATGACAACGTCCAGTAGTCCATCATTATTAAGATCTCCAATGGCCATACCGGTAGAGAAGCCAGGCTGGCTGAATCCAGCTTCTTGTGTTACTTCAGTGAATTTCAAATTGCCTGAGTTCTTGTATATATAATTTGGGACCGGTGTGGATGGTATTTGTTGGGTCATCTGAAACATAGCCTCCGGATTGTTCTGATGTGCGGTGGCTCTCATTTGAGTTAAAAAATCATTGTTCCTCAGGTCTTTAAGCAATCCATTGGATATGATTAGATCCTTGAGACCATCATTGTCCATATCCTCCAGAAGTGCAGTCCAACTCCAGTCAGTCTTCGCCACACCCGCCAAATGGCCAATTTCACTAAAATGACCCTGACCTTGATTTAAATGCAGATTATTTACAGCATACTGATAGTGATTCCCTTCATTCACCAGTTGCCAGAATAGATCCGGCCGCATGGACTCCATATTTGTTTTAGAGCGATAATGGTCTGCAAAGGCCATATCCAAAGTGATTAGATCCTGCCAGCCATCATTGTTGATGTCACCAACATCTGATCCCATCGAATAGAAGGATGTGTGATCCATACGACCTTGGATATCTTCTTGAAAGGCTTTCCCATTTATACCCATATACAAATGATCCCCCTTGTTATAGTCATTACAGACATAAATATCATTCCAGCCATTTTCATCAAAGTCAGCCAACGCTGCACTTAATCCGTACCTGTTATTTTGAAGTCCCAATATATCGGTATGGTCTTCAAACTTCCCTTGGTTGTTTATATATATTCTGTCGGTTTTAGGGAGGCTGTTCAGTGTCTCTGGTCGCGCCAGTAAAGACGCGTATTGATCCATAGGTTGATTAACCAGATACATATCAACATCACCGTCATTGTCAAGGTCATTAAAATAAGCTTGCACCGCATAACCAGGATCGTCCAGGCCATATTGCGCAGCTTGCTCTGTGAATGTCATGTCACCATTATTAACAAATAGCTTATTCGTTCGCACGCCCTCTTGAAGTAAAAAGAAGTTTTTACATACATAGATATCCAGAAAGCCATCTGAATTAATATCCACCATCGTGACCCCTGTTGACCAGAGCCTGTCCACTATGCCAGACTTATCGCTTATATCTTCGAATTCAAAATTGCCCTTGTTGAGATAGAGTTTGTCGCTCACCATGTTGCCGGAGAAGTAAATGTCCAATAAGCCGTCATTGTTGATGTCGCCCAGCGCTACACCTGCGCCTTGATAAATAAAATTCCAGATGAAGTAATGCAGCCTGGGATTCTCTTTAATTTCATTATTGAAGTCAATGCCTGTTTGTGTTGGTGTCAGTAATTTCAAATTAATCTGAGACTTGGGGGAGGATTCAGAATGGTTCTGCTCGCATGAAATTGTTCCGATAATGAGTAAGAATACTAGGATATGAAAACGCATATTTAAAGATAGTAAAACGAAAAAAGAATTAACGAAGAAAGGATAATGGGTATTAGACTTAAGTTTGAATCTCGATCAATTGCTTATTGGATTTTTGGCTTAAGTTTCAAACTTAAGCCTAACACTTCTACAACTTAAGCCCAACTCTCCAAAACTTAAACCTAACAATCATTATACTTAAGCCCAATCTTCATTCAAAACTTTAATCGTTTCTCATTTTGCTTTTTTTTAGCTTTGATAATTCAAATAAGACCATGTCTAAAGAGATCCAGCGTAAAATAAAAAGACTCGTAAAGAAGAGCGCTTCAGATGTTTTGCAAATTAGAAGGCACATCCATGCGCATCCTGAATTATCCTACAAGGAAAAAAACACGAATGCTTACATCAGAACTTGGTTGGATGAAGCTGGGATAAAATACAAATCGGGCTATTGCAAGTATGGTATCGTTGCAGAAGTCAAGGGCGGAAAATCTGGTGGAATTACCTATCTCCGTGGTGATATGGATGCATTGCCGATTGTAGAACAAAACAAGGTGGCGTATAAATCAAAATTCGATGGCATTATGCATGCCTGTGGACATGATGTGCATTCAACGTGTGTTTTAGGTGCAGCAATGGTGTTAAATGAATTAAAGGAAAACTTGCCGGGCACTTATCGATTTTTATTTCAACCCGGTGAAGAACAGCTTCCGGGAGGCGCCTCGATCATGATCAAGGAAGGCGCCATCAAAAATGTAAAATCGGCCAAAATTTTTGCACAACATGTACATCCGCCATTAGAGGCTGGAAAAGTTGGTTTTTATCCTGGTGAGTACATGGCCTCTGCTGACGAAATATTTGTGGAAATAATTGGGAAGGGTGGTCATGCTGCATTACCTCAGGACCTGGTGGATCCGATAATTACAACCGCTCATGTTCTAACAGCAGTTCAAGCTGTCATTAGTCGGAATTCGGATCCCAAAGTACCTTCGGTTTTAAGCTTTGGTAAAATTGAATCCGATGGTGGCGCCACGAATATCATTCCCGACAGGGTATGGCTCCGAGGAACTTTGCGCACCATGGATGAGGATAATCGATATCGGCTCCATAAACATATCAGGTCTACGATACAACAGGTAGCAAAAGGATTCGGTGCAACGGCCAAAGTTAAAATTAAGGTAGGTTATCCCACCTTGGTCAATGATGTGGAATTGACAAATTCTGCTATGGAAAATGCGCGGACCTATTTGGGAAAGGACAATGTAGTCTTGCTTGACAAACGTATGACAGCTGAAGATTTTTCGTATTACTCACAAATGATGCCCGCCTGTTTCTACCGTCTGGGTACTGGAAATGCTCAACGTGGTATTACTTCAGGTGTCCACACACCAACGTTTGATATCGACGAATCTGCTCTTAATGTCGGGGTAGGACTGATGGCATATCTGGCGGTGTGTAACAATTCAATCAAATAATATTATTAATTTTCGTTATTTGTAGTTAACTTGATTAGAAGATATTATACATTATAAAAATATTTAATGTATTTTAGCAATCTAGAATTTGAAGTAAACTACACAAGCGAATATGGCTAAGATTTTAATCGTCGATGACGACAAAGGTATCAGAAGAACTCTGAAAGACATTTTAGAATTCGAGAAGTACGAAGTAGATGAAGCAGAAGATGGTCTCACCTGCCTGGTAAAAGTTAAGCAAGACAAATATGATGTTGTAATCCTTGACATCAAAATGCCTAAAATGGACGGTATGGATGCCATCGATAGGTTACAGGAATTATGTCCGGATGTTCCAGTGATCATGATCAGTGGTCATGGTAATATCGATACAGCCGTCGAGGCGGTTAAGAAGGGGGCATTTGATTTTATTGCCAAGCCACCAGACTTGAACAGGCTTCTTATTACAGTGCGTAATGCTTTAGATAAATCAACACTGGTTGTTCAGAAGAATAAACTTCAAAAGAAGATCAGTAAATATAAAGTGCAGTCAATCGTCGGGAGCTCTCCGGAGATCAGGATGATTACGGAAACCATTGAAAAAGTTGCACCCACCGATGCGCGTGTACTTATTGAAGGACCTAACGGTACCGGTAAGGAGCTCGTAGCCAGATGGTTGCATGAGAAAAGTACAAGAAATAAAGGCCCGATCGTTGAAGTTAATTGTGCTGCTATTCCTTCCGAACTGATTGAGTCTGAGTTATTCGGGCATGAGAAAGGATCCTTTACGTCTGCACACAAACAACGTATTGGAAAATTTGAACTCGCCAATAAAGGCACATTGTTTCTTGATGAAATTGGTGACATGAGTTTAGGTGCTCAGGCCAAGGTATTAAGAGCATTACAGGAAAATCGCATCACCCGCGTTGGTGGTGACAAACAAATTGCAGTAGATGTACGTGTTGTTGCTGCTACAAATAAAAACTTACGTCAAGAGATTGCCAAAGGGAGATTTCGTGAAGATTTATTTCACAGGTTAGCTGTAATAATAATGCGCGTTCCCCCTTTAAATGATCGCAAATCAGATATTCCAGAGTTGGTAGAATTTTTCAATTCAATCATTTGCAAGGAGTATGGTGTTGCCCCGAAGAAATTTGAATCGGCCGCGATCAAAGAGCTTCAAAAGATAAACTGGACGGGTAATATTCGTGAATTACGCAACGTCGTTGAAAGGTTAATCATTTTAAGTAAAGATGCCATTACAAAAAAGGATGTAACAGACTACGCAACCAATTTAAGTAACAGAAGAAATACGCTTGAAGATTTATTTGATAAATTTGAGAGTTTTTCTGAATTACGAACATATCTCGAAAAAGAATACGAGATATATAAATCGGTAGTAGTATAAATACATGAGTCCTGATAAAAAATTAAAACAATGGTCCGAAATAAAGGGTGAAAACTCTTGGACCATGTTCAAAGTACTTGCAGAATTTGTTGACGGGTTTGAAAAGCTGAACAAGCTTGGTCCCTGTATTTCAATCTTTGGTTCCGCTCGAACCAAGCCTGATCAGAAATACTATCAATTGACTATAGATGTAGCACGCGCCCTGGTTAGTGAAGGGTTTGGTATAATAAGTGGTGGTGGACCCGGTATTATGGAAGCTGCCAACAAAGGAGCCTATCTTGAAGGTGGGCTATCCATTGGTCTTAATATTGAATTACCTTTTGAACAATCCGGCAATCAGTACATCGATCCAGACAAAAACCTGGAACACAGATATTTCTTTGTGCGTAAAGTCATGTTTGTAAAATATTCGCAGGCCTTTGTAGTGCTTCCTGGTGGATTTGGTACATTGGATGAGCTGTTTGAAACTCTAACATTAATTCAGACCAACAAGATCTCACACGTACCTGTAATATTGGTAGGATCAGAATTCTGGTCAGGCTTAAGAGACTGGATTGTCGATACGCTTTTGACAAAACACAATAACATTTCTGAAAAGGATCTCGTGCTTATGCCCATTGTGGATACTGCAGAAGAAGTTGTGAATATCATAAATGACTTCTATGGCGATACTACTGAACATCAGTTGAAACCGAATTATCAACTATAAATAAGACTAAAGATTAAAGACTAAAGGTCAGAGGTCAAAGCTTACATTTTCCTCTCTTTAGCCTTATCCTTTCACCTCGCACCCCGAGACCCACACCCCGAGACCCGCATCCCTAGACCCGCAATCCGAGACCCGCAACCCGAGACCCGCAACCCGAGCCCCATCAATCATACATCTGCCATCGCACCCCAATCCTTATCTTATAATCAAATTGAGGATAATTATAGATTTGATAATGTACTTCTCGATTCCATAGCTCGGTAAAATTGTCAATCTTAAAAAACATTCTAAACCGGTCTACTTTAAAATTGGCGTAAAATTCAGTGTAATGATAGCGTTGTGCTTCCTGGGCTATCGGATAAAAAGCACCATTTAATGGCATATAGGCTAATCCGCCATCATAATCAATGTTATAGTATAAAATACCGGTTTGCGTCAACAGGCGACGTTTGAACAATCTAAATTGAATGTACAAATTATGTATGCTGTACAATTTTGGTAAATTGAAAATATTATCCGAAAACGTCTGATACAAAATTGAGTTTTCCATACCGATAAACCGCCATTCAAAGCGGTGGTCCAACTCGGCTTGAAGGAATTCTATTGAGCCGTCTATTTGATAGGGCAGGGCACGGTTATCATAAGCTATGGCCTGGTCTCTAACACCAGATTTAAATTTGAGATTTAGATTCGCCTTTTCCCAAAACAAGGATCCACCCAGTTCAAAATCATTAATTTTTGCAAACGCATTATTGTAAATCAACTGTTCAGTGATAATAAGGCTTTGCTGGATTAAGGAAGGGTCGTATCTGTGGATGTGTACAAACCCATTTATCTTAAAATCTTGAATGGCATCAAGCTGAATCATGGCTTTTAATTCAAGGTTCCCTGCATTATCCCCAACGCCCAAATCCAAATTTCCATTGAAGCTTGTGAAATTTCCAATATTTAAATTTAAAGCGCCCCAGACTGTAAGGTCGTTTACAGTCAAGCTTTCATTGGAGGGCGTATAACGCTGGTAACTGTGTCGAATCCCCATTTTAACACCAAGCACTTTTTGCTTCCATCCCAAATCGAACGCATTGTTAATCCGGGTGAAACCCATGTAGTATCTCAGTCCACGATTATCCACCAGAAAGTCGCCGTACACCAGACTATCATTCGCGGTATTTGTAATATCGTCACCATACCTGAAATATCCGGTCTCAAATTCTATTTGATGATGCATACTCAGACGATCTTTTACAGCATCAAAGTAATTATCCATGATATAGTTGAAATGCTGATGTCGCATCGTATCTCCAGATAATCTTACAGGAATAGCAGTTCTCAGGCGAAACAGTTCCTGATCGAATAGGGTATCGGTGGCCACACCACCATTGACCTCTTCATTATGATTGTTACCCACAAACCTTATGAACAGATCATGATTTTTATCAGGATTAGACTTCCAGAGCCCAAATCCTAAAGCCGTGGATTTAGTTTTTTGATTTTGATAGAAACCTTCCTGAGTATACCGCTTAAAGTCAAGGGTCACATTTACATCATTGGCAAAATCTCGACTGAATTGGGCACCTACAACAAAATTATTCTGACCAGCAACTGGTGAGAAAAATAAGTCATTGTAAGGTCTGTTTTGTTCGTAAAAACTCAGGTCGTCAGGATCCAATTTGTAGATGTCATATTGATGGAATCCAGCAACGGTATTTATACCAAGACGTTGCTGTAATCTGACAGCCTGTTGCGCTGAGCCTATATTGCCTATGCCCAAGGATGCAGTCTCAAACCGCTTGGCGGGATCATATTTTTCAAAATCCGTAAATAAAGTGTCGTCAATATTTTTATGACTGTCACGATCACGTATCGTGAAACGCTTTATTGTTGTTTGGGCTGCAGTCAGACGTGCAATAGATGATATACTATCAGAATTTTCATTCCGAATATTTTGAGCTTGTATTGCAATACAAGTGAATATCAGATAGAAAATTATACCGCTAGTGCGCAATGATCAATTTTTTGAACCGTGTGAAACCTTCGCTTTGAATATGCAGGAAATAAACACCATCCGTAAGATCAAGCGTGTAATTTGAATCCGGGCTTAAGCTCATAACTTTATATCCTTCTGCATTATAAACGTTCACCAGTTCGATTTTATCATTTTCTATACTTTCAATCTTTAGCTGACCCTGACTAGGATTAGGGTAAATTTTGAAATCACCATGCTCCAAGGCGGTCTCCTCAATGGCCGAAACAGGAAATTCAAGTACAAACAAACCTTCTTGCATATCTGATACCAATACCACGCCTGAAGGTAAAAACGGATAGACCCCCCATGCACCTTCATATCTTAATCTATGGTCAATATTGGATGTACTGTATTCAATTATCCTCGTAATATTTGATGGATCAGAAATATCCCATACCTGCAATCCATCATAGTAGTATGAACTGAATAACAGATCACCCATTACAATTTGATTGTGCGGAATGGATAGTGGATGGGTTCCCGGATCAATGGTATCTATAATATTAAGCTCCGGCAAGCCTGTGACGTCAATAACCTTGATGTCTGCACCATGATTCTCATCTGCCATAAAATAAGTTGATCCATCCTCAGATAACCAACCTGAATGATTGTATCCGCTTTGTTCATACTCAGATGGCTCTAAAATTGACAGGGTCTGAGGCGCCATAGGATCGGTGAAATCAGCCACTACAAAACCACTAGGTCCACAATTCAGATAGGCGATATTATCACGAATATACATGTCATGGACCTGCGATATCCTATATCCATCAAACTCGCTGTAACTGGCTATGATTGTCGGCTGTGTTGGATCGCTAACATCAAATAACCTTAAAGGTGTCCAGGGTGCCAAATCCCCAGCCGATATGCAACTATACATAATCGAAGTGCTCGAATCAATAAAAATATTGTGTGACCTTCTAATGAACTCTTTTGAATCATAAACCAATTGCACTGAATCTGGTAGAAATGAACAATCCATAATTTGTAAGGTGGATTCTGCGCCTTCATCTGCAACAGCATACAGGTATCCATTCAGATCATGAAAATCCCTGTGAATGATAGAACGTCCCGTTGTGCCGCCTTCCACAACATACACTTCTGTTGGATCATTGGGGTCTGTAACATCAATAAAATGTGTACCATAAGTTGAACCTATTATGGCATATTCACGACCTGCATTTGTAATACCCCAGACCTCATTGTAAGTATTATTATGGGCTGAGGAAGCAGGCAATGTATCGTTGGACCATGTTCCCAACAGGTTAAACTGTGATACTTGTGCATTAAGCTGGAAAGCAAACAGGATAAAGAAGGAGTATAACAATGTCTTCATGTAAATATCTTAAGCAATCAAAACTATTATTTAATACGGAAACATTTATAAAATTATCCGGTCATAGAGTACAGATATGTCTTAAAAAAGTGCTAAAATTTCAACACATTTGAATATTCTGCCGTCTTTATTAGAAATACAATCTATGAAATATACATTATTGACATTCTTGGCATTGGTATTACTTTGGGCTTGCTCAGAAGACGATCCCTTAGTTGAAGATGATTACAGATTAGCCTTTGTCGGGAAATATGATTGCGAATTGAACAAGGGCAATCCAATACCTGGTCCAGATGTCGAATTGGTTATTAGGATAGACAGCACAACAGATAATCGAATAATTGTAGCCAACGATACAGTACCCATCTCAACAGATGGCACATTTGGACCTGGTGAACTTAGACCTGGATTTTATTATGAATTGAGAATAAATGGAGATTCTATTTATTTAAATCATCATATCCTTATTCCAAATGGCATAGCTCTACCTTGTAAGTTCGAATGTATAAGACAATAATTAGCTGGATTTGAAAAAAAAAGCACCATTTTTTGAATGGTGCTTTTTTATTAGTGGCATGAATTACTTGTCTTTAAGTAATTTATTTTCCTTGTTTTTCAACTTCATCGCTTCACCAATTTGTTGGGATGCCGAGAAAGATGTTACCATTTCGGTTAACATGTCTGAACCGGACGATGGTGAATTAGGCAGCAATATCAAATTACTGTTTGCATTTTCACCCATGGATTGCAATGTGTCATAGTGCTGTGTAACGACAATCAATGCGGATGCTTCCTGACTATTTATACCCACATTATTCAGCACTTCTACACTTTCTTCAAGGCCTTTGGCAATTTCTCTACGCTGATCAGCAATCCCTTGACCTTGTAGTCTTTTAGATTCTGCCTCTGCTTTGGCTTTAGCAACGATCCGAATACGTTCTGCTTCACCTTCATATTCCGCTGCAATCTTTTCTCGCTCCGCCGCATTGATTCTATTCATGGCTTCTTTCACCAGATGATCGGGGTCAATATCTGTAACCAAGGCTTTGACGATGTCATACCCATAGTGATTCATCGCATCCTGCAATTCACGCTTTATGGCATTAGCGATATCATCCTTTTTAACGAATACATCATCCAATTTCATTTTTGGTACTTCTGCTCGCACGACGTCGAATACATAGGATGTAATTTGATCAAATGGATTTTGCAGTTTATAAATGGCCTCATAGATTTTATCTTCCAATACAATAAACTGAACAGATACTTTTAACTTGACAAATACATCATCAAATGTTTTAGTCTCAACGACTACGTCCAATTGTTGTATTCTCAGATTCACTTTTCCCATAATTCTATCAATTAAAGGAATCTTAAACTGTAATCCCGGACCGCGTATACTGTGAAATTTCCCAAGCCGCTCCACAATCGCAGCAGATTGTTGTTTAACAGTAAAGAGGCCTGTGATCAATAATATAAATGCAAAAAAAGCGAGGGGTATCATCCAGATAGGGAATTCCATAATTTATTTTAGTTTAAGTTAAAAACATATTGACCTTCAATATAATTCAAAATCTCAGTTTTTATCGACCAAGCGCTATTTTATAAAGATGAGGTCCTTTTTTTCACTCTTATATACTAAGTCAACTTAAGTCAAAAGAGTTCATTTGATAATACATGATTTTGTAATGACACATTTATGAACTAATTAACATTTTATCCCAAGAGGCTTAGTATTTTTGGGGTTCAAATAAATTACAAGTATGAAATTGAATCGAATATCATTTTATATACTTTTCATTTCTTTGGTTATGCTGGCATGTAAAAGTGATAGTACTGATCAAAATGGACAAATAACAAGTGATTCAGAAGTAACGGCTCAGGACCATTCAGGGCACGACCACGATGGACATGACCATGCAGGCCATGATCATAGTGGACATGCACATGATGACGCCGGATCACAGGAAGAAACAAATACTTATCAGAGAAAATCTGCTGCTAAAGATCAACAGCGTACTGGTGCTGATCCAGCGGCACTTTCTAAATCATCTGGAACCAACTCGAATGAAACCGTAACAGCAGAAGAATGGTCATCAAAAAAGAATGAATTGGACAGGGCTGCAATTCAACCAGACGCTTCTCAAATAGGACACCCTGTTACAAAGACAAACCTACCTTCCCCTTGTGGTTTGATTAACCCTGAAGCCCTGGCTAGGATTCTTAAGGTAGATGAAAATCAAATTACTCTAAAAGATGGTTCGGGAAGAGCATCGCCGCATTCCCAATCATGCTTCTTCAGATGGACGCATGATAACGTGCCTAATTCTGGTGTACTTATTCAAGTACAGGATAATCCTATTCCGGACGAGTTTCCAGATTGGGCATCATATTATGTGGCTGCCAAAATCAATCAAGGGGAGCAAATGCCTGATGGCTCAGGTTCATATAAATATACCAAGATAGAAGACGGATTGGGCAGTGCTGCGGCCTATTCATATGACTTGGGCAGGTATATTTGGAGGATTAACAAAGAATATGTCTTTATGATTGCATTCAATCTTCCAGGATCAGGGGAACAAAAAATCAAGTGGGCAGAAGCCATTGGGGAAGAAGTAATGAATAACTTCTAAACCCTATGATACAATCTCTGAAAATTGAGAATTACGCTATCATTGAATCTGTTGAGATTCAATTTGATAAAGGGCTGAATATTATCACTGGTGAGACTGGTGCTGGTAAGTCTATTCTATTAGGCGCGCTTGGTTTAATCATGGGACAGAGAGCAGACACCAAAGTTCTTTACGATCAGGAAAGAAAATGTATTGTTGAAGCAGCATACCTGAACTATCCTAAAGCAATCAACACGCTACTGGAAGAAGAAGACTATGACGTTGATGAAGTATTGACGATTAGAAGAGAAATTGTACCCAGTGGGAAGTCGCGTGCTTTTGTAAATGATACACCTGCAAAACTTGATTTGCTCCAACGCCTGACGAATGAGTTGATTGACCTTAATCAGCAATTTGAAATAACACAAATAAGAGAGCGCGACTACCAATTGCAAATTATCGATGCCCTTGCAAAAAACGAATCACTGCGCGCTGAATATAAAGGCCTTTACAATTCCTATACCCACAAGAAAAAAGAACTCGAAGAACTCGTTTCAGCCGAATCCCATCAATTGAAAGAGCTTGATTTTATCAGATTTCAATACAATGAATTGGCAGAAGCGGAACCTTTGGCCGATGAATTACAAAGTCTTGAATCAGAGTCTTCTACACTGGCAAAAGTTGATGAAATAAACTTGTTGCTAGAAGAAACCAACTACCTTCTTTTTGATAGTGAAAATGCAATTAAGGATCAATTATCAGAGATCCAGAGAAAATGGTCAGAATTAATTGATACGCATCCTAAAATTGCGGATGGGGCAGAGCAACTGAATAACCTTATTGAAAGTTTATCCGAGTTAGGCTTCCTTAAAAATGAGATCGAAAGTACCTTGAACACGGACCCGCAAAGATTGCAAGAAATAAATGATAGACTGGATGTCCTGTATCGATTGCATCGCAAACATTCCGTAAGTGATAATTCTGCATTAATCCAAATAATGGACAACTTGAAAGACAATTTGGATGCCTATGAAAACAGAGATCAGCATATAGCTCAGCTAAAGTCTGAAATCGAATCTTTGCACAAAGAATTAACAATAAAGGCATCAACTTTAAGCCAAAATCGGCAAAAGGTTTTCAAGATTTTGGAAAAAGCGGTATCCAAAAAACTGGAAGCCTTATCCATGGAATCTGCATCAATATCTGTTGACTGCAAGGAATCCCAAACATTGCGTTCTGACGGAAAGGATGAAATTCAGATCCTTTTCAAATCCAACAAAGGAGGTCAATTTCTACCGATAAAGAATGTTGCATCCGGGGGCGAAAGTTCAAGGTTAATGCTGGCTATTAAATCGACGATTGCTGATGCAATGGAATTGCCTACTATGATTTTCGATGAAATTGACACAGGCGTAAGTGGCGAAGTAGCAGGACGAATGGGGAATATTTTGAAGCAGTTATCCAAGCAACATCAATTGATCTGCATTACGCATTCACCCCAGGTCTCGGCAAGGGCAAATAATCATTATCTTGTCCATAAATTCGACAGTAAGAACAGGACCTATACCCATGTCAAATTATTATCTGGAGACGAAAGGATTACGGAAATTGCTAAAATGTTAAGCGGAGATCCGCCATCTGCTTTTGCCCTGGACAATGCCAAGGATCTAATTCAACAACAAAATATTTAAAGCAAAATTTATAAAGCCAAAACTAGAGATCATGTCAAAAGGATTATTAGAAGGGAAAAAAGGAATCATATTTGGTGCATTGGACGATAAATCCATTGCATGGAAAATTGCAGAACGTGCGCACGAAGAAGGTGCTGAAATTGTCCTTACGAATGCACCTGTTGCACTTAGGATGGGGGCCATCAATGAGCTTGCAGAAAAATGCAACAGTATTGTGATCGGAGCAGATGCCACCTCAGTTGAAGATTTAAATAATTTACTCGATCAGAGCATGGAACGATTCGGCGGAAAAATTGACTTCATGCTTCACTCAATCGGGATGTCGCTCAACGTCAGAAAAAAAAGAGAATATACAAATATCAAATATGACTGGATGCAGAAGACTTTTGACATCTCAGCTATCTCCTTTCATAAGCTGATGCAATGTGCGTACGAAAAAGATGCTATGAATGACTGGGGTTCAATTGTGGCACTCAGTTATATTGCCGCTCAACGTACTTTTCCGGATTATAGTGAAATGGCGGAGTCCAAAGCATTACTGGAATCCTTTGCCAGAAGTTTTGGATATCACTGGGCAAAAAAAGCAAAGGTTAGAGTTAATACCATCAGCCAATCCCCGACTATTACAACCGCAGGATCAGGTGTAAAAGGTTTTGATGACTTTTTTGGTTATGCCGACAGAATGTCTCCTCTTGGTAATGCAGATGCATTATCCTGCGCTGATTTTTGCTTAACACTCTTTTCTGATTATACCAGAATGATCACGATGCAAAACCTCTATCATGACGGTGGCTTTTCAAATATGGGGATGGCCCCGGAAGTTTTAGATATGTAGATTAATTGGGGATGATGTGCTTTTGTGCTTCAGAAATTCCTCATAATTTATACTTTTAATAGTTTAAGCAATCTATGCCAAGAACTATGTCTCTACCCCGAACCTTATGTAGGGTATACATCTCGTTTCTGATTCTAATATCAGGAATGGCGATTCCATTGTTGGCATCAGAACATCCAAACCCTGAACTTGAAATGCCGGCGCCTGCTGCAAATAACAGCCAGCAAGGGTGCGTTACATTCCTTTTGGACTTTTGCGGAGCAGATGATTCCGGTGGCGGGTATTTTGCTGCAGATTTCCAAGGTTGGGACCCTGTGCCTATGTGCGACTATGGTGGGGTTTGGGAAATTTCATTCTGCGGTCTTGATGCCGGTACATACCAATATAAATTCTTAAACGGACCCGGAGGATGGGAATTCATGGGGTTTGGAGATGTATGTACCAATCCTGCTGACAATGAAAACAGATTTGTAGATATAAGTGGAGGATGTGATATTGAAGGCCCCTGGTGCTGGTCACAATGTGTTGCTGGATCTGGCGCTCCTTCAGAC
>JABDJE010000174.1 GCA_013002625.1 Saprospiraceae bacterium | reverse complement strand
TATTTAGACAGTCGTTCATCATCTGCCACCTGATCTGCACCCATCAACACGCCTGAAGCTATCTTAATAGACGCAATTGGCGTTTTGAATTCATGCGTCATATTGTTGATAAAATCTTTTTGTAGATCAGTCAGTTGCTTCTGTCTAACAATAAACCATATGGCATACATAAATGACGCAATTGCAAGAAAACTCAATACACTGATTAATACCGTTACCCGCATGTCATTGATGAGAAAACTCTTGCGAGAAGGAAATTTGACCACGAAGTAATAAATGAGATCATCAAACTTGGGTAAATCTTCACTTCTTTCATACGTATCATCGTCTTCTGTCAAAGAGCAATAATTACCATAAACCAGGTTGTCAGATGCACAGTCATATACGGCATATTCAAAATCGGTATGAATGGAGAGTTCGTTGAATGATCTGATCAGAAAGTCCTCCAGGATATTTGCATCAATGGCACTGTTTACATTAACGGAATAGTAGTTCGAAGAACGTCTTTGGATCAAATTGTTTTTGGGCAGGTCTGTTTGGTTGTAGTCAGCAATTTTCTCAGCTACTTGCCTTAGAGCAATCATAACCTGTTGATTGAAATCCTCTTCTTTTGTATCAAATGTTTTTATCACCCAAAAGGCCTGAAAGAACAGTATCCCTGCAATGGCCAGGGATCCCAAAATGAGAATCAATCTGATAGTATTATTTGGCATATGCTTTCGCTCAAAGTCCTAGTTAACATTAAATCAGAATATTTCCTATATAAGTTCCCATAGTTTTAAATCACTTATCATCTCGTTAACAAATCATTGGGAACTGATTTTTGTATTTGATTCTGGCTTGTTAGGACAAATATCTTCTTCAATTTAAATAGCTTTGCAGCGATGAAACATTTGTTGTTGATTTATATCATGATTTGTCTTGGCTCCAGCCTGCATGGTCAGACAAGTAACCCATTTGATATCTATCATAAAGCAAAACCTGTTCAGGATTCAATACAAATAACTGAACCAACACCTGTTACAGTTGAAGATGTAATAAAAATTGAAGGATCCAACCCATTTGATATCTCCCATATTCCAATTCGGAAGAACCAAATACAGGAGATCGAAAGTTTGTCGTTTAAAAAGGATGATCAGAATAAGGAAACCATTGAGATAGGGTATTGGCCATTATGGATTTTAGCTTTGTCATTGATATTACTGGCTGTCCTCATCTATTTAAAAAAAGACCACTTCATCACGCTCGTCAGATCTGCATTCAACGAAAATTATATGCGTATGACGCAATATGAACAGAATGCTGGGCTCAACGCGATTTATCTTTTGGGCTACCTCATTTTTATTTTAAATGTTGCATTATTTATATACCTCATCCTAAGTAGGATATTCGGCTATATTTTCCCTTATCAATTCGGCTATATATTACTGACCTTATTGGTGCTATATCTAGGGAAGCATGTGGTTAATTTTATTTTTTCAAAAATATTTTTCACCGAAAAAGAAAATGAGGTATACGACTTTACCATTATTTCGTTTTATAATATACTGGCGCCATTTTTTGTAATCCTGAATATTCTGGTGGTATTTGGTATTAGCAGTTGGCATAAGCCCCTTGCAGTCGCTGGTGTTTTTATTTATATTCTTTTATTGATAGCCAGATATTACAAGGGTTTAAGGAT
This sequence comes from Saprospiraceae bacterium, assembly GCA_013002625.1. Taxonomy (GTDB): domain Bacteria; phylum Bacteroidota; class Bacteroidia; order Chitinophagales; family Saprospiraceae; genus RFSX01. The sequence goes on along the minus strand of JABDJE010000174.1, from coordinate 11,883 downwards.
TGGACGTAAATATGTTAATGATTACTTTTTCCATTTTTTTATTTATTTTTGCGCCTTTGAATTTTCGCCCTGGGTCATTGTCTATACGTATGTCAAAGACCTTTTTTTATAAAAATTAGAATTTGTTTATGGCCTCTGGAGCAAATCCTAAAACGAAAGAGACTTATAGTAGAATCGACACCATTTTGATTTCCCAGCCAAAGCCTGAGAGATCACCCTATTTCGATATTGAAAAAAAGTGGGGTATCAAAATTGACTGGCGTCCATTCATACATGTAGAACCTGTTACTGAAAAGGAATTCAGAAAAAACAGGTTACGTCCCGATGAGTTTTCAGCGATTATATTTACGAGTAAAAATTCGATCGAACACTTCTTCCGTATGTGTGAGGAAATGCGCGTAAAAATGTCTCAGCAGACCAAATACTACTGTTTGTCTGAAGCTATTGCAAATTATTTACAGAAATTCATTGTCTACAGAAAACGAAAGGTGTTTGTTGGCGTCAGAAGAATACAGGATTTAGAAGCATCATTTGACAAACACAAGGAAAACGAAAAATTTCTGTTGCCATGTTCCAATCTTGGCGCTAAAGATGTAGTGGCATTTCTTGATGAAAAAGAAATCAACTACAAGGAAGCCATGATGTATAGAACTGTGAGCAGTGACCTTTCTGATTTGAAGGATATCACCTATGATTGTCTGGTATTTTTTAGTCCACTTGGCATTCAGTCATTGTATGACAACTTCCCTGATTTTAAGCAAAACAATACACGCTTGGCTATCTACGGAAATTCAACTAAAAAGGCTGTTGAAGAAAAGGGGTTAAATATTAATATAATGGCACCAGCTCCACAGGCTCCATCCATGTCAATGGCTTTGACCAATTATCTCAACAAGTCTAATAAGAAGTAAGCAAGGGTTCATTGCTCAACTTTGTTGGCAGGAATGATCAGATAGTCTGATTCATATTCTATATTTGTCGCATATATTTTTAAAGAACCTGTCTGCGAACTATGCCTGATTTTTGTCATTTACATTGCCATACACAATACTCACTGCTCGATGGAGCTTCCGACATCTCTAAGATGATGCAAAAAGCTGCGGCAGATGGGCAAAAAGGTGTAGCCCTTACTGATCATGGTAATATGTTCGGCGCCTTCAAGTTTGTTGCTGAAGCCCATAAAAACAAGCTTAAACCCATCGTGGGTTGTGAGTTTTATCTCGTTGAGGACAGGCACCTCAAATCATTTTCAAGAAGCAAGGGAGAACGAGACAGGCGGTACCATCAATTATTGCTTGCCAAGAATCGTGAAGGGTATCAGAATCTGATGAAATTATGTTCCTATGGTTTCATTGAGGGGCTGTATCAGAAGTATCCCAGAATCGATAAAGAACTTTTACAGAAGTATCACAAAGGTGTAATTGCGAGCAGCTGTTGCCTTGGTGCAGAGATACCAAGCCTTATAGCACAGGATCGACTGGAAGAGGCAGAGACAGCCTTAAAGTGGTGGCTGGATTTATTCGGTGAAGATTATTATATCGAATTACAACGCCATGGCGGATTGGAGAAGATCGATATTATAAATAAAAATGGGCAAAAGACCTTTTCAAAATACAGCCAGGAAGACATCAATCAAATCCTTATTGGATTTGCAAAAAAATATAATGTTCCACTGATTGCAACCAATGACTCTCATTACGTTGAAGAGGAGGATGCGCCTGCGCATGATATTCTTTTGTGTATTAACACCAACTCGCTCATTGAAGAAGAGAGCAGGTTTAAATTTCCTTCGTCTGATTTTTATTTCAAGACAAAGGAAGAAATGTCAAATCTTTTTAAAGACGTTCCTTCAGCTATCGATAATACGATGGAGATCTTTGATAAGATCGAAACCCTCGAGTTGAAAAGAGATGTATTACTGCCTGCATTTCCATTGCCTCAAAAATTTACGACACAGGAGGACTATCTCAGGCATTTGACCTTTCAGGGTGCTAAAAAACGTTACGGCACAATATCCCATGAAATTGAAGAGCGATTAAATTTTGAGCTTGGGGTAATTAATCAATCCGGTTATCCTGGTTATTTTCTTATCGTCCAGGACTTCACAAGTACAGCAAGAGACATGGGTGTTGCCGTGGGGCCTGGTCGAGGTTCAGCGGCCGGATCAGCTGTGGCCTATTGCCTCGGCATTACGAATATCGATCCAATTAAATACGATCTTCTATTTGAGAGATTCCTGAATCCTGAACGAATATCCATGCCGGATATTGATATTGACTTTGATGATGAAGGTCGATCAAAGGTAATTGATTATGTCATTGAGAAATATGGCAAAAATCAAGTTGCCCAAATTATCACCTATGGCACGATGGCAGCTAAAATGTCTTTACGGGATGTGGGTCGTGTAATGAATGTTCCATTGGGAGAAGTAGACCGGGTTTCTAAATCCTTTCCTCAACACCTTTCTGCCAGCTTAGGGAAAATATTGCATGAAGGCGATATTCCTGATGGTCTTAAGACCAGTATGAATAAGGAGGATATTGACAAAGCATATCAGTTCAGAAAAATGGCCGAACAAAAGGATCAGATTGGCCAAATGATCAGATCGGCTAAAAGCATTGAAGGGTCAATTCGGAATACTGGAATTCATGCCTGCGGTGTAATTATTACACCAGATGAAATCATGAATCACGTACCGGTTTCGGTAGCCAAGGATTCAGATCTTCTTGTAAGTCAGTTTGATAACAGTGTGGCAGAAGAAGCGGGATTATTGAAAATGGATTTCTTGGGACTGCGTACCCTGACCATTATCAAGGATGCTGTAAAATTTATAAAAGAAACGCGCGGCTTTGATCTGGATATCGATGAACTGCCGCTTGACGATAAGTCAACGTTTGAATTATTCGAACGTGGTGAAACCATTGGTATATTCCAGTATGAATCACCGGGCATGCAAAAACATTTGCAAGATCTCAAACCCAATATGTTTGAAGATCTAATTGCAATGAATGCCTTGTATCGACCAGGGCCGCTTCAATACATTCCAGAATTTATCGCTCGTAAACACGGCAGACAAAAAATCTTGTTCGATCTGCCAGAGATGGAAGAATTCCTCTCTGAAACCTATGGTATTACAGTGTATCAGGAGCAGGTAATGTTGCTATCTCAAAAATTGGCTGGCTTCTCCAAAGGTGAGGCCGATCAATTGAGAAAAGCGATGGGTAAAAAGAAAAAGAAGATCATCGACCAGATGTATCCAAAGTTTCTTGAAGGCTGTGAAAAAAATGGTCACCCTAAAGACGTTATCGATAAGATATGGAAAGACTGGGAGGCCTTTGCGTCATATGCCTTTAACAAATCACACTCGACTTGTTATGCCTATATTGCTTTTCAGACAGCCTATTTGAAGACGCATTATCCATCGGAGTTCATGACGGCGGTTTTGAATCATAATAAATCTGATACTTCGAAACTGAATTTCTTTCTGCGTGAATGTAAGCGGATGAAGCTAAATGTGTACGGGCCGGATATTAATGCGAGCGGCATCAATTTTACCGTAAATCAAAAGGGAGAAATCAGATTTGGTTTGTCGGCGCTAAAAGGATTGGGACTGGGCCCAGCAGAAGAAATCATTAATGAGCGAAAAGAGGGTGCATTCGAATCTATTTATGATTTGATCAAAAGGGTTAATCTAAGAGTATTGAATAAAAAATCAATGGAAAGTCTGGCTTATGGAGGTGCTTTGGATTCACTTACTTTGAAGAGATCACAATACTTTATGCCTTCAGATCACTACGAGACCTTTTTGGAACATCTTTTGAAATTTGGGAACGCTTATCAGTCTCAAAAAGATTCATCTCAGGCGTCACTCTTTGGAGATATGACCGATCAGATGCTCAGCGAACCTGCTATCCCACAGGGCGATGACTGGATCAAGACCTATAAGTTGGAGAAGGAAAAAGAGGTGACGGGTATTTATATCAGCGGGCACCCACTTGATGATTACAAGATGGAGCTTGAAAATTATGTGAATTGCAGCTTGGACCAAGCACAGCATAGCAATGGGTCAGTTGTTAAAATGGCAGGCATCATTGCCAAGGTGCACCATGGAGTCTCTCAAAAGAATGGTTTGGGATATGCGCGTCTGACACTTCAGGATTATACTGCTTCGTTTGAATTGGGTGTGTATAATGAAGATTACGAACGATACAAAGAATTACTTACTGAAGGCCAGGTACTGTATGTTGTTGGCAAATATCAAAGCTATCGATTCAATGATAGAACTTTCTTCAAACTTCAGGATATTCGACTCCTTGCATCGGTCAGTCAGGATCTTACCAAGTCATTGACTATCCGCGTACCGCTCGATACGATTGATGAGGCATTTATAGATCATTTCCAGACCTTGTGTGAATCGCATAAAGGGAAACATAATTTAAAAATGTTGGTCATGGATATCGAGGATGAATTGAATATGGATTTCAGTATTTCCAAATACAAAGTTGATGTGGATTCAAAATTCATTGAAGAAATCAGAGCCATGGGTTTGAGTTATAAATTAAACTAATCTTTGCTTTATTCTGTTCTAGTGAATGTGCGCTTAAAAAATCTAAAATATTTCCTGGTGGCTGTTACGGCGCTGCTGTCCTTTAATACGGCTTCTGCTCAATGGCAAAAGGAGGACTTGAATATAGTGTATGAGTATGAAGAATTGGAGTCGATATTTGAAATGGATAATGACACGACTTATCTCATTAACTTTTGGGCGACATGGTGTGGTCCTTGTGTAAAGGAAATGCCATACTTTCAAGAAGTGGCAGATTTTTATAAGGATAAAGCATTTAAACTTATTCTGGTAAGTTTAGATTTCGAAAAACATATTGAGACAAGATTGATTTCATTTCTCAATAAACACAATATAAAAGGGGAGCAATACGTATTGCTAGATGGAAAGACCAATAAATGGATCGACAAAGTCGATCCGCAATGGTCAGGAGCCATTCCCATTACAATTGTTTATAAAGGCGATAAACGACGCTTTTATGAGCAGGAATTTCACAATTTTGAAGAATTAAATAATATTGTCGAACCAATAATAAATTAACAATGAAAATATTCTATGCCTTTGCTACCCTGTTATTATTCGCAGGACTTGTATCATTCACAATCATCAATGATGGTTACAGTGTTGGTGATACCGCAACAGATTTTGAATTAAAAAACGTAGACGACTCAATGGTATCCTTGGCTGATTTTCCAGATGCCAAAGGGTTCATTATTACCTTTACATGCAATCATTGCCCATACGCTGTTTTGTATGAAGACAGATTGATTGATTTGCATAATAAATATGCTCCGATGGGATATCCTGTCATTGCTATCAATCCTAACGATCCGGCAGTTCAACCAGCCGATGGATTTGAAGAAATGAAGCAGCGTGCTGAAGAAAAGGGCTTTCCATTCCCGTACTTATTTGATGAAGGACAAAATGTCTATCCTCAATATGGTGCTACACGAACGCCTCATATATACTTGCTTGACGCCGATAGAAAAGTACGTTATATAGGTGCTATTGATGATAGCCCGAGAGATGCAGAAGCAGTAGAAGTTAAATATGTAGAAAACGCAATTGCTGCATTGGAAGCTGGCTCTAATCCTGATCCTGATTTCACAAAAGCAATTGGTTGTTCAATTAAAACTAAGCGCTAATCAAAGAATCTTAAATGCGAAAAACACATATTTTTTTAGCAAGCTTATGCTGCTTTTTAATAGCCTGCAACAGCGGTTCCAATACATCCGGACTTGAAGATCTGGACTTGATGGCACACGGCTTGCCCATTAAAATTAAAGCACCCGCCCAAGCGGATGTGGAAATGAGTGATCTTGGGTTTGTTAAGGATGTTACCGTAAAGTCAGGAGATCAATTTTATCTGCAAATCGTAGGAGGCACTGCGACAACGAACAATGTGGCAGAAGTCGTAGCTGAGCACAAACGCCAGGTAGAGAATAATCCTTTTTTTAATGAAATAATTCGCGAAGAAGAAAATGGATTTATTTACAAAAAGGTGATATCTGAAGACCGCGAAAACTTTGATTTCAGATATGTCCGAATACAGGGTAATCAGGAATATTTATTTCAGACCGGCCTGATTGGACAATACACACTCGACGATGTCGAGAAGATGTTTGCAGCCGTAAAGCAATAATATAAATACAGCTAAAAAACAAAAGGGGAAGATGTTCAACATCTTCCCCTTTTTTAATCTTATGTTTTTTGCAATAATCTATCGCTGTATAAAAGCAGAATGATTAACGCAATGCTAAATATTAACATAGCGGATGGGTTTATAATTTGCTAATAGTTTGAATTAAGTCTCATGGCTATTCTGCTTAATTCCAACATTTTATAAATTAGACTATTTTCCTTAGTAAGTCAAGTCTAATAGCTTAGTTTGTATCCATTTGTCTTCAACCATGCCTCCTTTTCTTTATAATCTGGCATAATAGACTCGACGATAGTCCAAAACTTTTTTGAATGATTCATCTCCTTTAAGTGGGCCAATTCATGGACTATAACATAGTCCAATATTGACTCTGGAGCCATCAATAACCTGGTTGACAAGTTGATGTTTTTTTTGGATGAGCAAGAGCCCCAATTCGATTTCGTATATTTTAATTTGACCTTGTTGATATCTTCTTTAAAATAGAGTGCGTTGATCTCACGTACCCGTGATTCAATTTCCTTAAGATACAGTTGTGCAAAGGCTCTTGATATTACTGCGGCAATTTTATCGATGAGTTGCTCCTGAGCTTGACCTTTTGGAAGAAACAGCTGAATCGACTTCTGATGAATTTTTGCTGCGATCGTTTTGCGTTCCTTTGCCTGGATATCCAACGTATAGCGTTCACCACGTACGATGAAGAACTGACCGGGTTCATAAGTCTTTTGTTTGAATCGTTCCAGGATCTTAGGTTGCTCAGAGGCCTTTTGCTTTACCCAGGATCTCAAGCGTTGTACTTGTTGCGTAATGGCTTCGCTTTTAAAGTATTTAGGTAGAATTACTTGCGCATGTTTTGAAGTAATACTAAATCGTATTGTGGGCTGCCAATGTCGGCGCACTTTTACAGGGATACGATAATCTCTGATCCAGATATCTTCTGGTTTGGCCATTTTAAGATGCCAGATTACGCATTACTTCTGTCAATACTTCTACACTTTCTTTATCCAAAGCATTGTAAATTGAAGCTCTGAACCCCCCAACGGATCTGTGCCCTTTCAAACCAACTATTCCGGCAGATTGACACATATCTAAAAATGCTTTTTCTTTTGAATCATCATTCAGAAGGAATGTGGCATTCATATGCGATCTATCTTCTTTTGCGACAGGACCATAAAAAAGCGGATTGCGATCAATCTCATCGTAAAGTAAATTTGCTTTTTCGGCGTTGCGTTTTTCCATAGCTGCCGTACCACCATTTTCAATAATCCAGCTTAAGGTAAGCATGGTAACATAAATAGGAAATACGGGTGGCGTATTGAAAGATGATCCTTTGGCTATATGGGTCTTGTAATCCAACATTGTCGGAATAGTTCTTTCTACTTTTCCAAGTAGATCCTTTCTTATAACAGCCAATGTGACACCGGCAGGCCCTACATTTTTCTGAGCTCCGGCATAGATCATTCCGAACTTTTCAATGGGAACGGGTCTGCTGAAAATATCAGAACTCATATCGCACACAATGGGACATGGACAATCAATCCAATCTTTTATTTGAGTTCCATAAATGGTATTGTTGCTTGTCAGGTGTAAATATTTGGCATCTTCGGGTACAGAATAACCCTTCGGAACGTAGGTGTAATCTTTATCTTCAGAACTGGCAATCACATCCACATTTGTAAACAATTTAGCCTCTTTAATAGACTTTGAAGACCATGTTCCTGTATCTACAAAAGCCACCTTATCTGAAGGGTTGGCAAGATTCATTGCAGACATGAAAAACTGAGTACTCGCACCACCTGTTAAAAACAACACAGCGTATTCATCTCCAAGATTAAAAAGCTGTCGGACATGAGCTTCAGTTTGCTCTAAAATTCCAACGAAATGCTTGCCCCGATGGCTGATTTCCATGAGTGAAAGACCAATACCTTCATAATCTAAAGCAGCCTGAGAGGCTTTTTCTTTTACGGATTGTGGAAGTATTGCTGGTCCTGCGGAAAAATTATGTTTTTTCATGTCTAAGTAAATTCCAATGATGACACAATATTACTACTTAATTTAATGTATAGAAACTATTGTTTTTTATTTATGAGTTAATATCCGTTCGGACTATTTTCGTGTAAATATTTGGCTATTTTTGAAAAAAATACGAAATGGACTTTTCCTTGGTAATAGAACAAATTCAAAAGCAGGCTTCTAATATCGATGCACTGGGGGCAACCTTTAAGTTTGTCCTGGATGATAATCCTATTTTCATCGATGGAACAGGCGGAGAAAATGTGGTGTCAAATGAAGATAATGAAGCGGACTGTACGATTATTACCAGTCTAGAAACACTTGAAAAATTACGTTCAGGTGATTTAAACCCCATGATGGCTGTTATGGGCGGAAAAGTTAAAATCAAAGGCGACATGGGATTGGCCATGAAGCTTCAATCACTCATCTAAAATCTACTGTTGCATGCAACTTACAGAGATACGCAAATTCACAACTTTACTTTTATTCACTGTGATCGCTTTGGGCATCAATGCACAAGCGCAACCTTTTCAACGTCTTTTTACTGGTTTGGATAGAGCTACAATCAATCAAGGATGTGAGAGTACGAAAGATGGTGGATTTTATCTGATCAATTTTTATTCAGAGAACGATCAAAGTGCTTTTGGATTAAATATTTCCAAGCATGACCCTAAAGGGAATCTGAATTGGTCGAATGATTATGAGGTCAGGAATACGCTATTCTATCTTGATTTCAGAAGAATGGATATCATAAGAGCTGAAGGAGACACAATTATAATTTGCGGTAATATTGTTGACCCCATTGATGGGCTAGGTAATGGTGCTTATATTTTAAAAATAGAACCAAATGAAGGTGAGGTTGAAGCCTCCATTCAGATTAATAACAGCGCCGGAATTAACGGGGTTAATTCGTGGGTCAGACTACTTGATGGATACAATTCTGATTTTTATTATCTGGATACACATGTTGATGGAGCAGGCATTTCATTTGTAACAATTGCACGAATGGATGAAAATCTAAATGGCATGCTTACCACTTCCTTCAGGACAGTAGATGATGATGGAAATGCCGGGCTGACCATTCCTTTTGATCTTCAAGGGAGAGCGGATTCAAGTCTGGTAGTAGCCTTTGCTGGGTCTGCTGATACCTCCTTGACCGATATTGGTATTGCTGTTTTTGATACAAGCCTCAATGCTCAATTCGCTTATCAATATACTCTGGAAAATATTCCTGGAGCTGGTCAACAGGTTTTTGGAATGTCAACTACACCAGATACAGGTACTGTTGTTCTGACCACTTTTACCGACCCTGTGTTAATGGAGCCTTCTTCATTATTATTCAAACTTGATTCACTGGGGAATGTTGAATGGGCTAAGAACATCGGAGCTATTTCAGAATTTGCATTATCATTTATCAACGATGTACATTACAATCAGTTTGGTGAAATAGTTGTAACAGGAAAGTCAATAGATTTCACAACATTCAGGGCGAGTGACTTTGCTTTGTTCTTTGATGTTGATGGAAATGTAGTTCGACAAAAATTATTTGAATCTGATAACTCGTTCTTTCTTGATTTGAGTACAGGTCTTATTCTTTTGAGTGGAAATGTTAATGATGCCAACGATGGGCATACCTACTATTCGACAACTGGATTAAATGCTGATGTTGGAGGCATTCTGACACCATTGGTATTAAAAATGGATAATGAAGGGTCCGCGATTTGCGAAGACACTATAGCGACAGAATTTATTACCGATGTAATATTGTCAAGAGATACGGTTGCTCTAATAACTGGCGATGTAAGTTCAAGAGATACATTGGTAACGGGCATTGAAGAATTTACGGGATATCAGGTACCAATAGTGCAATTGCAAGACACAGTCTATTGTCCTCAGGACCCAATCATGCATACGCTTAACGCTACAACGGTAGATGCCGTATCATACCTTTGGAGTACTGGAGATACTACACCAACCATACTTGTAACAGAAGAAGGCGAATTTATTGTTACGGTAACATTCGAAGATCGTGTCTGCTTTGCTTTGTGTGATACAGCAATGGTGTCTAAGAGAGAGTTTCCTGAAGCCAATATTACCCCAGACTTGTCTGTTCCATGTGAGGTTAGTCTGTTTGCGACCTCTTCAACGGATATTGTACTGGCAGTCTGGAACACAGGAGATACAATTAATAAATTAACGGTTACTGAACCAGGACAATATACAGTTACTATTACCGACAGTTGTGAAAACACATCCGAGTCGACAATAACCATAGGAGAGGGCAACTTTAATTCCCAACCTTCAATTATTGCCTCACCCCAGAATGCTTGTCCAGGGGATGATGTGATGCTTACAATTGACAACAATATACCTGTAGATACTTATACCTGGAATACCGGTGAGACCACTGAAAGTATTACTGTAAATGAAAATGGTACATACAGTGTTACGATTATGGATATTTGTGGAAATGAGGTGACAACGAGCATTGATTTTGAGTATTCTATAGCTGACTTTACACTCGCTATAATTCCAAATCAATCAAGACTATGCCAGGAAGGTGAGTACAGTTTATTGGTAACTCCAGAAAACAGCGGTGTCCTTGTGGAATCGATTCTATGGAGTACTGGAGAGAACACACAACAGATAAATGTTGCAAATGCCGGCACCTATTCTGTAACCGTCACAAACAATTGTGGAAACACTAGTGCGCAAGAAATATCTTTAGCTGAAGAAGCTTTTGATATTTCATTCACTGCCAATATCACGCAGGGCACAATCGATCCAGATGATTGTTCAGTTGCATTATCTGCAAATCATAATTCTGTATATTCTGATATTTCATATTTATGGAATACGGGAGAGACCACAGAGGAAATAAGCGTTGAAGGCGAAGGATTATATTCTGTTACAATCTCTGACGGATGTTCAAGTGAAGCTGACAGTATTGAGGTTTCGTTGGAAGGTATTGCATTTCCAAATATATTTTTCCCGGACTCGAATATTGAAACAAATAAAACCTTCAGGCCCTTTATTGGATGTCCTCAATTTTTCTCTGGAGACAACTATGAATTAAAGGTGTACAATCGATGGGGAAATCTTGTCTTCGAGACACAGGAAGTGACACAAGGCTGGAATGGAAGAGTTGATGGAGATCAGGCACCAAGTGCTGTATACATGTATTATGCGACCTGGACTTCGGAGAGCGGAGAAGAATCCACAAGTGGAAATGTAACACTATCGAGATAAAAATTTAAACTACTCAACTGCTCTGATGTTACATCAGGGCAGTTTCTTTTTATATGTATGATTTAATAATTATCGGTGCAGGTCCCTCGGGAATTGCTTGTGGTATAGAAGCACAAAAGGCCGGGCTCAATTATCTTATTCTGGAAAAAGGGTATCTGGTCAATTCACTCTACAACTTCCCGACTAACATGACCTTTTTTTCAACCTCACAAAATCTTGAAATTGGGGAGGTGCCTTTTATTTCGCATACCGATAAACCCACGCGCAAAGAAGCTCTGGAATATTACCGACGCATTGCAGAACAATACAACTTAAATATTCAATTTCAATCCAGGGTAACTGATATCAGAAAAGAGGGCAGCGAATTCAGCCTCACTATTGAGGGGCAGGATGCCTTGAA
>JABDJE010000165.1 GCA_013002625.1 Saprospiraceae bacterium | reverse complement strand
CAATGGATCATGTTTGACCGATGTGATCCATCTTTGCGGAAGGTCTTCACTGATATTTTCGTAGGATAATCCTCCATCAAGGGTGACCCAAAGCTTACCATCATCTGTTCCTATATAAATAATATTGCTATCCAATGTAGATACATCAATACTTGTCAGCGTTCCGAAACTTAGATTGCCTACTGGATTATCCGCATTCACAAGCGGTGGCGAAATAACTGACCAATTGGTGCCCCTGTCTTCAGTTTTAAATAAAAATTGAGACCCTGTATACAGCACTGAAGTATTTTGAGGATCCATAGCTATGGGTGTGTTCCAGTTAAACTGGCCAAATAAGCCTGCGGTGATAGGTATAAATCCTTTGCCTCCATCATCGCTCCTAACCAAGTATCCATTTTGTGCTTCTGCGAAAATGATTTCTGGGTTCACGGGATCAATGACAATCCTGAATCCATCTCCTCCAAATATTCTACTCCAATCATCGGGACTTCCATTGGTCATAAGCGTCCCATTATCCTGAGCGCCCCCAAACAATTTATTGGGATCGGATGGATCAATTGCGCACACATAAAATTGTATATTATTCAATCCTTCAAAATTGATTTTGGTAGCACCTCCATCTGCACTGTAATAGACCCCTCCATCATTACCATTCCACATTAGGTTGGAATCAACACTAGAAAATCCCATAGCATGATGATCGACATGAGCCCCAGTAAATATTTCATACCAATTTTCTGCGCCATCATCAGATGCATACATTCTTAAACTTGTTGCAAACAACTTGTCGTGATTATGTGGATGAACGTAAATACGTCCAAACCACCACATATAAGGTACATTACTTATGCCATCTACAGATTTTTCTTCCCAACTTGTGCCATAATTCTCAGACTTATATATCCCATCAATCGATCCACTTGCATTTGCATAAAAGGCATAGATTATATTGGGTGAAGACGGTGAAATTGCTATGCCAATTCGCCCTTTTCGACTTGCAGTTTGTGGCAGTCCTCCTTCTAATACTTCCCAGTTGGAGCCACCATCAAATGAACGATAAATATTACTTGTGATGCCTCCATATTGCCTATTATGGGGCCGTCGGATTCTTTCCCAAGCAGCTGCAAAAATGGTATCCGGATTTGTAGGATGGATTGCCATATCGATAATGCCAGTAGAATCTGAAATAAACAGAGATTGCTCCCAGTTCAGACCGCCATCTTCAGTTTTGAATACGCCGCGCGCCGAAGTATTTTCAAACAATGCACCCATTGCACCTATATATAATATGTCATTATCGGTCGGATGGACAAGCACCTTACCGATACTACCAACACTGTCTAATCCTAAATGACGCCAACTGTCACCTCCATTTTCAGAAGCAAATACGCCTAATCCATCATAGGCTATGGAACCACCGCCTGCATTGGATTCTCCTGTTCCCGCTACAACATATTCTGGATTGGATTTTGAAATTGCAAGATCACCTATTGCTTGTGTCGGCATTCCTTCAAAAACATTGACCCAGTTTTGACCTCCATCGGTTGATTTGAGTACACCCCCTGAAGCAGATCCTGCATATATGATATTATCATTTGAAAAGTCCACTTCGATATCTGTAACACGGCCACTGATATTAAATGGCCCAACAGATTCCCAGTCTAGATTAAATCTCTCAGTTTTTGGTGCATATTTGTTTAAGTCCTCCAGTGAACGCAAATAAGCTTTATGGTCTATTTTACCGGAAGGGAAACTACGTTGTAAGAAAAGATAATCCGATGGATAGTGCTTTTCGGCAGGTGTTTTATCACTATGGCATCCACAGAATAAAATTCCAATTAAGCAGAGACTGTAAAAATATTTATTCAAATTGTTCTATAGCTATATTATATTCAACTAAATTATTAAAGGTAGAAAGTATTTATTTATTTGATAGAGCTTGAGAATCAAATAATTTTTACTTACTTAGTGTATCAACAACATTAAGACAAACCAATAAGTATGAATACGACATTTGCTGCATTAGACTGGATCGTCCTGGGAATGTATTTCGCCATTCTTATTGGTGTTGCTGTTTGGGTGATATTACAGAAAAACAAGAATACTGAAGATTACTTTTTAGCGGGTAGAAATGCTGGATGGTTTGTAATTGGTGCTTCAATTTTTGCATCCAATATCGGATCAGAACATGTTGTTGGTTTGGCCGGGACTGGAGCAGAATCTGGTATGCCTATGGCCCATTATGAATTGCATGCCTGGATTGTTCTGCTATTAGGTTGGTTGTTCTTACCATTTTACATGCGCAGCGGTGTATTTACTATGCCTGAATTTCTGGAAAAGCGTTTTGACAGTCGATCAAGGTGGTTTCTATCAATCTTCTCCATTATTGGATATGTCTTAACAAAAGTTTCGGTTACCATTTATGCAGGTGGAATCGTGGTATCACAATTGCTAGATATCCCTTTTTTATATGGCGCAATTGGCATTGTGATTGTGACCGGGGTTTATACAGTTCTCGGTGGAATGCGGGCTGTAATTTATACTGAAGCATTGCAGACTGTGATACTCATTCTAGGGGCTTTGTTCCTGACCTATAAAGGATTTGAAGCGATTGGCAGTTGGGGTGAATTGAAAGCAACTGTGGGTTCCGACCACTTCAATATGTGGCGACCACCTTCAGACCCTGATTATCCATGGACCGGGCTTCTATTGGGAGGGACCATCGTAGGTATCTGGTATTGGTGTACGGACCAATATATTGTGCAGCGAACGTTAGCCGCACATAATATTAAAATTGGTCGGCGCGGTGCCATATTTGGTGCATATTTAAAATTGCTTCCGATATTCATATTTCTAATTCCAGGTATCATTGCTTATGCCTTAAAAATTAAAGGTGTATTGCATTATGACCGAAGCGACGAAGTATTTCCTGTACTTGTACAAAGCCTTTTGCCCGTTGGTATAAAAGGGTTGGTAGCGGGTGGATTAATGGCGGCACTTATGAGTTCATTGGCCTCCGTCTTCAATTCTAGCTCAACCATTTTTACGGTAGATATATTTAAGAAATTATACCCCGACACAAGTGAAGGAAGGCTTGTCAACATTGGCCGTATAGCAACAGCCTTTGTTGTTGTTCTGGGTTTATTATGGATTCCCATCATGCAAAAAATAGGTGGCGGTGTGTTGTATAATTATCTACAAAGTGTCCAATCATACATTGCACCGCCGATTACAGCGGTCTTCCTAATGGGTATTCTCTGGAAGCGCGTAAATGCCCCTGGAGCCATAGCCACATTATTATTTGGGTTGGTAGCGGGTACATTAAGAATTATAGCAGAGTTAAATGTTGAACCTGGAGATACCGGACTTTGGGCTTCCTTCGCAACCATCAATTTCGCGCATATGGCAATATTTATTTTTATTGCCAGCGTAATTGTTTGTACGATCGTTAGTCTATTAACAGCACCACCGAATGCAGCTCAAATTCAGGGTTTGACATTTGGTACATTAACCGAAGAACAGAAAAAAGCGCGTAAAAATAGTTACAGCATGTTCGATATCGCTGTGTCTATATTATTAGTTGTTATCGTAATTACTATCCTATCCTATTTCACAGGGTAATTGATAGGAAAACAAACCCAAAACCAGCCCTTATTCATTTTGAATCAGGGCTTTTTTTATTCCATAAAAACATTTAATCAAGTTTCATTTCAATTTCCAGCGCATACATTTTACATTAAATCACTTTGGCTGGTTCATTCTTATCGAAATTCTTAGAAACTGTAACATATCAGTCAGATTCATGGCTTGTTTTCATTGAAAATGAAGCCCATCCAACCTAATTTGTTATAAACAAGGTGATAGAATAGGTGTAACGGCCCAAAATATTGTCTATATAATGTGGTATTTGCCACAAAACATCTGTGAAAAATTGAGGACTACATCCACAATAAAACTGATAATCATCAGATTATGTATCATCATAGTCTTATCATCCTCGTATACCTACCTCTTAGCTGACCCCATAACTATAACCGGAATTGATCAAACTCAGGAAACATGCAATTTGAGTAACGGCACCTTGCTTATAACTGCCACTGGTGGGGCTGGTCAATTATTTTATTCGATTGATGGTGGCACAGTATTCCAGGATTCAAATTTTTTTGAAGGACTTCAAAGTGGAGATTATCTAATTGTGGTCACAGATGGGATCGCGTGCACAGAGATATCTACTGCGCAGATTGCAGATGCACCTGAACCGTTGTTGAATATTTCTTATCAATGTATCGACACACTCAATGCGGCTACAATTAATCTGGAACCATTTGACGGTATCAGCCCATATACATTCAGTTGGCTAGGGCCAAATGGAACGACTTATACTTCGGAAGACTTGGACAACGTAGAACCGGGAATGTATTTCATTACTGTTACTGATGCACTCGGATGTCAGATTGATTCATCTATACTGGTGCCCACATGTTGTGTGCTTGATATAGAATGTGCTATCCAGAATTCAACAACTTTACAATGCATAAATGAGCTTGATGAAATCGATTTAAGCTTTCAAGATCAAGTGAGTGTTGCGAATGAAGATCAAATATTAATAAGTACAAGGGGAATAACGATTAATTCGGCATGCCACACAATAATAGTCCAGGCATTTGATTCACAGAACTCTCCACAATCTTGCAACAACGACCCCTTAATCGTAACCCGTGAATATCAAATTTCTGACGGTGCATATACGGTTAGCTGTTTTGAAGATTATATAATCGAAGATCATGCTCCTATTCTAATCACACAGGAAGCACAAAACATATCACATGCTTGTAATCAGGATATAAATGCCAGACTACAAGAATGGATCGATAATATTGCTTCAACACAATTCGATATCTGCTCAGACCCCTTAACGGTTACTATTGACCCTCCCAATCCTCAGGTGAATTATTCCTGTCAGGGTTCAGGCAGTGTTAATGTGACGTTTTATCTAGAAGACGCCTGTGGTAACCGCGATACGACGACAGCCAGGTTTAGTGTTTTTGACAATATCGGACCAAGTATTGGATGTCCAGCTGACTTAGATGTCATTATTCAACAGAATTCTGATTTGGACCAGATTGACACTTGGTTGGACAGCACCTCGCCATTTGATGCCTGTGGACCAGTTACAGTTACAAATGACTATAGCGAGATCATGTTATCCGACGATTGCGAGGCTTCGACTTCAGTAACATTCACGGCTACAGATGATTGCGGAAATTCAAATACATGTAGAGCAAATATTACCATACAGAACAATATTAATCCATTGATAAACTGTCCTACCAGCTTGACTATTGAATGTGGTCAATCAGGTGATGCTGCTGTCTCAGATTGGTTAAACTCAGCATTAGGCGAAAGCTCAACTGGTACAATGCTTTCGGTAAACTCAGATTATAATCCGGCCGCATTGGACCAATTGATATGTGGAGAAAGTCTCGACGTTATTTTTAGTGTATCAGATAATTGCCAGCGTTCAAATTTCTGTACTTCAACAATTATGTTGGTAGATAATAATGCACCTGATATTATTTGTCCATCCACCATCGAAATTGAAGCACTTGGTCAAAACCAGATCAATGAGATCGAAAACTGGCTTCTTCAAGTAGTAGCTTCGGATCAGTGTACGCAGGTGGATTTATCAAATAGTTTTGATCCGTCCATACTCAATGACTTATGTTCTGCAGAGGAGTTCATGATCCAGTTTGTAGCCGAAGACCAATGCGGCAATTCCAATGATTGTCTGGGTACCATAACTGTAACAAAAGCTCCGCCTTCAATTTCATGCCCACTTGCAATAGAGTTAGATTGCGAAGATCCTGATTTGGATCAAAAAATATCAGATTGGTTGAATCTAGCTGAAGCCAATAATGATCAATCCAACTTGCTTGTAGTGGATCATGACTATTTAAGTTCAAATCTTCTTTTCGGTTGTAATGAAGTAAACATTGTAAACTTCATAACTGAGGATGCTTGTAATCAAATAGCAGAATGTGTTTCTCAAATAAGAATAACTGACAGCAGCCCGCCTACGATCAACTGTCCTGATGATATGACCATTGATTTAGTGGAGCTTGATTATCAGGCGACGTTTGATACATGGCAAAACACAATTGCAGGAAGTGATGGTTGTGGCAATTTTGACATTGTATATAATGACCAAATTAATATCACATTTGAGGCTTGTGAAATAACAGAACCATACGAGTACACCATCATTGATGGCTGCAACAATACCTCTTCATGCATAAGTAATCTTACGGTCATTAATGAATTTAATATTAGTATAACTTGTCCAGAAGATATAACTGTGGGTTGCAGTCACCCTCAAACATCTGCTGCAGTTGATGGATTCCTAAACCAAACAATAGTTGAAAGCGAACTTTCATATATGGTATTCAATGACTATACATTTAATATTTTAAATTCAGACTGTCAGGAATCGTATGATATAGATGTAATCTTTACAGCTGAAGATGAATGCGGTACACTTGCAGATTGCGAGGCTAGTATTCATCTTTTACCGGATATGAAAATTTATATTCCTAATATTTTTTCACCTAACAGTGATGATCTTAACGATGCATTTACGGTATATGGAAACAGCTCTTTGGCAAGGGTGATTACCTTAACGATCTATGACAGGTGGGGCTCTAAAATTCACGAAGCGTCGGATTTCCCTCCTAACGATTCAAGCTATGGGTGGGAAGGAAACTTCAACGAATCGGAAGTTTCTGGTGAGGTCTTCACATACCTTGTACAAGTCCTGGACATTTTTAATCAGGAGCATACGTTCACGGGTTCTATTCAGGCGATTAAATAAATCTCTATAAGGCAGGATCAATCAGTTCATGATTGGTGCGATTCTTGCAAAATCAAGAGTACTTAACACTCTTAAACTCTTTCAAATGCGAAATGGTAAAATATTGGGTATTTGTATATACCTGACATTTATCTTTTGTTCTTATGCTCTTTGGGAAAAGCAATCAGATCCCAATTCAAAGCAATGCAATGAGACTTGCTCTCAATTGTCTATTGGTTTGGTGCCTTTAATATGGGACAAACTGGCCGATACGTATATATCTTACATTAAATCAAAATTCAGTGATAAAACTCAAGGGTATAATTGCCGCGAGGAGTTTATCCTGGATTGCAATGACCCGAATTATCTAAGCTTTTTGAATGGCTGGATAGATTCACTTAATCATCTCATCTCGAACCCTGAAGATCACATCGATATAAATCAGGTAGATATTTCTGAGCTTTTTAAATACTGTGACAGTCAAATCAGTTTTGAAATAATTTATACCTCAGAACACATTTGCGAAGGAGCGGTCAGAATTGAAGATAATACCGGACCGAGCATAGAATGTGACTCAATGTTAATTCTATTTACGCAAGACAACAACGCTGCTGAAAAATATTCAAATTATTTGGACCACCTCCCAATACAAGATTGTACCAGCTTTACTTATTCCAGTTCTATTGATCCCAATACGCTCGATATATCTTGTTTCCCGGACACCATTTTAGATCTTTCAATATATGCTATCGACAACTGTGGTAACCGAAGTGCCTGTCAGACTTCAATATCTGTGTTGGATACAACTGAGGTTCGGCTCGTTTGCCCGGGCGAACTTATTATCGATTGCGGTGACCCGGAAAAATTCAATACCTTATCCAGATGGTTTGAAAATGTTCAATTCGATCCCACAGGTGCAGGATCGGCTGAAATTATTTCACATATTCCAATAAGTATAGAGTTGAACGAAGTCTGTGCGTTTACAAAGGAAGTCGTATGGGAAGGTGTTGATTATTGTTCCAAAATTCATCGATGCAGTGCTTTGATCACAATAAAAGATGAATCGGCACCCAATTTAAATTGCCCCGACACTGTCGTAATGCAACTAACGCATCTAGACTACCTTGAATCAGAATTAAATGAATTTGTTCCAGTTGATGCATACGATGTTTGTAATAATTATACATTACATCACTTTTTCAAAGAGCCTTTAGTAATCAATAATTGTGATTCAATAATTTCAAAAGAGCTTATTGTGGAAGCAATCGATGTTTGTTCTAATAAGTCAACTTGTCGATCGACGCTCATCATTGACAGAAACATCAAACCAGAAATTAGTTGTCCAAAAGACCTTCAAATACAATGTCAGGTTATAGAGGGAGAAGCAAAATTGAAAGCATGGATCAATACTGCAGATGCTTTTGATTTCAATGACAATAGATTAGACATAAAAACTAAACCTGCTCTTCAGGATATTGTCCTGCAAGGATGCGAAAAGGATTATCAGGTGTCTTTTTTCTCAGTAGATAACTGCGGACAAAAAGTAGAATGTATCAGCACGATAAAAGTCATTGACAGCATACCTCCGACGATCATTTGTCCCGCACCATTAACCCTAGATTTGAATGAAAAGAGCTATGAATCGCTGATAAGGGAATGGGAAGAAGGATTGATAGTGCAAGAAGAATGTAATGCATTTTCTATACAATCAAATTTTCCAGAGCGAGATAATATCAATATCTGTGTTGATAGTTTGGAAGTTGTATTTTCTGTGACCGATGAATGTGATAATTCAGCGCAATGCACTTCAGTAGTTTATTTCACTGATGATAATGACTTAATGATTAGTTGTCCAGAAAGTTGGCGTCTCAAATGTGAGAATTACGATGATCCAGATGTCATGAATGGCCTATTCGCTTCTGTTGAAGTAAATACAAATATCAACTATGAGTTGTATTGGGAAACAGAAGGTATAAATGGCTATAAGGATTGTGAGAACACCTATACTGAGATTATAAGATTTATTGTTGTGGATGAATGCAACAATGAGGTTCATTGTTCGACAATCCTAGAATGGCAAGCCAAGCTTAATATTTATATCCCTAATATAATATCGCGTCAAGCCGCTTCGCCAAACGATGGCTTTATGATTTTCTCAAATCAAAAAAATCTAATCGTTGAGGATCTTTTTATTTATAATAAATGGGGGAATTTAGTATTTGAACAACACAATTTTCCAACCAATGATTATAGATATAAATGGAAGGGAATGGAAACCCAAAACGATGCAGTAAGTACGGTTTTCACTTATATGGTGAAGATAAAAGATTTATATGGCGAAAAATTTGAATATATAGGTACAATATCTTTGATCAATTAAGGTAAAATTTGTCTTTTGGATTATATTTGCGCCAATCCAAAAAGGCTAGAAAGGTTATGCCAAAAGACACATCTATCAAGTCCGTACTTATCATCGGGAGTGGACCAATAATTATCGGTCAAGCCTGTGAGTTTGATTATTCAGGAAGCCAAGCATCAAGATCATTAAGAGAGGAAGGCATTGAGGTGAGTCTGATTAATTCAAATCCGGCCACTATCATGACAGATCCGTTGACTGCGGATCATATTTATCTCAAACCATTAACGGTAGAAAGTCTTCGAGAGATACTTGAAGAACGTCCAATCGATGCAGTGCTGGCCACCATGGGTGGACAAACAGCGTTGAATTTAGCTATAGATGCTGGGAAACGAGGGTTATGGGATGAATTTAATGTAAAACTTATTGGGGTCGATCTTGAAGCTATTGAACTCGCTGAAAACAGAGAGGAATTTAGAAAACATGTGATTTCAATTGGTTTAAATGTAGCGCCATCGTTCATAGCTAATTCTTTTCTCGAAGGTAAAGATGCTTCACAGAAGATTGGTTTCCCATTGGTAATCAGACCCTCTTATACCTTGGGTGGGACAGGTGGAGGTTTTGTAATGGAAGAAAAAGACTTTGATGAAGCCCTGCGACATGGGTTGAATTCTTCGCCTACACATGAAGTCCTTGTTGAAAAAGCTGTCCTTGGTTGGAAAGAATACGAACTGGAACTGTTGCGTGATTCCAATGACAACGTGGTTATCATATGTACTGTTGAAAACCTTGATCCAATGGGTATTCATACGGGTGATAGTATCACTGTGGCGCCATCCATGACACTATCCGATACTGCTTATCAGGAAATG
Source organism: Saprospiraceae bacterium (assembly GCA_013002625.1). Lineage (GTDB taxonomy): Bacteria > Bacteroidota > Bacteroidia > Chitinophagales > Saprospiraceae > RFSX01. The sequence goes on along the minus strand of JABDJE010000165.1, from coordinate 407 downwards.
CGCAACCAGGCCATTTTATTAATGCGTTCCATGGGAGAATTTGCAGGAGGTTGTAATATCCAGTTCTCCATAAATCCTGAAACGGAAGAATTGATTTGTATTGAAATTAATCCACGCGTATCACGATCATCAGCTTTGGCCAGTAAGGCAACGGGATACCCTATTGCAAAGATAGCGGCGAAGTTAGCTATAGGTTATACATTGGATGAATTGAAAAATCAAATTACAAAAACCACTTCAGCCTACTTCGAACCTACATTGGATTATGTAATTGTAAAAATGCCGAGATGGAATTTTGAAAAATTCTATGGTTCAGATCATACGCTCGGATTACAGATGAAATCTGTGGGTGAGGTCATGGCAATCGGAAGAAATTTCCTGGAGGCTCTTCAGAAGGCATGTCAGAG
>JABDJE010000151.1 GCA_013002625.1 Saprospiraceae bacterium | reverse complement strand
GAATGAGTGATTACCAAAGTATGAATGCTATAATTCTAGAATTGTATCATTCAATCATTCTGTCATTGATTATGGATTAATATTTGTTATAGGATTACAGTATGTTTGTTCGCGCAAGCATTTTAATGCATTAATGGTATAAATATGATTCAATACTACAAATTTCAAGGTAGGATGGTCGCTCAGGTAGATGGGATGGAAGAAGCCCAATGGGTACACCTGTGTCCACCATTTACCGAGAACAGTATTGAAGAATATGCTGAGCGTTTTAATATTCCGATTGACTTTATTCAGGATTCACTGGATATCGATGAGCGATCGAGGTATGAAATTGAGGAGGAAGGCAAACTGATCTTAATTAATACGCCAACAATTAATCAATCCCTCAAGGAGAATGAAGCGATCTATGTTACGGTTCCAATTGGTATTATCACCATAGATAACACCGTGATCACTGTTACCCAACAGGAAAATCCGGTCATAGATAGGATTTTGAATTACAGGTTTCGAAATTTTGTACCGTCCGATCCAAGTCTTTTTATTCTTCTCGTATTTGAGCAAAATGTTTTATGGTTTCTTGAGTGTCTGAAGCGTTTGAATTTGAAGCGTAATCTGATCGAGCAGGAATTGTATGACTCAAGCCGAAATGAAGAATTGAGACAACTGCTTAAGATTGAAAAGTCGCTGGTATATTTTGTAAATTCTTTAAGTGCCAATGACCTTTTGATGATGAAGATGAAGCGGACGGACTTTTTACGAATACGTGAGAAGGAGCCGCATGAAGATTTATTTGAAGATATCATAATCGACAACGGGCAGGCATTGGAAATGTCAAACGTTTATACCAATATCCTTTCCGGAACAATGGAGGCTTACGCATCAATTGTATCAAATAATTTGAATTCCTTTATTCATAGACTTACTGTCATTACGATTATCTTAATGGTTCCTACGCTTGTGGCCAGCTTCTATGGCATGAACCTGGAATATCTCCCATTTTCCAAAAGCAGATATGCCTTTGTGCTCCTTCTTGGTATCTCTGTGATACTTGGATTTTTGCTCATTTTATTTTTGGGTAAAAACAACAAGACCAAGTAGTCAATTCATATAGAAATAATTTATTATATGATTCCAAATAGTTTTCAACACCTGTTGATAACTATGAAGTCATATTATGATTTTTTCTTATTTAATTTGTAGTCGGATTTGACAGTGATAATCAATTCGTGAGAATGATCCGAAGTTCGTCGGATTACTTATTTAATAACAAGTAAGTCAAGGTTTTAAATATTAACAAGAATTTTAATGTGTAAGTTCTTGGAAAGCTTGCTCTCACTTTTTTGATATTATTGTTTTTTATATATATAATTTTTCTTAATTTGTTCAACATAGCTAAACTATATAAACAGTAGGAGTGATATGACTAACTTAAAAGAACCCTTATTAGATGATAACCCAGGCCGATTTGTTCTGTTTCCCATCGAACATGATGACATTTGGAACTTCTATAAAAAATCTGAAGCAAGTTTTTGGACTGCTGAAGAAATAGATTTACACCAGGATTTGTCTGACTGGGAAAACAGACTGAACGATGACGAAAAACACTTTATCAAACATGTATTAGCCTTTTTTGCTGCAAGCGACGGTATCGTCAATGAGAACTTAGCAGAGAACATGGTGAATGAAGTGCAATACACGGAAGCTAAATTCTTTTATGGCTTTCAAATTATGATGGAGAATATCCATTCAGAGACTTATTCGCTCCTTATAGACACTTACATTAAAGATACCAAAGAAAAAGATTACCTGCTGAACGCAATAGAGAACCTTGAATGCGTTAAGAAAAAAGCGGAGTGGGCACTTCGATGGATAGACGATGCATCATTTGCTGAACGTCTTATTGCTTTTGCTGCCGTCGAAGGTATTTTCTTCTCTGGCTCATTTTGCTCCATCTTCTGGTTGAAGAAAAGAGGACTTATGCCAGGATTATCTTTTTCAAATGAACTGATTTCAAGAGATGAAGGTATGCATTGTGACTTTGCTTGTTTGTTATACAATAATCACATTCAAAACAAATTGAGCAAGGATACCATCAAAACCATCATCTGTGACGCAGTTGAGATCGAAAAAGAGTTTGTTTCAGACGCTATACCAGTAAGACTTATTGGTATGAATGCCGAAATGATGTGCCAGTATATTGAATTTGTCGCAGACAGATTGTTGGTTTCATTAGGCAATGAAAAAGTGTACAACTCTGAGAATCCATTCCCATGGATGGAATTAATCTCATTGCAAGGTAAAACCAACTTTTTTGAAAAAAGAGTAGGTGATTATCAGAAGGCTGGTGTTATGGCAGAGAAGGACAAACAGATCTTCTCTCTAGACGAAGACTTCTAGACTTTATCCCTTAATCAACCATTTGCCAAAGACCAGTCTGAGATCTTTATTTTCTCTTTTTAAACCTTTATTAATATGCAAGTTGTAAAAAGGAGCGGGAGACGCGAAGACGTCAGTTTCGATAAAATAACCGCCAGAGTAAAAAAATTATGTTACGGACTTCATTCCGACTACATCGATCACATAGAAATTTCAAAAAGAGTAATCCAGGGATTATTTGATGGCGTTACAACGTCTGACCTCGATAACCTGGCTGCAGAGACAGCAGCTTCCCTGGCTACAGAACACCCGGAATACGCAGTACTCGCGGCGCGAATTGCTATTTCGAACCTTCATAAGAATACTAAAAAGTCATTCGCGCAAACCATGCGCGATCTGTATGAATATATTGACCCGAAAACAGGCGAAAGTGCAGGTCTGATCTCAGAGACTTCGCTGAAAATCATTGAAGACAATGCTGATAAATTAGACTCAGCCATCATCTATGATAGGGACTACAGTTTTGATTACTTCGGTTTCAAAACACTGGAAAGATCCTACCTGCTTCGAATGAACGGAAAAGTCGTAGAACGACCACAACATTTACTGATGCGTGCAGCAGTAGGTATCCATGGTGAAGACATCGATTCAGCGGTAGAGACATATAATTTAATGTCGGAGAAATGGTTTATCCATGCAACACCAACATTGTTTAATGCCGCAACACCCAAGCCTCAATTATCTTCTTGTTTCCTATTGACAATGACGGATGATAGTATTTCTGGAATCTTCGAAACATTAAGCAGATGCGCTAAGATTTCTCAATCGGCCGGAGGTATTGGATTAAGTATTCACAACATCAGAGCTCAAGGGTCTTATATTAAAGGCACAGGAGGTACCTCCAATGGCGTCATCCCAATGTTGCGTGTCTATAACGACACCGCAAGATATGTTGATCAGGGTGGTGGAAAAAGAAAAGGAGCGTTTGCAATATATCTGGAACCTTGGCACGCTGACATATTTGATTTCCTTGACCTGAAGAAAAATCATGGTAAAGAGGAATTAAGAGCACGTGACTTGTTCTATGCCATGTGGATATCAGATGTATTCATGGAAAGAGTAGAAGCTGATGGCCAATGGTCATTATTCTGCCCGAATGAGGCACCTGGCCTGCACGATTGTTATGGTGATGATTTCAGAGCCCTATACGAGAAATATGAAAATGACGGTCTAGCAAGAAAAACAATAAACGCCAGAGATCTTTGGGGTGCAATCCTGGAGTCTCAAATTGAAACAGGTACACCGTATATTTTGTATAAGGATGCGGCTAATGAAAAATCAAACCAAAAGAACTTAGGTACCATCAGGTCGAGTAATCTTTGTACCGAGATATTGGAGTATACTTCACCAGATGAAGTAGCGGTTTGTAATCTTGCTTCCATTTCTTTGGCCAAGTTTGTAAATGAAGAAAAGGGAGAATATGATTTTGATCGATTGTATGAAATCTCTCGTGTTGTAACAAGAAACCTAAATAAGGTAATTGATATCAACTACTATCCTGTTAAGGAGGCTGAGAATTCAAACTTCAGACATCGTCCGATCGGTATTGGGGTTCAAGGATTAGCAGATGCCTTTATCAAAATGCGCATGCCATTTGATAGCCCGGAAGCCAAACAATTGAACAAGGATATTTTTGAGACAATTTATTTTGCTGCCCTTACAGAATCCAATGCACAGGCACAGGTCGATGGCACCTATGAAACATTTGAAGGTAGTCCAGCAAGCAAAGGTATATTGCAGTATGACATGTGGAATGTAAAACCATCCAAAAGATGGGACTGGAAGGCATTAAAGGCAGAAATAAAGAAAACGGGTCTACGTAATAGTTTGTTGCTGGCACCAATGCCAACAGCCTCAACTTCTCAAATCCTGGGTAATAACGAATGCTTTGAACCCTATACGTCCAACATATATTCCAGAAGAACGCTTTCAGGAGAGTATGTTGTTGTAAATAAGCATTTGCTGGAAGACCTTATCAAATTGGGATTATGGAACAATGAGACCAAAGAACGACTAATGGCTGCCAATGGGAGTATCCAGAATATTGACGGATTACCACAAGAGATCAAGGATCTCTACAAGACCGTGTGGGAGATTAGCCAGAAGGTAATTATTGACATGGCTGCAGATCGCGGAGCCTATATCTGCCAGAGTCAGAGTCTCAATCTTTTTGTTGAGAATCCAAATATGGCAAAACTGACATCTATGCACTTTTATGCTTGGAAACAAGGCTTGAAAACAGGTATGTATTACCTGAGATCCAAAGCTGCTGTTGACCCGATCAAATTTACATTGAGTGCAGATTACAAGAAAAAGTACGATACCAAGAATCAAGAAGTGATGAATGTAGAAGGTGTAGAAGAAGGAGCTGAAGTTGCAGTTGAAGAAGGTGATGTATGTTCAATGGAAGATGGGTGTCTTATGTGCGGAAGTTAATTAGGAATATTTATATAGTTAAGCTCAAAGGTTTCACTCTTAGGAGTGAGGCCTTTTTTGTTTTGTAAGCTAGTTTACCAATCCTGCCTTAGAGGCTATAATAAAGCCGCCAGATGCCTAATATTCCTAGCTTTA
>JABDJE010000141.1 GCA_013002625.1 Saprospiraceae bacterium | reverse complement strand
TCTATGATGAGCATACGGTTTTGGAAACGGTATTGATGGGTAACGCCCCCTTATTTAAGATCAAAACCGAAATCGATGCCTTATATGCCGACTATTCTGATGACAATGCCGATAAGATAGGGGAGTTGCAGGTGGAATTTGAGGAGATGGACGGTTGGAATGCCGATAGCGATGCGGCGGCCTTACTGAGCAATTTGGATATCAAGGAAGATTTGCATTATACATTGATGCAGGACCTTGACGGCAAACAAAAAGTACGAGTCTTACTTGCGCAGGCTTTGTTTGGAAATCCTGATGTGTTGGTGATGGATGAGCCTACGAACGACCTGGATTATGAAACCATATCATGGCTGGAAAAGTTTTTGGCCAATTATGATAATTGCGTAATTGTAGTTTCGCACGACAGGCACTTTCTGGATGCTGTTTGTACACATGTGTCGGATATCGATTTTGGAAAGATCAATCATTACTCCGGAAACTACAGTTTTTGGTACGAATCGTCGCAGTTAGCGGCACGTCAGCATGCACAGCAGAACAAGAAGGCTGAAGAAAAGAAAAAGGAGCTGGAAGAATTTATACGCCGCTTTTCTGCCAATGTCGCCAAATCAAAGCAGGCAACAAGCCGGAAGAAGATGATCGAGAAATTGAACATCGCCGATATCAAGCGCTCCAGCCGACGCTATCCTGCCATCATATTTGAACGCGAACGCGAAGCCGGTGACCAGATCTTAAACATGGAAGGACTTAGTGCCTCCATTGATGGAGAACTGCTTTTTAAAAATGTGGACATCAACCTGGCCAAAGGGGATAAGGTCGTAGTCTATTCAAAGGATTCACGCGCCACAACAGCTTTCTACCAAATTATAAATGAGAATCAAAAAGCCGATTCAGGCCGTTTTAAATGGGGTGTTACCACAACACAATCGTATTTACCATTGGATAACTCTGAATTCTTTAAAAATGATCTGACGCTCGTCGACTGGTTACGCCAATGGGCCAAGACCGAAGAAGAGCGTGAAGAGGTTTATATCCGAGGGTTTTTAGGTAAGATGATCTTTAGTGGCGAGGAAGCCTTAAAGAAATCGAATGTCTTGAGTGGTGGTGAAAAAGTACGTTGTATGCTGAGCCGCATGATGATGATGCGTGCTAATGTATTGATGTTGGATGAGCCTACCAACCATTTGGATCTGGAAAGTATTACCGCTTTTAATAATTCCCTAAAGAATTTTAAAGGGACGGTCTTATTTACTACCCATGATCACGAATTCGCACAAACGGTGGCCAACCGCGTTATTGAATTAACACCTGGCGGCGTTATTGATCGCTACTCAACCTTCGATGAGTACATGCAAAACCCGAAGATCAAGGAGCTGCGAGAGAAGATGTATAGTGTAGTGGTATAGATTTAGTGATCATTCAGTCACTTAATTTCCCTGTAAATTTCAATTATTTCCTCGGATGTATAGCCCTGAAACATCAGCAATAATAGGGATCAAAATTAAAAATGTTTATTCAGCAGCCATATCGGCAAGTGTGGCAGTCACTATAGGCAGTGCTTTTGCCGCTTCATCCTCATGTACATACATATCGATCTCACCCTGGTAATCACTAACGCCAACAGCCGAGAGGCCCAGATGGCTTTCGTCCTTAACGATAGGCGTAATACCTACTTCCTGCAGCCGTGATTGGAGCAATTGAACAACGATGAAGTTTCCGGAGTATATCTTTTCATAATGTGATTCCATAGGTCTAAATTTTTTGTAGTATTAAGATACGAAAAATCTTTCATTCTTTAAAGGCCTCGTTTTCTTTAATTCTCTTAAATTTAGGGTTCAATTTTTAAGCCATCCAAAGTGAGCACATTAAGAGACAAGATCCTGGCCCTCGAAGCCATTTCAGAAGCCCTCGAACCCAGCGAAGCACAAAGGGATCAATACATCAAGGAGATCAGCGGTTTTACTAACAACTTTATCAATACCTTACCAACAACCAATGCCTATTCCAACCGAAAAGACACAGCAGGTGCCATGGCACTGTCGAAAGATCAAATGACAATGGCTCAAATACTTGAGCTTTATGGCGCTGAAGTATCTTCCAAAGGTATTAACCCCGCTTCAGG
>JABDJE010000131.1 GCA_013002625.1 Saprospiraceae bacterium | reverse complement strand
ATCCAATACGTGCAAGGAAGAACACAACGACAGGTAGTTCGAACAGCAGACCTGTGGGCAAGGTAAACATCGTCATATAGCTTACATAAGAGGCCAGGGTAGGGTTACTGATCACTTCAGGAGAAACGGTGTAGCCCGCTAAAAATGTAATGGCGAATGGTGAAATGACAAAGTAGCCAAACAGGACACCCAATAAGAATAATGAAGAACAGATAAATACAACGCCCTTCGCTGCTTTTTGCTCCTTAGCATACAATCCGGGTTTGATAAAGCGCCAAAGTTCGAAGAAGATATAAGGGAATGAAATAATTATACCCAATGAGACGGACACTTTTAAATGCGTGAAAAACTCTTCGCCCAATTGCCTAGGCATTAATTTAAAATCAGGGGGATAGAAACATAAAGCTTCTCCAAGGTTACAGAAAAACTGATACGTGAAGAAGGATTGTTTTTTTGGAGCCAGGATGATTTTGTCAAAGACTAAATCCTTGAACAAGAAGACCACAATACCGAACACAAAGACAGCAATTACTGATCGGATGATATGCCATCTCAATTCTTCAAGATGGTCCAGAAAGCTCATTTCCTTTTCCTCAGGATTTATTTTTTCTTCACTCATAATGCAGCCCTAAATTTATAGCCATATTCCCAACTCTCCATATTTTTTTCGCGTACTTTGAGACTTTTTAGACCAAATGCGTGTTTAATAGTTTATGCTTCTAGCTATTGTAATAACAATTGTCAGCTTAATAGTTCTTTTGGTTGCGTCAGATTGGTTTATCGATTCAGCTGAAAAGATTGGGCTTTCATTGGGGATTTCTCCATTTATAATCGGCGTTACAATCGTTGCATTTGGAACATCATTGCCTGAATTGGCCACTTCCATCGCATCCGTGTACAGCGGTGCTTCCGAATTCGTAGTTGGAAATGTTATCGGATCCAATATAACCAACATTCTTCTTGTATTAGGCCTGACCGTCATGGTTGGTAAGCAGATCAAATTGGATTTTAACATTTGGGATATCGATATGCCCATACTTATTGGTTCAGCATTTCTAATGTTCTTCTCCCTTCAGGATCAATCCCTGAGTATGGTTGAATGTGTGATCTTCCTGGTCGCATTGGTTGCTTTTTTATTCAATTCCGTACAAGGGTCTGATAGAGAGACCGAAGACAGACCCAAGGTCCGTTTATTTGATGTAGGTAAATTACTACTTGGAGGTGTCTTTGTTTTTCTAGGTGCTAAATGGACAATATATGGCATTGTGGAGTTTTCAACCATAGTAGGTATCGGTGCTGAGATAATCTCTCTATCTTTTGTGGCGTTGGGAACCTCCTTACCAGAAGTGGCTGTAAGTATGGCTGCTGCCAAGCGTGGTAAACACGCCATTGCTGTAGGTAATGTGCTGGGGTCCAATATATTTAATACCTATGCTGTCATGGCACTCCCATCCTTTTTTGGTGAGCTCGTTATTCCAGATGGCATCCTTACATTCAGCCTACCTTTCATGTTGGCTGTTACCATCCTGTTTGGAATCATTACTGTTACCAAGAGAATTACTTTCTGGGAAGGCGTCATGCTGTTGATCCTTTATGCTTATTACCTGGCTGAATTGTTTTAATTCCTTAATATCTTTTCGAGAAGCCCGACTTTCCAAAAGAGATTTTTATTTTTATATAAATGCCCAACATGAGGATTTCTTGTTTAGTCCTATTGCTCATTGGAATGTATAGTCATTCTGCTGTAACTCAGTGCCTTGTTGACAGCATTGAGATAAAATCCCTACTCATTGATCCGACTGGATCGAGCTTTAATTTTGACACAAACGGAGATGGATTAATAAATTCACAGGATGAATATGTGGAGATTTGTAACACCAGCAATTCCGCAGTGGACTTATCATCCTGGCAATTGGGCGATGATGATTCTGGTGCATATCCTGATTATGTTTTCCCGGACAGCACATCCATACCACCGGGCGGATGCCTTATGATAGTAAATGATTATTGTCCAACGATTGACCATCCTGCATCCTGTGATACGCCCGTTGAAGTCATGAGCATGGACCTTAACAATACTGCATTGCTGGGCAATAGCGGTGATGTAGTGACATTAAGCAATGCTGATGGGTCGGTCTCTTGTTCGATTGTATACGGTAGTGTGGAATGTGCTGAGGTTGATCCCCTTGATATCCCTCCTTTTGATATGACGACTTGTCAAGACTGGGGCTCGGATACCGATGGCTGTCCCTTATTGATGTCTGGGGACAGTTGTACCTATTTGCCCGTGGCTTTGCCTGTGGTTTTGGAAATGTTTGAAGTGCAGCGGATTGAAAATGAGGCATACCTTAAATGGATCACTGGCATTGAAGTAAACAATGACCGATTTGAAATCGAATGGAGTCCGGATGCTACATTATTTGAGATGATTGAGATTGTTGAGGGTGCTGGGAACAGCAGTGCCGCTGTCAATTACAGTTATGTGCACACAAACCCGGTGCATGGAGACAATTATTATCGCCTTAAGCAGATTGATCTGAATGGTGAATATGCATACTCCGGAATACGGCATGTACAGATTGAAAAGTTTGATGATCCGGTAATCGCACCGAATCGAACCGCAGATATGTTTAGAATTCTAGGCTTGTCTGATGTTGCCGATGTATCTATCTATAACCTACAGGGAAATTTAATAATTCGAAGATCAGGTATATATGAGAACAGACCTATTGATATCTCTGGTTTAAATTCAGGAATGTATAT
>JABDJE010000112.1 GCA_013002625.1 Saprospiraceae bacterium | reverse complement strand
CGCGAAATTGTAAAGGACATTGAAGATGTATATGGTGATAAGGCATCAGGATTGAAAACCCTGGTCATCGCAAAAGGCGTTCGTTTTAGCTCGGCGATCGTGCGGCTATTGTCGGTCGTCTTATTGGTAATATTAGCTTATTGGGGTTCAGTCATTCTTGATTTCCAGACATTGAATATCTTCAATATTTATTTTGTGTGCGGCTTATTTTTGCCTGTGGCTTTTATTTCTTACTTAAGTATAAGGTTAGTTAAACTGAAAAATATTAGGTTTTTACAACAATACCTGAAAGCCGTCATGATATCAGGATTAATCTTTATAGCTTTGTTTGCATGGATTTAAATAAAGAATTAATTCTCTCTTCTCATTCACCCCGTCGCAAAGCCTTACTCGAAAAACTGAGAATTCCTTTTACTGTCAATGCGATTGAAATTGATGAGACGATTCCCGATGAGGTACATTACGCTTCCGGCGCTGAGTATCTTGCTGTAAAAAAGGCCAAAGCACATGGCATATTGGATAATGAGACAATTATACTCGCAGCTGACACAATTGTTGTTTATAATGATGTAATTTATGGTAAGCCTACATCAAGAGAAGATGCAATAAACACTTTGACAAGCTTGTCAGATAAAAAGCATTCTGTGTATACGGGTGTTTGTATTTACAGTGCTGAAAAGCAAATTTCTTTTACAGAACAGAGCGAAGTGAAATTTGCACCTATCTCTGATGAAGAAGCGGGTTATTATTTTGACCTGGACAATCCGATCGATAAGGCTGGATCCTATGGTATTCAGGACTGGATTGGATTTGTAAAGGTGGAATACATTGTAGGATCTTTTACCAATATCCTGGGATTGCCGCTTGCCCAGACGCAACAAGCTTTGTTAAGTTTTCTTCAAGATGATAAGTAACCATTCTCCCTTACTCTGAATATCTGATATTTCAAACCCCGCAGTACTAAACGTTTCAACCATAAGTGTCCTATCCTCCTTCAGTATGCCAGAACAGAGTACAATTCCATCCTTACGCGTTAAGTCAAATAATCTGCTGGCATTTTGAATTAAAACATGTCTGTTGATATTGGCCAATATGATATTGAAATCTATACCTTCAACAAGATCGAGGTCTCCCATTTCAACCTTATACAGTTCCGATGGACATTGATTGGCTTCAAAATGTTCAATTGTGTTTTCTACCGCTTCTGGTTGGATATCGATGGCAAGCAAGGACTTACATTCCCGTTTTAAAGGTAAGATTGAGAGGATGCCTGTACCGCAACCATAGTCAAGGATGTCCTTGTTGGCAAGATCCATTTTATTGATTTGAGCCATCATAAGATAAGTGGTATCATGATGTCCTGTCCCAAATGCCATTTTGGGGAGAATGATAATCTCCTCGCAGTCTTTTGGGGCTGGCTGATGAAATTTAGCCCTTAAGTATAGTGAATCGATTTGTACGGCTTGAAAGTTTGACTCCCAGACAGCATTCCAATTCTGATTTTTAAAGGCTTCTGTATGAATTTTATCAGATGCAATACCTATTTTATTGGTAAGCACATCTATTACATCCTCCTTCTGGTGTGTTTGAATGTAAATATCAATTCTGTCTTCCAGAAATTGAAGAGAATCGACCTCATAGATATTAAGCCAAGCCGAAAGAATATCCCCATTGATGCCTTCATTGACCAAGGTAATCTTGAGCCATGGGTCTTTAGACATCGTATTTATTATTGTATGCTTTAAGAGTATTCAGCATCAATGATGCAACGGTCATTGGACCAACCCCGCCCGGAACAGGTGTAATGAATGAGGCTTTGGGTGCCACCTTTTCGAAATCGACATCCCCAACCAACCTGCTGCCAGATTTTCTGGTAAGATCATCGATCCTATTAATACCAACATCAATTACAACAACCCCTTCTTTTACCATATCGGCAGTTACAAAAAACGGTTTGCCCAATGCTGAGATTAGAATATCAGCACGCCTTGTAATTTCAGGGAGATTCTTGGTGCGAGAGTGTGCTAAGGTCACAGTCGAATTACCAACCTTCCCCTTCCTGGAAAGGAGCAAACTCATCGGTGTGCCCACAATATTACTTCGGCCAATAATCACAACATTCTTTCCACTGGTTTCTATACCATAACGTTCAAGCATTATCATAATACCGTATGGCGTTGCTGGTAAAAACGAATCAAGCCCTTGTGCCATACAACCAAAATTATAAGGATGGAATCCGTCAACATCTTTTGATGGGTCAATAGCCAGGAGCACGGCTTCGTCATCAATGTGATCAGGTAGAGGTAATTGTACAATGAATCCATCTACTTGGTCATCTTCATTCAATTGTTTAACAACTGCAAGTAGCTCTGCCTGAGTTATATCAGATTCTTTTCTGATCAGATCTGAGCTGAAACCAACTTGTTCACATGAGCGCACTTTATTGCGCATATACGCTTCGCTTGCAGGATTGTTGCCTACGAGGACTGCTGACAAATGAGGTGGTCTTTTACCGGATTCTTTGATCAGGTCTACCTTCTCTTTAATTTCCTGTTTAACGGTTTGAGACAATTCCTTGCCGTCAATTATCTGTGTCATGCTTAATAAATCTGTTTAATCCGCGAGTATAAAAATAAAAAAGTGAACTTCCTATTAAGAATCCTATCAGACTCCCAGCTAAAATATCTCCTGGATAATGTACGCCCACATAAATTTGAGCTATTCCAATTAATCCAGCCCAGAAGAGAAATAATATTCGCCATTTGGTAAATGAGAATAAAAAAAACAGAAATGTTCCGATGGCAAAATGATTGGTGGCGTGTGATGAGGTGAAACTATAACCCTGACTGCACGGAATCCTTATTTCTGGATTAAGATCAGGACAGTGGCAGGGCCTAATACGCTCAACTGATGGCTTGATTATTTTACTGGACACGGTATCTGAACACGTGATAGTCAAGGCAATAAAGAGATAAGTCAACCATCTTTTTTTACCAAAATTAACACTGATAAAGATGAGAATAAACAAATACAGCGGAATCCAGAATAACTTATGTCTGAATGGAATGAGAATGGCATCCAGAACTGAACTTCCCAGGCCTTGATTGATAAGGATGTACAGTTGTTGATCGAATTCAAGCAGTGTATCAATCATCTTGCAAAATACTTTTTTTAATTGGCAATAATGGCGTCCAATATTTATAGATTTGTTGAAAATAATAGCATTGACATTAATCAAATCAATATCAGGGATGCGCGGTACTATCGGTGGTGCAGTAGGATCGAATTTAACACCGATAGATATTGTCGAAATGGCGGCTGCGTATGGTACATGGTTGAAAGAACAGCATAATAATCACACCGTGGTTGTTGGAAGGGATGGACGCATCTCAGGGGATATTGTATCCGCCCTTGTGATCAATACTTTAAGAAGTTTAGGTATCGATATCATTGATTTGGATTATTCGACCACACCGACTGTGGAAATGGCCGTGAAGTTCTACAATGCCGGTGGCGGTATTATTCTCACTGCAAGCCATAACCCTAAGGAATGGAATGCTTTAAAACTATTGAATCATAGTGGAGAATTTATTTCTGCAAAAGATGGACAAGCC
>JABDJE010000091.1 GCA_013002625.1 Saprospiraceae bacterium | reverse complement strand
TACTTATGGTGTGTTGATGGGTAGAGAAGGTAAATATGCCATTATCAAATTACCGAGTGGAGAAGTTAGAAGGGTATTGTTGACTTGCAAAGCAACCATCGGTACTACTTCAAACCCTGACCATGGTTTGGGTGTAATGGGTAAAGCCGGTAGAAACAGATGGAAAGGTAACAGACCTCGTGTGAGAGGTGTTGCGATGAACCCGGTTGATCACCCAATGGGTGGTGGTGAAGGTAGAGCTTCAGGTGGTCATCCAAGATCAAGAACCGGTGTATTTGCAAAAGGTCAGAAGACAAGAAAGAAGAAATCTTCTGATAAGTTGATTATTTCAAGAAGAAAAACTAAAAAATAGAATAGAGAATGGCTAGATCACTAAAAAAAGGCCCTTACGTCTATCATAAATTGATTAGAAAAGTTGAAAATGCACAAACTTCTCAAAAGAAGTCTGTCATTAAAACTTGGTCACGCTCGTCAATGGTTATTCCAGATATGGTTGGTCTAACAATTGCCGTGCATAATGGTAAAACGTTCATCCCAGTTTACGTAACTGAGAATATGGTAGGTCACAAATTGGGAGAATTTGCACCAACAAGAACTTATAGAGGTCATTCAGGAAATAGAAAATAACTTTTAAGATTTAAGGAAAATGGAAGCAGTAGCTAAATTGAAAAACGTACCACTATCCGCGAGAAAAATGAGATTCGTTGTGGATAGCATCAGAGGTAAATCGGTAGATAATGCACTGAATATTTTGAAGTTCTCAAAAAGAGAAGCTTCGGAATGGGCTGAAAAGCTTTTGCTTTCTGCCATTGCCAATTGGGAAAATAAATTGGATATGGCTTACAGCGCTGATGATCATGATTTGTTTGTGAAGGCTGTATTTGTCGATGAAGCAGGTATGCTAAAAAGATTCCGTCCGGCACCACACGGTAGAGCGCACAGAATCAGAAAGCGAAGTAATCATGTAACCTTGATCGTGGAAAATAAAGTAGAAATCGAAGAGGCGGCTGTTGAAGAAATTATTGAAGAAAACACTGAAGATTAATAAATAATTATGGGTCAAAAGACTAATCCAATAGGTAATCGCTTAGGTATCATCAGAGGTTGGGAATCCAACTGGTTCGGTGGTAAAGACTTCGCTAAAAATGTTGTAGAAGATGAGAAAATCAGAGTCTACTTAAGAGCGAGGGTACAAAAAGGGGGTATCGCAAGAATTATTATCGAGCGTACCATGAAGCGTATTACTGTAACTGTACACACTTCACGACCAGGTATTATTATCGGTAAAGGTGGACAAGAGGTGGATAGAATTCGTGAAGAATTGAGAAAACTGACTGGTAAAGATGTACAGATCAATATCGTCGAAATCAGAAAGCCTGAATTGGATGCGAATATTGTGGCAGAATCAGTTGGTAAACAATTGGAAGCCAGAGTAAACTTCAGAAGAGCAATCAAAATGGCTATTCAATCATCGATGAGAGCCGGTGCAGAAGGAATCAAAATCAGAGTAAGTGGAAGATTGAATGGTGCAGAGATGGCCAGATCTGAAGAGTTTAAAGATGGTAGAACGCCATTGCACACTTTTAGAGCAGATATCGATTATGCACTGTATGAAGCATTAACAGTATATGGTAAGATTGGTGTGAAAGTTTGGTTGTGTAGAGGAGAAGTATTGGGTAAGAGAGATCTTTCACCTAACGTAGGTGACCCGAAAGCGAAAGGAGGCCGTGGTGGCAACAGAGGCAATAGAGGTGGTAATCGCGGCGGAAACCGTGATAACAGAGGTGGTAATCGTGGCCGAGGCGGAAACAAAGGAAGAAACTAATTAGCATAAATAGTAACATTTAAAAAGAGATAAAATGCTACAACCGAAGCGTACTAAATATAGAAAACAGCAAAAAGGAAGAAACAGAGGGTTGGCTTTCAAAGGAAGCACAATTGCATTTGGTTCTTTTGCTTTAAAAACTGTTGAAAATGCTCGCATTACCAATAGACAAATTGAAGCGGCAAGGGTTGCGATGACAAGGTATATGCAAAGACAAGGTAAGGTTTGGATTAGAATCTTCCCTGACAAACCTATTACATCTAAACCGTTGGAGGTAAGGATGGGTAAAGGTAAGGGTAACCTAGACCACTATGTTGCTAGAGTAAAAGCAGGTCGTATTTTATTTGAAATGGATGGTGTTCCTCAAGATGTAGCTTATGAAGCCCTCAGGTTGGCGGCTCAAAAGCTTCCGGTTTTGACGCGCACAATTACAAGACCAGATTATATCGAACAATAAAACTTAAGGCAATGCCAAGTAAAAAATATATTGAATTGCAAGAGTTCACAGATGATGAATTGAAAAATGAGTTGAACGAAACTCATAATCAATATCAAAAACTTCAATTCGACCACACGCTTAGAGGTTTGGAAAACCCTTTAGCATTGCGTGAAGTTCGAAGAGATATTGCAAGATTGAATACTGAAGCTCGAAGAAGAGAATTGAGTGCAATGTCAGAAGAAGATACAGCATTAAGAACAAAAAAAGTCGCAAGACGTCGTAAAAAGTAATTATGTCAACAGGAGAAATCAAAACGAACAGAAAGCAGATTGTTGGCTTGGTAACAAGTACAAAGATGGACAAGTCTATCACCGTTTCTGTTGAAAGAAAATTGCGTCACCCGATTTATGGGAAATTCGTAAAGAAATCCAAGAAGTTCTTGGCGCATGATGAGAAAAACGCATGCAATGAAGGCGATACAGTAAGAATTGCTGAATCTCGTCCTTTGAGCCGAAGAAAGCGTTGGAAACTTGTTGAAATTATTGAACGCGCTAAATAATTAAGAAATGATACAACAAGAAAGCAGATTAAAAGTAGCCGATAATTCAGGCGCCAAAGAGGTACTTTGTATCAGAGTATTAGGCGGTACCAAAAGAAGATATGCTTCTATTGGGGACAAAATAATTGTTACAGTAAAAGATGCATCACCAGGAGGTGTTAAAAAAGGTCTCGTGTCACCAGCAGTAATCGTAAGAACTAAAAAAGAGATCCGAAGAAAAGATGGATCCTATATAAGATTTGATGATAATGCAGTTGTCTTATTAAATGCTGCGGATGAGCCAAGAGGAACAAGAATATTTGGGCCTGTGGCAAGAGAATTGAGAGACAAAGACTACATGCGTATTATTTCATTAGCACCTGAAGTGCTTTAAGTTTTAATTATGAAATCAATTACATCACATAACACAACTAAACTGCACATCAAGAAAGGAGATACAGTTATGGTAATCTCTGGTTCTTATAAAGGTGCAACCGGTGAAGTAAAAGAAGTGCTGCCGAACAAATACCGCGCTATTGTAGAAGGCGTAAATGTTGTGAAGAAGCACACAAAACCAACAAATGATAACCCAGGTGGTATCAATGAGGTTGAAGCACCAATTCACCTTTCTAACCTGGCGGTTGTAGATCCCAAAAGCGGAGAAGCAACACGTATAGGTAGAAAGAAAGATGGTGATAAGACAGTAAGATATTCTAAAAAATCAGGTGAAATAATTAACTAAGATGAGTTACGAACCAAGATTAAAGAAACTATATAAGGAAGAAGTGATACAGAAATTGCAGGAGCAATTCAATTATTCTTCTAAGATGGAAGTACCAAGGTTGGTCAAAATCACATTGAACCAAGGTGTTGGTGCGGCAACCCAGGATAAAAAATTGGTGACCAATGCAGTAGATGAAATGACAATGATTGCTGGTCAGAAAGCCGTTGCTACCACAGCAAAGAAATCTGTTTCCAATTTTAAATTAAGAGAAGATATGCCCATCGGTTCAAAGGTGACTTTGAGAAAAGACCGTATGTGGGAATTCCTTGATAGATTGGTTTCAATTTCACTTCCAAGGGTAAGAGACTTTAGAGGAATTAATGATAAAAGTTTCGACGGAAGAGGGAACTACTCCTTAGGAATTAAAGAACAAATTATTTTTCCAGAGATCAATATTGATAAGATCGGTAAAATTACCGGTATGGATATCAATTTTGTAACAACAGCAAATACAGATGCTGAAGCTCTTGCACTCCTAAAGCATTTAGGAATGCCATTCAAAAATCAAAGAAACGCTTAAGATATGGCTAGAAAATCATTGATTGCCAGAGAAGAAAAAAGAAGAAAACTTGTTGAAAAGTATGCTGAAAAGCGACGTCAGCTAAAGGCTGAAGGTCGTTGGGATGAATTGGATAAGTTGCCTAAAAACTCTTCACCAGTAAGGTTACACAACAGATGTAAGTTAACTGGAAGACCTAAAGGTTATATGAGAAGATTTGGTATCAACAGGGTATTATTCAGACAAATGGCTTTGGAAGGCAAGATTCCTGGCTTAACTAAAGCAAGTTGGTAGACTTTTAAATAGAAAAAAAAATGGCAGTAACTGATCCAATAGCAGATTATTTGACAAGAATTAGGAATGCTCAACAAGCGAGACACAGAATTGTAGAGATTCCTGCTTCAAAAATGAAAAAAGGTATAACTGAGATTTTATATGATCAGGGTTTTATCCTTAAATATAAATTCGATGATGATGCAGGTAAGAATGGCATCATTCAGATCGCTTTGAAATATGATTCTCGAACAAAAGAACCTGTGATCAAAAAATTGGGTAGACACTCAACACCAGGTTTGAGAAAGTATGTTAAAGTAGGTGATATTCCTAGAACTATTAATGGTCTGGGTATAAATATTGTGTCTACATCAAGTGGCGTTATGACGGATAAGCAGGCGAGGAAAGAGAATGTAGGCGGCGAATTAATTTGTTACGTTTATTAAACAATAATAGAATGTCTAGAATTGGTAAAGCACCTATTAGTATTCCAAACGGCGTTACAGTATCTGTAGAGAAAGGTAACGTGATAAAAGTGAAAGGACCTAAAGGCGAACTCACACAGAAGATTCACCCGGAACTTGAACTGACTATTGAAGATGGTGTAGCAAATCTGAACAGACCAACTGATCAGAAAAGACACAGAGAAGCACATGGTCTATACAGATCATTAATCAATAATATGATCATAGGTGTTTCTGAAGGATATACAAAAGAGCTTGAATTACATGGTGTAGGTTACAGAGTTAACAATTCAGGAAATTTATTGGAATTGACACTGGGTTATTCTCACCCAATCTATTTCTATATTCCTGATGAAGTTAAACTTACGACTGCAATGGAAAAGGGTAAGCCTCCTTCAATTGTATTGGAAAGCATTGACAACCAACTCTTAGGACAGGTTGCCGCAAAAATCAGAAAATTCAGAAAAACCGAACCTTATAAAGGAAAAGGTATTCGATTCAAAGGTGAAGTTATTAGAAGAAAAGCTGGTAAGACAGCTGGATAAAATATTTGGCAATGGCAAATACTAAATCAAAGCAAAGAATCAGGTATTCAATCAGGAAGAAAATTAAAGGAACTGCAGATGTTCCTCGACTTGCTGTATTCAGAAGCAATAAACACATCTACTGTCAACTCATTGATGATATCAGTGGTGTGACTTTGGCTAATGCTGATTCAAAATCACTCAACCTAGGTTCAGGTGTTCCCTCAGCCGTAGAAGTTGGTAAGTTGATTGCAGATAAAGCAAAATCAAAAAATATTTCTAAAGTCGTCTTTGATAGGGGTGGAAACCTTTATCACGGAAGAGTTAAAGCCTTGGCTGATGCAGCTCGTGAAGGTGGGCTTGTATTTTAAATCATATTAATAGCAAATCAATGGCACAAAGCAATAATAAAGTAAAAGCAGTTGAAACGTCAGAACTAAAAGAAAAATTAGTAAGCCTTCAACGTGTGGCAAAAGTTACCAAAGGGGGTAGAACATTTAGCTTTTCAGCTCTTGTCGTCCTTGGAGATGGAAAAGGAAGAGTTGGCCACGGTCTGGGTAAAGCCAGAGACGTTCAGGAATCAATTGCTAAAGCAGTGGACGATGCACGTAAGAACCTTGTTCATGTTCCAATATTACATGGAACCATCCCGCACGAACAAAAAGGAAAATACGGTGCAGGTAAAGTCTTAATCAAGCCAGCTGCAGATGGTACAGGTGTAATCGCAGGGGGTGCGATGAGAGCGGTATTGGAAAGTGCAGGAGTACACAATGTATTAGCTAAGTCACAAGGATCTTCTAATCCACATAATGTAGTGAAAGCAACAATTAATGCATTATCAAGATTAAGAAGCCCTCAGCAAATTGCTAAAGAAAGAGGAATTACATTAGAGAAATTATTCGAAGGATAACCGTATCATGGAAAAGATTAAAATTACTCAGGTAAGAAGTATCATCGACCGTCCGAGACGACAAAAAGATACTATGAAAGCACTGGGATTGAGAAAAATCAATCATAGTGTTGTAAAAGAAGCTTCTCCTCAGATTCTGGGGATGGTGAATAAAATAAAACATTTGGTTACCGTTGAAAATGCGTAAGCAATAAAAAGTGAACTATGGAACTTCATAATTTAAAACCTGCAAAAGGATCTGTTAAAAGAAAGAAAAGAATCGCAAGAGGACAAGGTTCTGGTCATGGTGGTACTTCAACAAGAGGTCACAAAGGTCAGAAATCCAGATCTGGATACAGCAGAAAAAGAAACTTTGAAGGAGGTCAGATGCCACTTCAAATGCGACTACCTAAAAGAGGGTTCAACAGTCCCAACAGAACGGTTTACGTTGCATTGAACCTTAGCAGGCTTCAGGAACTTCATGATAAATATGGTCTCAAAGATGTCACTGTTGATATTTTGAAGGAACATAGAATTATCAAGAAAAATGATTTGGTAAAAGTATTGGGTAACGGTGAAATAACCACTGCAATTAACGTAACGGTAAACGCAATTTCCGAAACAGCTAAATCACATATTGAATCAAAAGGTGGTACTGTAACCATTTTATAAAAATTCATCATGAACAAGTTTATTGAGACCTTAAAGAATATTTGGAAGATTAAAGAGTTGAGAGAAAGGATTCTCTTCACATTACTTCTTCTTGCAGTTTACAGAGTAGGATCTTTTATTGTTCTACCTGGTGTAAACTCAGAAGCATTATCAGATGCAGTAAGTAACAGGGGAACAAATGATATCCTTGGTCTCATTAACACATTTACAGGGGGTGCCTTCAATCAGGCAGCCATTTTTGCTTTAGGTATCATGCCTTATATCACAGCATCGATTATCATTCAGTTGCTGGGCTTTGCAGTACCTTATTTTCAAAAATTACAACAAAAAGAGGGAGAGTCAGGGCGTAAGAAGATAACTCAGATAACAAGAATCCTAACCGTGTTCATTACGCTGGTACAGGGAGGAGGTTACTTGAAGTATATCCAATCCATGCCTAATGCGATCCACGATTCATTATCGATGGGTGTGTTCTTCTTCTCTAACATACTTATACTATCTACAGGTACTATTTTTGCAATGTGGCTAGGTGAAAAAATTACCGACAGAGGAATCGGAAATGGTGTATCTCTTTTGATTACCGTTGGTATCATCGCAACATTGCCAAGATCTTTTGCTGCAGAAGTTGTTTCTCAATTTACAAGCGGAGGTGTTTTCTTATTAATCATTGAACTTGCGGCATTCTTCTTTATCGTGATGGGTGTTGTACTTGTAGTTCAGGGTGTAAGAAGAATTCCGATTCAATTCGCAAAACGTATGGTCGGAAGAGGTGGACAGAATATGCCTGTCTCAGGAGCGCGTGACTATATTCCTTTAAAAGTAAATGCTTCAGGGGTAATGCCTATCATCTTTGCGCAGGCAATTATGTTCTTACCCGTATCTGTAGCACAATGGTTAAGCGCCGATGGATCTTCTCCAGGAAACTTTCTTATTAGTTTAAGTGATTGGAAATCAATTCCTTATAACGTGATTTTCTTCCTGCTTGTAGTCATTTTCACATATGTTTACACTGCATTATTGGTGAATCCTCAACAATACGCTGAATACCTCAAAAGGCAGAATGCATTTATTCCGGGTATAAAGCCAGGTAAAATGACGCAAGATTTTATTGATACATTGACAACTAGAGTTACACTACCAGGATCAATTTTCCTAGGTTTAATTTCCATTCTGCCAGCGATTGTTGCAGTATTTGGAGTTAACGATGGATTTGCATTGTTCTTTGGAGGTACTTCATTGTTAATCCTTGTTGCTGTAGTATTGGATACACTTCAACAAGTAGAGAGCTATTTACTCATGAGAAAATATGATGGTCTGGTTAAGTCGGGTAAGATTAAGGGCAGAAGCGGGATGCAGACTATCGGTGCAGGTATGTAATAATGATTTATTACAAGACCCAAGATGACATTGAACACATTCGAGAAAGTTGTCTTCTCGTTTCAAAAACACTGGCACATGTAGCTTCCATATTAAAACCTGGTGTTACAGGTAAAAAGTTGGATCAGGAAGCAGAATCATTTATCCTTGATCATGGTGCTAAACCGGGTTTCAAGGGATATGGTGGATTTCCAGCGACACTTTGTATTTCACCTAATGCATGCGTTGTCCATGGAATCCCTACAGACGAACCATTTGGAGATAAGGATATTATCAGCATCGATTGTGGTTCATTTATGAATGATTACTTCGGAGATTCAGCCTTTACATTTGCCATGGGAGGTGTCGAAGATGATGTCATGGAATTATTGGTAACGACCAATGAATCATTATACAAAGGAATTGAAGCAGCTGTAGTAGGTAACAGAATTGGTGATGTGGGTTTTGCGATCCAACAACATACAGAACAGAAGGGATATAGTGTAGTCAGAGAGTTGGTTGGGCATGGCATTGGAAAGTCACTCCATGAAGCGCCCGAAGTACCCAATTTTGGTAAAAGAGGTAGAGGACCCAAAATTAATGATGGTTTGGTCATCGCAATAGAGCCAATGATCAATATGGGCGTTAAAAATGTAAAGCAAATGAAGGATGGTTGGACTATTATGACAAAGGACAATAAACCTTCCGCACATTATGAGCATACTATAGCAATAACTAAAGAAAAAACGGAGACTTTATCGGATCATTCATTGATTGAGGAGGCTATAAAAAATAATCCAGAAATCAGGAATATCTCGTTAAAAAGTTAGATATTTGCACTCCAAAAATTTTGAATGGCGAAGAAAGATCTTATACAGCAGGACGGAACAATTGAAGAAGCATTGTCAAACGCAATGTTTAGAGTCAGATTGGAAAATGACCACTTAATTGTTGCTACAATATCAGGAAAGATGCGAATGCATTATATACGGATATTGCCCGGTGATAAGGTTGCAGTTGAAATGTCGCCGTATGATTTAACCAGAGGACGTATTACTTATAGATATAAATAAGCTTATGAAAGTAAAAGCATCAATAAAAAAACGATCCGCAGATTGCAAAATTGTTAGAAGACATGGCAAGCTGTATATTATTAATAAGAAGAACCCTAGGTTCAAACAAAGACAAGGTTAATTATGGCACGTATTTCAGGAGTAGATTTACCTAAGAATAAAAGAGGTGTTGTAGGTCTTACCTATATCTATGGCATAGGTCCATCTAAAGCCAAGGAAATTTTGAACACAGTAGGGTTGGATGAGAATGTAAAAGTGAATGATTGGAGTGATGATAACATCATGAATATCACAAAGCTTATCCAAAATGATTATACAGTTGAAGGGGAATTAAGAAGTGAAGTTCAGACCAATATCAAACGTCTGATGGATATCGCTTGTTACAGAGGTTTAAGACACAGAAGAGGTCTCCCTGTAAGAGGACAAAGAACACAGACAAATGCGCGTACGAGAAAAGGTAGAAAAAAGACTGTTGCGAATAAGAAAAAAGCCACTAAATAATAGATAGATGTCAAAAGCAAGAAAGGCAAAGAAAAGAAAAGTACATGTTGAACCGGAGGGTTTGGCGTTCATTAAAGCCAGCTTCAACAACATTATTATTTCATTGACCAACAAGCAAGGGCAAGTTATTTCTTGGGCTTCTGCCGGTAAAGCAGGATTTAGAGGTTCAAAAAAGAACACGCCGTTTGCAGCGCAAATCGCAGCTAAAGATGCCGCACAGGTAGCTTACGATGCAGGAATGCGTTATGTAGAGGTTTTGGTTAAGGGGCCTGGATCTGGTCGTGAAGCTGCAATTAGAGCCATCGATGAAATCGGAATCAGAGTAACCAAGATAAAAGATGTTACACCACTTCCGCATAATGGATGTAGACCTCCAAAAAGAAGAAGAGTTTAATAAACCTAATAAGAAGAATAATTAATGGCTAGATATACTGGACCAAAAACTAAAATGGCAAGAAGATTCGGAGAAGCTATCTTCGGGCCTGATAGAAGTTTTGAGAAAAGAAAATATCCTCCAGGACAACACGGTCCATCTAGAAGGAGAAAGCAAAAATCTGATTACGCAGTCCAATTGGCTGAAAAGCAAAAAGCAAAATATACTTACGGTGTTTTAGAAAGACAATTCCGTAACCTATTTGTTAAAGCCAACAGTAAAAGTGGCGTTACGGGTGAAATCTTACTTCAATATCTTGAAGCAAGATTAGATAACTCAGTTTTCAGACTGGGGATTGCACCAACAAGAAGAGCTGCAAGACAATTGGTTTCGCACAAACATATCCTTGTGAATGGTATATTAACCAATGTTCCTTCATACCATTTAAGACCGGGGGATGTAATTTCCGTAAGAAATAAATCCAGAAACCTTGAGGTAATTCAAAATTCAATCAGTGCAAAATCTGACATCAGAAAATGGAACTGGTTAGAATGGAATCCCGAGCGCATGGAAGGTAAATTTATGGAGTATCCAGAGAGAGAAAAAATTCCTGAAAACATCAATGAACAGTTGATTGTTGAATTGTACTCTAAGTAATTCGACGAAACGTTTACCAAATTAAAATTTCGGCTGTTAGTTCAGTCATCATTGTAAAAGTTTAAATAAGGCATGAGTATTTTAAATTTTCAAAGACCTAACAAAATTTTATTAACCAAAGCTGATGATTTTGATGGTACGTTTGAGTTCAAACCACTTGAGCCAGGATTTGGTCAGACAATCGGTAACTCTATAAGAAGAGTATTGCTTTCATCCCTCGAAGGATATGCAATTTCTGCTGTTAGAATTGCAGGTGTGGACCATGAATTCTCTACAATCAAAGGTGTGGTAGAAGATGTTGTTGATATTATTCTAAATATCAAACAAGTTAGACTTAAGCCGGAAATTGAAATTGAAGATTCAGAAGTTGAAAAAATATATCTGACCATCAGCGGTAAAGACAAACTTACAGCAGCAGATATTGAAGCACATACTAATATTTTCAAGGTAATGAATCCAGATTTGGTTATCTGTAATATGGATACCAGTGTTAATCTTGAGATCGAATTAACCGTAACGAAAGGTAGAGGATATGTGCCGGCTAGTGAAACTCTAACAAAAGATGCGCCTATCGGTGTGATTCCGGTTGACGCAATATATACCCCAATCAAAAAGGTGGCTTACCGAGTAGAAAATACAAGGGTAGGACAAAGAACGGATTATGAGAAGTTAACGATCGATATCATGACGGATGGAACAATTCATCCTGAAGATGCCGTAAAAGAAGCTTCAAGAATCTTAATCCAACACCTGATGTTGGTGACGGATGAAAACATCACCTTTGATACGGATAAAGGAAGAGAGGATGATATCGTGGACGAACACATCTTACATATGCGTAAGTTGTTGAAGACACCACTTGAAGATCTTGATCTATCTGTAAGAGCTTACAATTGCTTGAAAGCAGCTAAAATCAATTCTCTTGGTGAAATGGTTAAGTACGATACCAATGAATTATTGAAGTTCAGAAACTTCGGTAAGAAGTCTTTGGTTGAAATTGAGGAATTGTTACAAAATAAAGGTCTGACATTTGGTATGGACCTGTCTAAATACAAATTAGACGAAGAGTAAACAAACAAAAGGATCGTATCGACTCAAAGGGTCCATTATTTATAATAGCATAAAACGCTTTTCTTTTTCAATAAAGGTCGATTGGTGAATAGAAAAGTAGTGATGCAAACTTTACTCTAATGAGACATAATAAGAAATTCAACCATCTCGGTAGAAAAAAGGGACATCGTGTTGCCCTACTAAGGAATCTTTCCAATGCTCTTATCGAGCACAAAAGAATCAATACAACTTTAGCGAAAGCAAAAGCCTTAAGATTACATATCGAACCGATTGTAACAAAAGCTAAAACAGATACATCACACTCAAGAAGAGTGGTGTTCAGTTACCTTCAAAGTAAGGAAGCTGTTAAAGAATTATTTGGAACAATTGCCGGAAAAATCGGTGATCGTCCAGGTGGTTATACTCGAATCATCAAGACTGGGTTCAGAAAAGGTGATGGTGCAGAATTGGGAATGATAGAGTTTGTAGACTTCAATGAAGTGTATACAAATGCTAAAGCTGGAAAATCCGGTGGAAGAAGACGTAGAAGAAAGAAAAGTTCAGCTGCCGCACCGGCAACAAACCAGCAAGAAGAAGAATAGACTCTTTTTCTTTAAAAACTATACTAAATGGGCAATGATCTTAGGGTTATTGCCCATTTATATTATACATTAATTATATATTTGCAGCCGTCATACCTTAGAATATATGGATAATCAATCTCACTTAAACGCCATCCTATTGCTTGAGGATGGTACAGTCTTCAGAGGTAAAGCGGCTGGCTACAACGGCATTGGAACCGGAGAAATATGCTTTAATACAGGCATGACCGGATATCAGGAAATATTTACAGATCCTTCATATTTCGGTCAAATACTCGTCACAACAAATGCACATATTGGTAATTATGGAATTAAGGATTCTGAAGTAGAATCTGAAAACATTCAAATTGCAGGTTTGGTGTGCAAGAATTTTACCGATGCGTATTCACGGCCAATTGCTGATGAAGACATTCAAAAATATTTTGAAGAAAATAAAATCGTTTGTATCCATCAATTGGATACAAGAGCTATCGTAAAACATATTCGCGATAAGGGAGCGATGAACTGCCTTATATCTACGTCTGAAATGGATCTAGAAAAGCTCAAAGCGATGGTGAAAGAAATTCCATCTATGGAAGGCTTGGAATTGGCATCAAAAGTCAGCACAAAGGAAAGCTATACAATAGGTGATGAAAATTCTGATATCAGAATTGCAGTGCTAGATTTTGGTACTAAGAAAAACATTCTCAGATGTTTTGCCGAACGGGGTGCCTACTTAAAAGTATTTCCTGCTAAATCCACTGTTGAAGAAGTACTGGAATTTAATGCTGATGGATTCTTCCTTTCTAACGGACCTGGTGATCCAGCATCAATGGATTATGCTGTAAATACCATTAAGTCCTTAATGCCATTAGGTAAACCAATGTTTGGCATCTGTCTTGGACATCAATTATTGGCCTTGGCAAATGATATTCCGACATATAAGATGCATAATGGGCACAGAGGTATCAACCACCCTGTGAAGAATTTATTAACCGGTAAGTGCGAAATTACAAGTCAGAATCATGGATTTGGCGTAAGCCCGGAAGCGATACAAACAAGCGATGTTGTTGAGGTTACGCATTTAAACTTGAATGACCAGACTATTGAGGGTATCAAAGTAAAAGAACATCCGGCGTATTCAGTGCAATACCACCCGGAAGCATCACCTGGACCACATGATTCAAGGTATTTGTTTGATGATTTTATCAACACAATTAAATCATATAAAAACTAGATTGTGAGTTTAATAACAGACATAAGAGCAAGACAGATTCTTGACTCGAGGGGTAATCCTACTGTGGAAGTAGATATTATCACAGACAATGGGTATATCGGAAGAGCCGCGGTACCTTCTGGAGCATCTACAGGTAAATATGAAGCCGTAGAACTCAGAGACAACGATGCTGATAAATATCTGGGTAAAGGTGTCATGCAAGCTGTCAACAACATCAATATTAGTATTCTTGAAGCTCTAATCGGTGAAGATGTTTTTGACCAAAGGCTTATCGATGATCGCATGCTTACTTTGGATGGCACAGAGAATAAAGGCAAGCTTGGTGCGAATGCCATTTTAGGAGTCTCTCTTGCAGTGGCAAAAGCCGCGGCTATGGAATCAGGACAACCGCTATACAGGTATATTGGTGGTGTGAATGCGCATATCTTGCCTGTACCAATGATGAATATTCTAAATGGGGGCTCTCACGCAGATAACAGCATAGATTTTCAGGAATTTATGGTTATTCCAGCGGGTGCTTCTTCATTTTCAGAGGGCTTAAGAATGGGCGTTGAGGTATTCCATGCGTTGAAGAAGGTATTAAAAGCTAACAATTACTCAACCAATGTTGGGGATGAAGGTGGATTTGCACCTAATATAAAGTCAAACAAAGAAGCAGTTGAAATTGTATTAAAAGCAGTTGAATCAGCTGGTTATAGGCCAGGTGAAGATGTATTCATCGCCATGGATGCAGCAGCAAGTGAATTTTATTTGGAAGATGAAAAGCAATATCATTTTCATAAGTCTACAGGTGATAAATTAAGCTCTGATGATATGATATCATACTGGAAAGAATGGGTTGATAATTATCCTATTGTTTCAATAGAAGATGGATTACATGAAGATGATTGGAATGGCTGGAGTAAGTTGAATGCTGCCTTGGGCGAAAGAGTTCAATTGGTAGGAGACGATTTATTTGTGACCAATACGAAGCGATTGCAAAGAGGAATTGATGAGCAATCGGCCAATAGTATCTTGGTAAAAGTGAATCAGATTGGATCGCTGTCCGAAACGATCGATGCGGTTCAGTTGGCACATGTAAATAATTTTACATCGGTAATGAGCCATAGATCTGGAGAGACAGAAGATACAACGATTTCGGATCTGGCTGTGGCGCTTAGTACAGGCCAAATTAAGACGGGGTCTGCATCCAGAAGTGACAGAATCGCCAAATACAATCAGTTGATCAGGATAGAAGAAGAATTGGGCTCAACAGCTTATTATCCAGGTAAGAGCATATTTAAGCTATAGATTTAATATATTTACATTACAAAATTTTGTAATGGGTCTCATGGATAAACTACGCAACCCTTCAAATTTGTTTGCTCAACGATCATGGCTTAACAAGTATTCGCTAGCCGTGGTTGCTTTTGTAGTTTGGTTAGCTTTCTTTGATAAATACAATGTATTTACCCAAATAAAATTAAGCCAATCACTGAATGAGCTGGCAGAAAAGAAATCTTTCTATGAAATGGAACTTGAAAAGGCCATTAAAGAAAGAGACATAATCAATAGCGACATTGAAAAATATGCACGCGAAAAATATTTAATGCATAAAGACAACGAACAGGTTATAATTATTGAATAGCAATGAGTGTATTAGTAAACAAAGATTCGAAGATAATTGTACAAGGAATCACAGGAAAAGAAGGAAGTTTTCATGCTTCACAAATGATTGAATACGGAACCAATATAATTGGTGGTGTTACACCCGGAAAAGGGGGGCAGACCCACCTTGATAGACCTGTATTTAACACCGTTGATGATGCCGTTAAACAAGCGGGCGCAAACACTTCTATTATTTTTGTTCCTCCTGCGTTTGCCGGTGATGCCATCATGGAAGCAGCATCAGCTGGAATAAAGGTTATAATCTGCATTACTGAAGGAATTCCTGTGCAAGATATGGTGAAAGTGAAGGCCTACCTCGAAGACTTTGATTGTACATTGGTTGGACCTAATTGTCCGGGCGTCATTACGCCAGGAGAAGCAAAGGTTGGTATTATGCCAGGCTTCATCCATAACCCTGGAAGAGTGGGTATCGTTTCAAGATCAGGTACATTGACTTACGAAGCTGTAGATCAGGTTACAAAAGCTGGTATGGGGCAGTCTACCTGTATAGGGATAGGAGGAGATCCAATTCCAGGTACTACAACCAAGGAAGCTGTTGAAATGCTCATGAATGACCCAGAGACGGATGGTATCGTTATGATTGGTGAAATCGGGGGAAATATGGAAGCCGATGCAGCCAAATGGATCAAAGAAAACGGCACAAAGCCCGTTGTTGGTTTTATAGCAGGTCAAACAGCGCCAGCTGGAAGAACAATGGGACATGCTGGAGCCATTGTTGGTGGAAAAGATGACACAGCTGCAGCAAAAATGGAGATTATGGAAGCATGTGGCATTCACGTGGTGAATTCTCCCGCAGATATTGGCGCTACAATGGCCAAACTTCTGTCATAATAAGATTTCGATACAAGATTTTAGCAGGCCTACACATTTGCAAATGTGTACATTACCGATGTGTTATTAATTCAATTCTTAACACCGCAGGTTCTTTAATTTAAAGGTTTTGGATTATCTTTAAAATGATATTAGTTGTATTGCAATTAATGAAATTATCTGTCAATTGGGAGATAATTATTGATAAAAGAACCAAAACTCAACCTGAATGTCTCAATTCTACTTTGGGTGCACACTACGCACCTGTACAAAATCCATTGTTGCTGTAGTTTCAGTATCGATTTGTCTATTCTTTTTTAATCCAATTCAAGCTCAGTTTACCATTTTCACCGAAGATTTTGAAGATCATGGTAATTCCGCTAATGGTGGGGCAGGTAGATATACATCTACAAATGATTTTTATGAAAGTGCTTCAGACGATGATTATTGGGGACGTGTCAATGGCAATACCGAAGAATACTTTTTAACTAATGTGGGTACTGGTCTTATTGCAAATACCCAAGACCCATATGATGGATTCAATGGGAATTTCTACTATGCTGGTGAGGATTTAGATGATACAGGTGGAACTATTGGAAACCCTGATGGATCAGCAATAAAGGAACTTTCAATCACAGGAATAAATATTACTGGTGGGACAAATCTGGTTTTTAAAGCTTTATTGGCAGTAGGTGATGATGATGGATGTACTGCCAGTGAGTTTGATTCAGGAGATTATATTAGGTTCTATTATACCATTGATGGAGGTGTTGAGCAAACAGGAATTTGTTTCGCTGCAGCACTTAATTGTCCAGGAGGAGGAAATACAGCAAATGAACCTTTGTTTGATGATCCGGATTGTAACGGAGATGGTATTGATGGATCTGTGATGTACACATCTACTTTTGCAGAATTTCAATATACAATCCCTAGTGTGGGTTCGTCCCTGGATTTAAGAGTAGAGGCAAGAATGAATTCAGGCGATGAAGAAATTGCTTTTGATTTTTTTAGAGTAGAATCAGATACACCTATTGGTGGCGGATCAGTATGTCCGACAATTGGATCTGTAGTAACAAGTCCATTAAGTATTTGTGAAGGTGACAACTTTGATATTGATGCTTCCGGCTTAATGGATATGGATATGGCTTCAAACATGGATATGGACTTTGGAATTGAGTTTGTTGCATTTACAAGCACACCAGCAGACCCATATATTGGTGGAACGAGTTTGGGAATTGTTCCTTTTGGAAGTTTGACAGGAGGTGGTACAATGGCTTCTGTTACAAATACTTCATTAGCAGGCGCAGGATCCTTTGAAATTTATGCGATTCTTAACCCTACACCAACAGACATGGGTTGCAGGCCTTCTGCCATGACCACTTTGGACATTATGGCATTGCCAACTTCACCTATGGTTTCAAATGTTAATGTTTGTATAGGTGAGAGCACTAATATAATTCCAGCAACTAATCCAGGCGGAGATGTATGGGAAGAAGATTTTGAAATGCATGGTAATACTGAAAATGGGGGAACTGGAGCTTATACTTCTTTGAATGACTTTTGGGATGGAACGAGTGACTATTGGGGTAGAGTTAATGGTCCAACAATGGAATACTACTTAAATAGTTCTACGCTTGGAAATACAATTAGCACTCAAGATGCTTATTCGGGATGGAATGGATCATTCTTTTATGCTGGGGAAGATTTAGATGATGGGGGATCAACCGAAGGGTCAGGGATTACGAATCCAGTTAGAGAGTTAAGTATCACGGGGATAGATATAACTGGTGAGTCAAATTTAATGTTTAAGGCCTTATTGGCAGTAGGTGATGATGATGGATGTAATGCAAGCGAGTTTGATTCTGGAGATTATATAAGATTTTATTATACAATCGATGGTGGCGTTGAGCAAACAGGTATATGTTTTGCCGGAGCTTTGAATTGCCCAGGTGGAAACACCACAAATGAACCACTATTTGATGACCCGGATTGCAATGGCGATGGGATCGATGGCTCGATGATGATTAATTCTACTTTTGCTGAAGTTGAATTTAATATTCCTGGTTCAGGAAGTAGTCTTGATATCAGAGTAGAAGTCAGTATGAATTCAGGCGATGAAGAAATAGCAATGGATTATTTCAGAGTTATAGCTGGCCCATCAGGTCCTATGACATTTAATTTTTATGATGGAGATCCTGACTTGGGAGGAACCCTTCTAGCAGGAAATGTAACTTCTTATGATCCTATGACCACACCAGCTACAAGTCCTGAATCAATTTGGGTCACTGGATTGGAAGGAGGCTGCGAAAGCGATGCAGTGGAAGTGGTCGTTACAGTAGGGGGTGGATTAAATATATCTACAGGTTCTTACGGACCATTATGTGAAGATGATACTGCTATAACTCTAACAGGAATGCCGGCACCTGGAGCAGGAGAAACTGCGGAATGGACCGGAACGGGTGTGACAGATCCAAGCACTATGGATGCAACAGCTAGTTTTGATCCGACAGGGCTCAATGGAAATTATACACTTACTTATACTGTAACGGATGTGAACGGATGTTCTAGTTTTGGCTCGACAAGCGTTGCAGTCAATAGTTTACCTACTGTAGATGCAGGTTCTGATTTTTCTACTTGCAACAATGATGAACCAAGTATATTGTCTGGTACGCCTGTACCGACAGCAGGTGAGACAGGTGAATGGACAGGGTCTGGAGTAACAGACGGAAATAATATGGATGCAACCGCTAGTTTTGATCCAACAGGATTAAGTGGTCCTGTAATTGTTAGCTATACTTTTACCGATATAAACGGATGCTCTGCTTCTGATACCAGAACTGTAACTGTAAATGTTGCACCAACGGCTAATGCCGGCAGCTACCCTGATGTGGCAGAAAACGCACCTGATGTCATGCTGACTGGTGTACCAACACCAGGAGCAGGCGAGACAGGTGAATGGACAGGAACGGGTGTAACAGATCCAAGTAATATGGATGAAACAGCCAGTTTTGATCCATCAGGATTAAGCGGGCCAATTAATCTAACCTATACATTTACGGATGCAAATGGATGTTTTGATTCAGATGTTGCGGTAATAAATGTGACTGCAGCGGTGCCTGTAAGTACAGGTAGTTACGCTCCAGTATGCGAAGACGCAGCAGATGTTGTGTTAATAGGTACACCGGACCCAGGACCAGGCGAGACAGGTACCTGGACAGGAATGGGTGTCACAGATCCTAGCAATACCGATGCTACTGCATTTTTTGATCCAACAGGTTTAAGTGGTAATATAACAATCACTTATACTTATGTCGATATAAACGGTAGGGATGAATCGGCATCTACCACAATAACTGTAAATGACCTGCCGACAGTTAATTTCACAGCTCCTGCTGATCTTTGTATAAATGCCGGTGTTCAAGCTGGTCTAGGCAGTGGTATGCCTTCAGGAACAGGAGGCGAATACTCTGGGGATGGTGTTTCAGATGATGGAAATGGAATGACATATAGTTTTGATCCAGCTATGGCAGGAGTTGGAACCCATACATTGACGTACACATATACAGATGCAAACGGTTGTATGAATTCCGCTTCAGATGATATAGAAGTTTTTGACATTCCGGTGGTAAGTTTTACTGCACCTGCAGACTTGTGTGAAAACGAGGGTGAACAGACTGGATTGAGTGGAGGATCTCCATCTAGTGGGGTTTACTCTGGAACCGGCGTTATGGATGATGGCAATGGTATGACATACAGTTTTGATCCAACAGGATTGAGCGGTACGATAACGATTACATACACCTTTACAGATGCCAATGGGTGTACCGATTCAGCAAGTGATGACATATTTGTATTTGATACACCAATGGTGAGTTTTACAGCTCCCGCTGATTTATGTATCGATGCCGGAACACAAGCGGGACTTGGTAGTGGAACACCTACTGGAGGTATGTACTCTGGTGACGGTGTAATGGATGATGGTAATGGTATGACTTATAGCTTTGATCCAGCAGATGCAGGAGCAGGCGTTCATATCTTGACTTATACATATACCGATGTAAATGGATGTACTAATACCGCAAGCGATGATATTGAAGTGTTTCCGCTTCCAACAGTAAGTTTTACTGCACCAGCAGACTTATGCAAGGATGCGGGTGTCCAATCTGGACTTGGTGGTGGAATGCCGAGTGGAGGAATTTATTCTGGACCAGGTGTAATGGATGATGGCAATGGATCAACTTATTCATTTGATCCACAAGCCGCGGGAACCGGCATCAAGACAATAAGTTATACCTATACGGATGCAAATGGCTGTACAGATACTGCCTCCGATGATATAGAAGTCTTTCCGATCCCAGTGTCGCCCGCGGTTACAGATATATTTGTATGCCTAGGTGAATCCACAGAAATCATTCCTGAGAACAGTGGTGACATATGGGTTGAGGATTTTGAAACCAACGGAAACGAAATTAATGGCGGCGATAGCCGATACAACTCTCCGGGTGACTTCTACGATGGATCTTCTGATCATTGGGGTAGAGTCGAAGGTGCATCGGAGGAATTTTATTTAACAGACATGAGTTCTGGGTCTACCATTTCTCCAACAGTGAGTTATACGAATTGGAATGGAAATTTCTATTATGCAGGGGAAGATTTAGATGATACAGGAGGTGAT
>JABDJE010000089.1 GCA_013002625.1 Saprospiraceae bacterium | reverse complement strand
ATTCAATGAAGGTAAAAACCCATTATATGCCGATGTGGCTCTATCTGCACCTCTTTATTCAGTGGCGCTGGGTGACACGGCCATTCAGACGGATTTATTGATAAAGAATGCCTTGCATAATAGAATTGTTTATCTCAATGACAAGATGGTTATTGAGGCAGATATTCAAGCCTATAACAGCTCAGGTGCAAAAAGCAATCTGTCTCTGTATAAAGTCAATGGCAGTCGAAAAACTCAATTGGGACGTGTTGATGTCAATGTCGATAGCGATAATTTTTTCAACACCTACAGTTTTGAAATAGATGCCAACGAAGCTGGAAATATTAAGTATCAATTGGCATTGAGACCCATCAACAATGAAGTAAGCACACAAAACAATTATCGTAACATCTATATTGATGTATTGGATGCAAGACAGGATGTGCTATTATTGGCCAGGGCACCACATCCGGATATCAAAGCACTGAGAAGCATCATAGAACGCAATAAAAATTACAATGTCGAACTGGCTACGATCACTGATTGGAGCGATAAGGTTCAGAATTATGATATTGTTATTTTACATGATTTGCCTTCAGTAGGAGACAATACAACAAGGATTATTGATGAGATTAAGAATGCCAAAATTCCTTGTATCTATGTGTTGGGTGCTGAGACCAACATGAAACAGGTTGATGCAATACAGTCCGTGTTGACCGTATCGGGAAGTCAGCCCAACTTGAACAATGTTACACCAATAATAAACTCAGAATTCAAATTATTCACTGTATCAGACAATCTGAGTTCACGCATTAAAAACTTTGTACCACTGAAGTCTCAGTTTGGTAATTATGCCCCACTCGCCAATGCTGAAGTTTTGCTGTATCAGAAGATTGGAAATGTTGAGACGGGTTATCCCCTTCTCGCATTCTCAGATCAAAACGATCACAAACAAGCTGTTATCAATGGCGAAGGGATCTGGCGTTGGCGGTTGGTCGAATACGCTGAAAATGAAAATGATGATTTGACAAGTGAATTGGTTACCAAAACCTTGCAATATATATCTGTAAAGGAAGACAAAAGACCATTCAGAGCTTTCAGTAATAAGCGTCAATACAAGGAAAATGAAGAGGTAGTTTTTGATGCTCAATTATACAATGCATCATTTGAACCGGTCAACAGCCCTGAGGCCAATATCACGGTTAGGGACAGCGATGGTAATGCTTATGAATTCAATTTTGCAAAAAACAATACCTACTACACGCTTGATGCCGGTCGGTTTCCTGAAGGGCAATATTCCTTTACAGCCAGAACCAATTATAATGGACAAGCATATACAGCTACAGGTCAATTCAATGTAGAGACAATAGTTAAGGAGCAGTTTGATCTAACGGCCAAACATGCCCTTTTGACTTCCCTGAGTCAAAAGCACAATGGATCTGTAATTTACCTTGATCAAGTTGAATCTTTGGTGGATTCCATACGATCACGCAATGATATCAAACCCATTGTTTTTCAGAAAGTAGAAACAGAAAGAATACTAAACCTGAAATGGCTACTGATGTTATTCATTGGTTTACTCGCGATAGAATGGTTCCTGCGCAGGTATTTTGGGGGCTATTAAAAAAAACAACTTTCAGGGAATTTTTTCTATTCAAATTATATTATATATTTGCACCCCGCTTGGAAGGAAGCGGGAAATAAAATCGCGGAGTGGAGCAGTTGGTAGCTCGTCGGGCTCATAACCCGAAGGTCGTAGGTTCAAGTCCTGCCTCCGCTACTCAGTAACCCTGTAAGTCATCGACTTATGGGGTTTTTCATTTATATACATGCTTGTTTTGCGGAGGCAGGACAGCCACCCACCCCTGACTGAGGTCAGGGTTCCCGCGCTTGAATACCCATTTAGGGTATTCATTCCGCATAGCGGAAATCGCTTGGTCATCTCCGCTACTCAATAAGACCTAACTGATTGATTATCAGTTGGGTCTTTTTTATTCGCCGACGTTTTTTTTCTAATTAGTTGTTATTTACTTCATGGTTTACCATGACAATACTTATTCTTCTTTTAACTCTTTCTGAGACAAGGGGAGTTTCTATTTGAGGGTCTTTTTTGTTGGTCGTCGTTTTGTGTAAATGATGGCTTTGAAACAATGGCAATCAATGTATTTACGATTCACTTTTTGTTATTGTACTATTGATTTAACCCGATTTATTATTTAATGAACTACTTCAATATCCCATAACTTAAAGATTAATTTTTAAGTTTCTAATGCATTGATATAATAGCCTAAGGAAATCAACAAGTTCTACCTCACCAAATTCAGC
>JABDJE010000084.1 GCA_013002625.1 Saprospiraceae bacterium | reverse complement strand
GTTTAAATTCCGTTGTGGACCTTTCAGCTGTGAGTACTATTTCATCGAGTTCTTGTGAATTTTCATTCAGCACGATATTTCCCAAATCAGCAAGATCCTGTTCAAATTTAATATCGTTAATAACCGTTGTGTTAAATCCAACAAAACTTATTTCAAGGTACACGTTCTTGTGAGGGACTTCAATATTAAAAGACCCCCCGTCAGCTGTCGTCGTGCCTGTCAGATTAGAATTGCTATCCACATCCAGCACAATGACAGTCGCATAATCAAGAGCGGACTGAGTGCTGCTCTCCGTTACGGAGCCTTTTATGTAAAACTGAGCGTTCAACGCAAAAGTGAGCATCAATGCAATACCAGTGAAAAATATTCTCATTAATAATTTATTTACTACTAATTTGAAAGAATATTATTACAAATTCATGAACAATCGGTAAACGACTCAAGCTTTACGCTTAACTGCATCTTTTTGCTTTCAGACATTATGCCGAAGTCGTTGACCGCATGAAAAGTGACATTCACCGATCGCATCTATTAAGTATGCTATAAATTTCTTTACTTGTAATTTATGTGGAAAATGGAGCAAAAAAAATATTGGATACTTCAAGTAATACTGCACTTGCTGGTATTCGCATTTTATGTCGTGGACCGCAATATGGAATCAATTCCAAATTACAAATATGCATTCTTCGCCAATTATGCTCTGACCGCATTTTTAATCAATTACTTCGTATTATCGGCATTCTATAAGCATAAGCAATTATGGCGGTTTCTATTGTCTTTTTGTGCATTGATATTTGTGTCAGTGATGATCGAAGAATTGATCCTTGAGCGCATATTCTTTGAGGGGCAACGCGCTGATTCAATTCAGATTGTATGGGCGTTTATATCCATTGTTCCGGTGGTTACGATTCTAACAGGATTCAAATTTGGTTTGGATGCATTTGCAAAACAAAGGGAAGTTGAAAGACTCAATGCACTCGTCAGAGAAAGCGAACTTCAGTTTCTGAAATCACAAATAAATCCGCATTTTCTGTTTAATAATTTGAATAACCTTTATTCTTATGCATTGGAGGCCTCGGATAAAACGCCTACAATTATTCTTGAGCTTTCAAGTATTCTGAGATATATGCTTTATGAATGTCAAGATGAATATGTTCCATTAAAGAAAGAAATTGAACAACTTGAAAACTTTATAAATCTTGGCCAACTCCAAATTGAAAATAGGGGAGTAGTCAAATTTAATTCAGATATGGCGGGTAAGGGATTTCTCATTGCGCCAATGCTTTTAATGGTGTTTGTTGAAAATGCTTTCAAGCATAGTCAAACCAACCAGGCCGACAACATAGTTATTGATATAAATTTAAATTGTGATCCATCCGGTGCACTTCATTTTGCTTGCAAAAATAATTTTGAGACGGAGGGTCATTTGTCACAAATAAACAGTGGTGTTGGTCTTGAAAATGTTAAAAAAAGACTTGAGATGCAGTACCCCCAAATGTATGATC
This sequence comes from Saprospiraceae bacterium, assembly GCA_013002625.1. Taxonomy (GTDB): domain Bacteria; phylum Bacteroidota; class Bacteroidia; order Chitinophagales; family Saprospiraceae; genus RFSX01. Next base: position 5,885 of record JABDJE010000084.1, on the reverse strand, counting down.
TGAAGATACATAGCTCAGATAAATTTTATCATGTTGATTTGCGATTACAATTATCGAGAAAATAAGATCGCATGAGATGCATTATTATTGAAGACCAGCCACCGGCTCAACGCATACTCAAGCGTTACATTCATGAATACGGTAGCATAGAATTGGTTGAAACCTTTGAAGATGCCCTGTCTGCCAGATCTATTTTAGAAAATGGCAACATTGATTTAATATTCTTAGACATTCATCTACCGAAGTTATCAGGCATAGATTTTTTAAAGACATTTAAAAATCCACCCTTGGTCATACTGACTACTGCGTTCTCGGACTTTGCGGTTGAAAGCTATGCTTTGAATGTCGTCGACTATCTGCTGAAGCCCTTTTCATTTCCACGTTTTATTCAAGCTGTTGATAAGGCATTCCAATATGCGAATAAGAACATTTCTGATAATCAAAATGAAAAGCATTTTTTTATAAAATCGGGATATGAGTATAGAAAAGTAATTCAAAGTGAAATATTATTTATAAAGGCAGATGGGGATTATTCCGAAGTCCATTTCCACAATAAGAAATTGCTATCCACAGATACGCTTAAAGAATGGATCGAAAAACTAGACGTCGGGTTTATTAGGGTGCACAGATCATTCATTATTAATAAGCAACATATCCTCAAGCTGAATAGCAGCGCTGTTATACTGGTTGGTGAGGTGACGATACCAATTGGGCGAGCTTACAAGAATACAATACGTGATATCCTATAATTTCAATTCTAGGGTATAAAGTATAAAGCCATTTTGTAAATAGAATTCTCCTCAATAATTGAAATAGTTAGTTTTTTGTCCACGGCCGCACCGATGTCCTGTAATTTAACCCACCAGGGGAAGAAAGCCACCGTAGACCATTCTTGAAGCATCAAAGATCACTCTGGAAGGATCTGTCAAAGGTCCGACCAAATCTGTCATCCGTGGATCTTTTGGTACGCGCGCATTGGCCTCATCGCGGGCTTCACGAGACGCAAAGACAACCCATCCGAAGATGATCACTTCATCCTCATTGGAAAGGGTAGCATCTTTAAAAGATTTAATGCCCTCCATATCCAAATCATCACCTACAAATTCCTTGTATTCCAACGCACCATATTCCTTCCAAACCAATGCCACCTGTTGAGCGACTTTTTTATATTCATCGAGATGTTCTCTTGGAATTGGAAGTACAAATCCGTCGATATAATTTTTCATAATTGGACCTTCTGCTGTTAATAAATCAATGCATAATCAGACTTTTGCCCAACTCACTGCTTTACAATTTTCTTAACCTGAATGCGATGGCTTGGTTTGTTCAAAACCCTTAACATATAGATGCCGTCTGGCAAGGATGACATATCGATTGAACATGTTGACGCCTTAGAAGTAATCACCTGATGAAGCCTGCCTACAGCATCCAATATTTCAATTTTAAAATTTTGAAGCGCCCCTTCAATATGAATCTCCTCTTTAACCGGATTGGGATATACCTTTATCCATGTTTCATTCGTATGTTGATCTTCAATCACTGAAGTTAAGTCCGGGTTAAAGAATCCGAAATCAACCGTGTTGTTGCCACTTCCATCATAATCAAAATAACAATTGAACGGGTCTCCATCATTTAAAGGTTCATCACCAAGGCTGAGTGTGACAATGCCTGACATGATATCCGTAAATGGATTGCCGAAACCATTATTATCTAAATCTACATCATTATTTGCATCAGCTACAAACCCATTGGTAGATTGAAATCCATGTAGGGGCTCTCCCTCTTCCCAGTTGTCAACACTCCATACAAAGACGGTATAGACGCCGGGCTCTAATCCAGTAAATCTGTAATAGCCATCTTCATCTGTTACTTCGACGCCACCAAATCCCTGCCAGTCGGGTATGCCATCACCATCAGGATCGCTCCAAATCACAAGAGATACACCCGGTATGCCCGGTTCGTCGGGGTCATTGATGCCATCCTGGTTGTAGTCATTCCATACACGATTACCTATGGACACGATGCCCGGAGATACTTGTTGTGCACAATCCTTGTAGCAGTATGCCATGTCATTAATCGCGCGTATCATTTCATAACCTAATGATTTTCCAATATTTAAATAGGTCAAAGCATTGTTGTTGAAATGGTGTATGGCATCCAAAGGAGAATTGGACGCATCGATGTAAAATTGCTTTGTGTCAATAAATCCAACACGCCCACCATAGATCGAATCGTTGCAGCCTACGTTTTCTTGCGCCACAGACACAACGGTCTGCATATCGCGCACCCAGCCGTCATTGCTTAGCGTAAAACCACCATGTCCAGAGTTGGCAATGACAAAGGGTAGGTCAACGATGTTTAAATCAGATCGTACATCATTTATAAGATGATTCAGATTGCTCTCATATTCATTCAAATAATCCTCACTGGCTCCGTCATTCCATCCCTGAAACCAGGCAAATCCACTAATCTCAATATCATCAGTTTCTATTTCAGGGAATTCTCTGTCGATGTTTTGTGTCACATCTTTAACGATCTTAATCATATCAGCGTAAAATGGACCGGGTGTGCCGCCGGCCGATGGAGGTCTAAAGTCAACTGCCAGGCTTTTCCCACCCCAGGCAGTTTTTATGATTAGAATGGGGTCTTCGTAATAATCATCCAGTTGATGCGCAAACATAAGTTCTGCACCTATCAAGTTTGGATTATTGCCTTGTCCCACAGTGACAGTTGATCGGATGGTGTCTCCATTGTTGGCAAAATAGATATATGCATCCTCAAGAATATTCCAATCGTTTATTTCACCGACCACATCCCAGTCACCATTCATATCGTTTTCAATAACATCGATAAGACTTCCATGATCATTTTCTGGATCATCAACGGTGCCAAAACCTTCCATATTGGATTGACCCGCTAATATGAAAACGCGAAGTTTTTCTGGTGTCTTTTCCTGTCTTGTTACAATCGGAACATATCCAATTTCCATTCCTGCAGGCGGTTCAACTATGATTTCAGGGTCCAGCGTTGCCAGGTTTCCAATGGCAGGTGGCGCATAATATTCATCTTCATGACTCCAATTGGAATGTATCAGTTCAACTCTTGCTTGCAATGCTTCTCTAATATCGCTAGGCAGATTTGCATGAATGATGGCTGGTTGATCTACAAAGCGATACCAATAATAGCTTAGAGTAGTACCATCACCGAGGTCTTTGGTAAATGGGCCTGCGACAGGTCCAGGGTTTTTCCATGGGCCATCAGGATCTTGCCATTGGCAATCTTCCTCCATCGGCGTTAAATATGGAATTTCAGTTCTTGGGGAGCTGGGTACGTCTGTATTTATCAAATCTGCAGAAGCAGGAATGGATGCTTCATCAGCTGGACGCCATCTGTCATCAGAATCAAGTTGGAAATATTCAGGCATATGAAATAAACCATCTTTTTCATGTACGGTATTCAAGTCATATTCGAATCCCATAATATTTGCGTTGAGCTGAATATTATCTATATAGTTTAAATCAATGCTATGTTCCATGCCGTTGCCTTTTATTTCAGCAGCCATGGATCCCCCATTATTGACAAAGGAGTTAATTAGGGATCCTGATTGAATGCTGTTAGGCGGTACAACTGTTCCACCATCAAACCATGCAACCATATCGTTCCATAATGCATCTTTTGAATACACGGCAATCTGATTAAGGATCATGGAATTATCTTCATTGCTTGCTGGAAAATGGAGTCTCTCTATTTTAGCAAACTTGTTGCCTTGTGCATCCTGAGAGATGAGGGCTGGAGAACCAGCATGTTCAATCCCGAAGCCAATATTGGGATTGGAAGGTCTGGAGTCCAGGAACAAACCCTCCAGTGAAGGGTCGCTTAATACAGGTTCTGTCCAGAAGGTGGGAAGAAAGAAAGTTGCAGGACCTTTAAAGTTTGTGGAATTTAAAAACAATGTCCAACATTGGTTGCCAGTTGAAATATTCTGGCCATTAGTTTGAGTCATAGGGTCAGTTAATGGTAAAGGGGTATAACCATAACCCAGCAGTTCGCCATTAAGACTTTGGGCAAGATTTAATCCGTCCGGCGCCCAAAGTAATCTATTGGATAATTGTGCAACACCATATTTTCCACCAGGACTGCTCCAATCTCTTTGGCCATTTGGAAGTAAACCGCTTCTGCCAGCTCCCGGGCCATTGGCCCATGAATAAAAGTCATGGGATACACCACCCATAATAAACTTGGGAATTTTAGTGCCAAAGCGGGTGTCGTGCCACCAGCCTAAACCACCTTCAATAGTGGTATAAAACTGGTTGGGCTCGGTACCAGTCCTTTGTGTTGTAAGCCAACACCCAGCCAATCCCATCTGAAAATCCCTTGGACCGGGATATTTTTCAAATATCGGCCATGCGGCACTGTAAAGCGTATAACCCGCGCCATAGCTTTGGTCGGTTACATTTTCTGTAGAAATCCAAGTGAATCCAGACCTCTCAGCATTTATCACCTGTGCTTCAGATTCATAATTTACAGCCAATAAGATGAGCATAATCAGGATTGCATTCAATCGGCTAAATATAAACCTTGTAAAAAGTGAAATGGCGCAAAAGCGAATTGTATATCGATGCATTTGGTAAAACTTAGTGTTATAAAACTTTAATCAGAGACCACATAAACTGTTCGCTAAATGACAAAGTAAAGCGGAATGATTCAAGATAAGAAGATTACTGCATATGCTTTTGGGTAAACATTTGTTGCAGGACATAATTTTGTAATACAAAGGATGGATCGGGTAAAATTTATACTTAAGAAGGGTTATTTTTTTGATCAGATGCCTACAACTTTACTTCTTCTTTCAAGTATAATGTTGTCTTTCCAGACACCATTGCGTTGACCGATTTTTTCGCGATAGCCAATAACTCTGAAACCACATTTCTTGTGTAATTGCAGGCTAGCGATATTCTCTCTGAATATACCTGCTTGCAGTGTCCAGATATTATGTTGTTCGCTAATTTGGATGAGTTTATTTAATAATATTGTACCCACGCTTTTTCCTCTGGCACTTGCAGAAACATAGACACTCACTTCTGCGACACCACCGTAAACACATCGGTTAGAAACGGGCGATAGGGCAGCCCATCCTAGCATGCTATTGTGTTCCACAACTGCAATACGACCTATATCCAGATGACTGCGGTCCCAGCTTTCCCATTCTGGGACTGTAACTTCAAATGTGGCGATTCCAGTATCCAGGCCCTGTTTGTATATCTTTTGAACCTGATCAAATAAGGATTTATCGAATACAACGACTTCCATTTTAGCAGCAGCCCGAACCTGGTGCACAATTATTATTTGTGGTAAGCACTGCAAGGTTTTTGATGTCTTCTTTGATTTCAACGCCGCATTTGTCTTTGGCTAAACAGTCTGTTGTCTTTGTGACCAACTTGAAATTGGTACCATCGAAATCAAGACCATATTTACCTATCGTTTCACCTTGATACTCAACTTCAATTTCTTCATTCTCAAGACCCAACACTTTTTGTGAAAGCTCAATTATGTTTACCAATTTTTCAGGATGAAGCCGGTGGTCATAATCATTGGCTGACCAGAGCTGGAAATTAGCAACGATCTCACTGCGTCGTGTGCCCCCACAGTCAATAAAGTCCTTGTGAACTTTTCCCACTTCAGTAACATGAAAATGATTGGGTACAAGTGTTCCATCCGGGAGTTTGAAAGCGATAGTGTCTTGTCCTTTCAGTGCTTCTTTAATTTCGTTAATTGTCATTGAGTTCTTTTTTATTTACATGAATTGCTAATGTCCTGACCAAACATTTTACTGAAGAGTGTATGAGTGCTATTGAATTTTTCTGGATTGATGCAATAGCAAATAC
>JABDJE010000082.1 GCA_013002625.1 Saprospiraceae bacterium | reverse complement strand
GTATTACACGTGTGCTGTTCAGAAGCATCGTGGCCATTTCCCCCAAAATAAGCTTTAATCCAAATCCAGGTACAGGCATCAACAAGCCTGGCCTTCCCGACGCTGATTTAGCATCGCTTACCAGTTGCTTGATCGAAATGGGTTCTGGGGCTGTTGCATTCACGATGCCTTTATACGCATCATTAAAGATGGCTTGATGTATGATTTCACATATATCATCAATATGTATCCAAGAATAATAAGCAGAACCATCACCAAAATAACCAAAAACACCAGCTTTCCCCGGCTTGAGAATCTCCTTCAATGCACCACCTTTTGAGCTTAGCACTATACCTATTCTCATGATCATACTCCGCATGACATAGGGCTCTGTGGTCTTGTAAGCATTTTCCCATGTCTCAGTAATATCAGCTAAGAATCCTTTTCCGCGTTCGTCCTGTTCCGTTAGACGTTCTTCTCCCCTATCACCATACAAGCCGATGGCTGATGCCCCAATTAACAACTGAAGTTTCGTACCTGACGCTTTAAGATATTTTGCAAGTGTCTTAATGCTGTCAACGCGACTGTCCAGCAGAAGCTGCTTTCTTTCATCGGTCCAACGCTTATCAGCGATGCCCGCACCTGCCAGGTTAATAACTATATCTACATTATTCAATGCAGCAGAATCCATCTCATTTTGGGCTGGATTCCATAGATAATAATTTTTATTGGCGCTTACTTTTGACTTACTCCTCGTTAAGATTCGGAAATCGTATCGCTCTGTTCCCAGATAGTCTCTCAACCTATTACCAATTAATCCGGTCCCACCTGATATTAGTATAGTCTTCTTCAATTATTTTTTTTTATTAGAACAATGCAAATAACAATTGGTTGTAGTTATATGCTTACAACTTTACTCCTTCTATTTGGTGTCTCACTTGGAATCAATCTTTTCATGTATTTGATAGCTTATACATTTCAGACAGATAAGTTAACAGATATATCTTACAGTATCACCTTTATTGTCCTGGCTACATGGTCCTTTCTATTATCAGACAAATCCCTTGCAGCCATACTTGTGCTGATCTTGATTTATCTCTGGGCTGTAAGGTTGGGCACTTACTTGATGGTGCGGATCAAACACATGGGTCAAGATGAACGTTTCAATGACATAAGAACAAATAAATTAAGCTTTTTAGGATTCTGGTTCGTACAAGGTATTAGTGTATTCATCATAAGCCTTTCTTTTCTACTTCACATGATTGAAGGGTACTCGATTGACAAGAGACTTTTGATTGTTGGAACAACAATATCAATCCTGGGTTGGGGCATCGAAGCTTTAGCAGACTACCAGAAATTTAAATTTAAAAAATCGCATCCCGACCAATTTATGTCCACAGGGCTTTGGTCCAGGATAAGGCACCCAAATTATCTTGGTGAAATTCTCTTTTGGATTGGAATACCCATTCTCCAGTGGGGCAATGATTTCTCGATTAACATGATAGCGCTAATCGGCCCCTTATGGATCTGTTTTTTACTCTTAAAATTCAGTGGCATACCCATCTTGGAAAAGAGCTGGGAAAAGAAATATGGTGAGCACCCATCCTTCACAGAATACAAAACAAAATCCTATAGACTTATTCCTGGGATCTACTAGTACTTAAAGTTTTTCAAGTAATCATGGCTCATTTTGACGCTTTCCAAAGGTGCATATTTTTTGAAATCATCTTGCTCAACGTAAAAGTACTTCATCCCTGATTTTGCTTCCGCTTGAAAAATAGGCTCCCAATCGATAATGCCTGTGCCAACTTCGGTAAAAAACTGATCTTCCGTATCGTCCATATCTTTGACATGCCAGAATGGAAATCGCCCAGGATATTTATTGAAGTAAGCAAAAGGATCTGCCCCGCCTTTCTTGATCCAGTAATGATCCAATTCAAAACATACCAACTCAGGGTCCGTCTCATCTAAGAGTATATCATAGGGCACTTGGTCATCGATTTTAAAGAATTCAAAATCATGATTGTGATGACCGAATTTTAATCCATACTCTTTGGCTTTTTCCCCACACCTATTAAAAAGCTCTGCGTGGCGTTTATAGTCATCTAGAGTCTGTCTCTCGAATTCTTCGAAATATCCACAAATTAATGATTGTCCACCCATGGATTTTAAATCCTCACAAATACGCTCCCATTCATTGGTCATCGTGCCCACCTGATCAGGGCTGCCTGCACCTGTCCTTGTATGGCAGCTTTTCATGGTCAAACCAATAGATTTCAAATAGGAATCAAAATCTTTTACAGTCTGACCATAAATCAGACCATTGGTGTATCCTGCACATTCTACATCCTTGAATCCAATCTCCGCAATCGTATTTAGGGTAGCCTTCCAGTCCTTGTCCATATCATGTCGTACGGACCATAACTGTAATCCAAACCCACCTAGGGTCTTGTACTGTTCTGCTTTGCATTTAAGTGAAAATAACGCCGCTGTTGTTGCCATAGTGGTTTTACCTACAAACTCTCTTCTTTTCATAATGTATCATATAATTCTAAGTTAAGCATTATGCTTTACTTGCCCAGGATGCGCTTATAGCTTATGATCGGAATCATAGTTAATTGTTCCTCTAGCTCATATTGATTAGTGAAACTGTCAAAATAATAGTAAGCATCATTGATGCGATTTGTGACATTCTGGATGTCAAGAATTAAAACATTCCTTTCACGCCAAGTATACTTGGCTCTTAAATCTATCCGCCAATAGGGCCGTAGCTCTCGGGTCCGATCTTCAATTACTTTCGCTGCACCACGGTAGTGCAACCCTGAATGGAGCATTAATGATTTACCATTGTCGAACTCAATTCTTTTTGAAATGGTTGCATTAACAACATGTCCAAAATTATATCTCGCATCCACCCAATTATCTTGAAAGTCACGATACTTTAAATCGAAGATGCTGCCATTAAGGTTTAGGTTTAAACCATTCAGCAGCTCATAGTCAACCATTATATCAACACCTAAAGATCGCGCCACCTGAGGTTCACCATCAATTGTCAATAAGTATCCATTAATGAGCTTATCGTTGTACACAACACCATTTAATAATGGCATATAATCAAGATAATTGATGCCAGGCAAATTATACAGCCGCTTATAAAAGACGCTTGTTAACAATTTGAATTTTGACAATTCAGGTAGAAATTTCCACGACAGACTTGTTGAAAAATTTCTTGTTCTGTCTAGTACAGCGTCATGATTATTCGAATTCCCAATAGCCACGGCTTGCAATGGTCTGGAAATGGCCTGCGATATCAGACCAGCTTGTACACTAAACACATGCGCCCCATTGAAATACTGCACATTTGCACTCGGCTCAAATTGAAATTCATCTGAAAATGAATCATACAATCCCGATACACTGAACTCATAACTAAACTGAGCATCTCCATTTCCAAGGAAAGCAAAACTCAAGCCCGGTTCTAAAATGAAAGAGGTTTCATCAAGACTGCTATCATTAAAATTCACTTTATCCTTGTTGACTTGAGCATTTACTGAGGGGCTTAAAGTAAAATTTGCAATCTTGATTTTTTGACGGCCAGCATAGGAAATCTTCAAATATTCTGATTCATCACGGCTTAAAAATGGGCTAGGTGAAGGATCATATTTATTTAAACTTGTTCTTATATCTTTTTTATACGACGCCACAAGGCTATGACGCGTTAAACCCAATCTGATATGTGTTCCTACAAATCCCAATCTTGAGCTATAATTGATGTCTAATAAGTCCTTTTGAACTTCAACTAAAGAAAAACTATCTACAGCAGATTTATCATTATTGCTGGATGCAATCATTCCAAAGACTTGGATGTTTTTCGTAGGTCTGAAGGATAAAAAAAAGTCCTGAAAGTTAATGGACTCTCCGTCAAAGTCGACGCCCATATCAGATAGCAAACCAACAGTTGAATAGCGCGCATGTGCCTTTAATCTGGACTTTTTATTGCTTTGAAATGATGCCTCCATTCCAAGCAATCCTGCCTTAACAAAGGTGTTGCCGTCATCTGAAAATGAAAGATCCATCAATCCACTCATTGAATTAAAACTTGATGCATTACGCGGAGTACTCGTGAAAGTTAAATCCTCAATCACTTCAAATGGTAGTGCCAGGACACCACCTGCTGCAATACTGCTTTGATCAAAGCGCGTGCCTGCATTGCTGAGGTGATTGGGATTCAACCCCCATACACTGACCAGATGTTCAACTCACCAGGCAAACCATGGTGCACAACCCCATTCGCCTGATCATTAGCCATTGAAACCCCTGGAGATCTATATAATACCCTGGAGGGATCTCCAAAGGTCGCTGCCATATCTTCATTTCTGTCAGATACCAACAAGGAATTGTTATGTAATATAAAAGCTGTCTGAAGTGGATGAGCAAATATGGATAGACTGTCCATTTGATACTTCAGGATACTGTCTTGATTTTGACCAAACAATAGACCGTTGAAACAGCTTAGGATAACTATAAATGATCTTCGTATCAAAGCCCTAGTAACTTATTGATTTTATCCTGATCCGTTTGAACGTTTGCAAAATCATCAAACGCTTTTTGTGTTACTTCAATTATGTGATTCTTAATAAACGATGCGCCTTCGGCAGCACCTTGTTCCTGAGATTTAATGCAGCACTCCCATTCTAAAACTGCCCATCCTTCAAACCCATATTGTGTGAGCTTACTGAAGATCATACCAAAGTCAATTTCACCATCTCCCAAGGATCTGAATCTTCCGGCTCGGTTAACCCATGATTGATACCCGCCAAACACGCCTTGTTTCCCGGTTGGATTAAATTCCGCATCCTTTACATGAAACATTTTAATTCTATCATGGTAGTGATCAATAAAGGCTATATAATCCAGTTGCTGCAGTACAAAATGAGATGGATCATATAAAATGCATGCTCTTGGATGATTATCCACCTCCTTCAGAAACATTTCAAAAGTGACCCCATCATGAAGGTCTTCACCAGGATGTAGTTCATAGCATAAGTCAATACCTTCATCATCAAAATGATCCAGAATAGGTCTCCATCTATT
>JABDJE010000069.1 GCA_013002625.1 Saprospiraceae bacterium | reverse complement strand
TATTTCCTGGAGATAAGGTAGCATTGGACAATAAGCCCATTCGCAACAAAACCAGACGTGTTGTTATTGCATTTAACAAACCCCCTGGCATTACCACCACCACTGATCTCAGAGACAAGGATAATATCATTTCATTTATAAAATTCAAAGCGCGCATTTTCCCAATTGGTCGATTGGATAAACCAAGTTCCGGTCTTATTCTTTTAACAAATGATGGTGACATAGTCAACAAAATTCTACGTAAAGAAAATAATCATGACAAGGAATACATCGTTACGGTCGACAAGCCTATAACTGAAGCCTTTCTAAATAAAATGCGAAAGGGTATTCCCATTCTAGGAACCGTTACAAACCCCTGTAAGATGAGAAAACTCGGCAAAAACAAATTCAGCATTATTTTAACCCAAGGTCTCAATAGACAGATTCGACGCATGTGTGAATATTGTGGTTATAAAGTATTGACCTTAAAAAGAACACGCATAATGCACATTGCATTGGCGAATTTGAAAGTTGGACAGTGGAGACACTTAAGCAAATCGGAATTACAAAAACTGGATATGTCCGTTTCTCAATCCCGAAAGTAAGCCTCATTCCTGTGCCTCAGTTATAGAAAGTTCGTATATTAGATAAGATGGGTGTTATTGTTCCCATTCAGCTTTTATACCCCTTTACACTTGATGTAAACCCCAATAAAACAAATGAACACAAGCCTAATTATTATTGCATTGGTGGTCATTGCGATCATTGCTTATTTTTTCTATAAACGGAATGCAAAGACAAGAAATGTCTATCATCTTCCATTAAGACTATTTGGACTTAAGGACGTGCCTGCCATACCCATAATTCTTGATGAGATTCCGAAAACCCTCTTTAAACTTAATGATCGGGAACACGAAATGGAACAAGCCCTAAATGGTTTGAGCCATAAATACACAATCGGAGAATTTACAGAAATTGGGAAGACCTTTATGTTTGGTCGTACACACTTAAAGACCGACATCAATGCCCGTGATCACTTTTCAAATACTGTGGAAAAGTCTACGCTTGAGAAAATGACCAATAAAGCCTATCTAGAAAAAAGATTCAGTCAAAAAGATTCTGGATACAAAGACCCCAAACGTGACCCAGTAACAAGATTAAGTCTAGAGGATGCCAATCAATTTGAAATGTCCTGGACCACTTTTGATGGTGTGCATAAGCGGTCTAAGCAATATCTGGAATATTGGTCGCAATCCATAACAGATCCAGACGTGGCTTCAGCGCATTTCTGGCCCACGATAGCCACTTACGGATTGGCCTATAACTTGTTATTCCTTGAGTCCATTGATTCTTCATCATTATCAAAGCTTCAGAATGAAATGCCAATCGACATTCCCGAAATCGATCAGGCCGCGAAAGAGAACAGATTGTATGGCATTGATTTACGCGTCTTTAAAATATTTAAAGCCACCCAATTGGATGGAGACATCAGGTATACGCCTCCATGTTATATATTCTTAACCCAGGACCCTGCCACCAAGGCACTGGACCCAAGAGTTGTTTACATTAGAAAAGAAGAATCTGATCAATATCAGTCCTACTACAGACCTTCATGCTCAGATGCTTCCTGGATCTATGCTCTGCAAGCAGCTAAGACGGCGGCTACTGTATACGGCATTTGGATTGGTCATGTCTATCACTGGCATATCGTACCAGCAACCTTGCAAATGACAATGTTCAACACGATACCGAAGGATCATTTGATCTATAAACTGCTTGCACCGCAATCCAATTATCTGATAGGGTTCGATGATGTATTGCTAATGTTGTGGAAACATACCGCGCCGCCTACATCATTGGTTACAAGTAAAATGTTTTTGGAACTCATCAACACCCACGCTAAGGATCGCAAGTACCATGATGATGACCCAATCAGAACACTTGAAAGAAATGGAATCACAAAAGAAAATTTCAGCGCACATGAAGACTGGGACCAGTATCCAATTGTAGGTCAATTATTGAGGCTTTGGGAAATGACTGAAATCTATGTAGATAATTTTGTTGAAAATGCTTTTGAATCTGATGAGGCTATAGATAAAGATATCATCCTGCAGAAATGGATCAATAATTCTACCAGTAGCAATTATGGTAATTTAAAAGGTATTGGTGATATTAATTCAAAGAAAAGCCTAAAGGCCTTCCTCACCAGTTTGTTGTACAGAATAACAGCACATGGTATTTCAAGATTGAATGAAGCAGCGAATCCGGGGTTGACATTTGTACCGAACTTCCCACCTACCCTTCATTCTGATAATTTACCGACCCCAGGTGAAGATTGGCCTGTATCCGATATTTTAAAATACCTTCCGAATACCGGCACCCTGGGCGAGGTCATAAAATTCTATTACACATTTGTATTTAGTGCTCCCTATGAACCATTCATTCCAACAGATGGAGAGGATGAATATTTATTCTTTGAAGGGGGCAAAAGCGCTCCATTGAATATTGGATTAATCGCCTATCGACATGCAATGCGAGATTTCATAAGCGACTTTTGCGATGAAGAACCACAGATCTATCAATGGCCATTAAATGTTGAAACCTAATTATTGAAAGAACGATATCCTAACATCCAGGCTTACTTTGGAAGAACGCAATCTCGATGATTTAAAAAATTATCTGACGCTTGATAAAACAGCGCAACAGCAATTTTCAGGCATCAATGACGAGGAAAGGCTACTTAAAGATTTAAAGTGGGCACACCGTAAGGTATACCTGGATGAACCCAACTGGCGAATTTGGTATATTATCCTGGAAGGAATAGTAATCGGCAATTTGGGTTTCCACAATATTTCAATAAAAAATAAGCGCGCTGAGATAGGTTATGCCTTACATTCTGAATTTCAAAGGAAGGGCTATATGTTTGAAGCGATACAATCTCTATTGAGTTGGGCGATATCAAAAAAGCTATTCATCAGGATTGAAGCCTACATAGCGCCTGATAACACGTAATCTCTCAATTTGATATCAAAATTGAATTTCAATCGTGAAGCCACATTACGATCCCATCACTATTACAATGACAAGTACAATGATTCTGTTGTATTTGCATTCTTCCCTTAGAACTATTCTTATGCTGGATTAAGAAATGTCTTTTATCCTGCGTAAAAATCAATTATCTTGATAAACCAATTTGATAATCAGACGTTTAGACACTATAAATCAACTCGCGTGCCTACTTGCAAACACCTCTTTCTAGCGGGATTATTCCTGTTATGCTCTATACAATTATCTGCTCAATGCGAGTGTACAGATTGTACCGTCAATTTACCAACGTCTGGATTTGCCTCAAGCACCATTTCAATTTCTGGTGCAAGTAACTCAACATTGGGTTCCAATGGCCAGCAACTTTGCCAGATATGTATTGATATGAATCACGATGCTGTTCAGGAATTGGATGTAACTCTTATCGCCCCAGATGGAAGTTCAGTTGAATTAATATTAGATACCGGATTGGCGATAAACGATGATATTACCTTTGAAATCTGCTGGGTTTCCTGTGACCAAACCGCCAATCCTGACAGTGGGTTTCCTGCAGTATTTGACTCGGATGCAGGATGGCAACCCAATACCACATATACCGGCACATACTATCCGGCTGCTGGTTGCCTCGAAGATTTAACCGGTGATGTAAATGGCGATTGGGACCTTGAGTTTTTTGATAATGTAGGTGGAGACGGTGGCTCATTATTTGATTGGTACCTAGTCTTCGCTGATGACTCTGGTGCCGGTTGTGCCAATTCAGGAAGCTGTGGCAGTGGTCCGACATGTGAGGCTGAAGGCGGTGAGTTAAATGCACCTGCGATTCTAGCATGTGAAGGCGATAGTGAATTAGCCATCGATGAAGACCCTTCTTTTCCCAATGGCAATGAAGCACCAGCGTCTTTATACGACTATGAATTCATCATATATGATGCTATAACTGGAGTTATTATAGATATAAATGCAACGACAGATTTAACAGCTTATGCACCTGGAGAATATGTAATATGTGGGTTATCATTTTTTACTACCGATGGTTTTTTAATTCCAGGTCCTGATGGTAGTCTGGAAATAGGAGATATTCAGGATGACATCGATGATGGATTATATTGTGCCGACATATCGGATGAATGCATCTCTGTTACAATTGAGGAACCTGTTGAAGCCCCAGACTTTCAAGGACCACTTAATGTGTGTGCGGGAGAGCTTGTTGTGTATGAGAT
>JABDJE010000061.1 GCA_013002625.1 Saprospiraceae bacterium | reverse complement strand
TAAAGTTATTGGCTTCGTCATAGTGCTCACATTTGTTGTGGCCTTGGTTTTGGCTCTTTTACAGAATGGATTGAAACCATTGCATGATAAGAATGAAGCATTATACAGTAAGAAAGCAACCCTTGCCGCAGTTTCAAATCATATCGAAGGTGATTTTTCTTCGATATCTGATGAAAAAGTACAAGAGATATTTTCTGAGCAGATTGAACAATTGGTTATAAATAACGAAGGTGAAATCATTCCTACGGATCAATTGATTGAATTGGGCGTAAAGGAAGGTAAAGCTGAAAATCTTGACCTTACCAGGGAACAGAAGAAATCACCGGAGGACAGACTGAGGCCTGTATACATCTATACAAAAGAAGATGGTTCCAAATACTTCATTGTCTACACAAGAGGAAAAGGATTGTGGGATGAAATATGGGGTAATATTGCCATCGAAGGTGATCTTAAAACAATCGCTGGTGTATCATTTGATCACAAGGCCGAGACCCCTGGATTAGGAGCAGAGATTAAAGATAATAAGGCTTGGGCCAATCAATTTATTGGTAAGCAAATCTATGATGAAGGTGGCACATTTACTTCTGTAGATGTTATAAAAGGAGGAGCTAAAGATCCAGTGCATGAAGTTGATGGTATCAGTGGAGCAACGATTACCGCCGATGGTGTAGCTGAAATGTTACATCGGGGATTAAAAGCATATGAGCCTTATTTAAATACATTAAAAGGATAATTCACAATATAAATTATGGCAGATACAGTTGTAAAAGCGCCTAAAGAAGCAGTCATAAAGTTTGGTAAAAAAGAACGCAAACTTTTATCCGACCCGCTTAATGATAATAACCCGATTACAGTACAGGTATTGGGAATATGTTCTGCACTGGCAGTAACAACAGGAATGAAAAACGCATTGGTCATGGCTATTGCGGTAGTTTTTGTGTGTTTGTTCGCCAATGTATTTACATCAATGTTAAGAAAAGCAATACCCAAGCAGGTTCGTATGATCGTACAATTGGTCATCATTGCTGCTTTGGTGACCATAGTAGAATTAACCTTGAAAGCTGTAGCATTTGACAGTTATAAGCAATTATCTGTTTTCATTGGATTAATCATTACAAACTGTATTGTAATGGGTCGACTGGAAGCCTTTGCGATGGGTAACAAACCTTACGAATCCGCATTGGATGGATTGGGTAATGGTTTTGGATATGGTATTATTCTTTTAATTGTAGCTTTCTTCAGAGAGTTACTTGGTAAAGGTGAATTGTTCGGAGCAAAATTAATTGGTCCTTCATCTGAGTACCTTCTAGATACACAGGCTAATGCCTGGTTAAGCTGGTATGAGAATAATAACCTTATGGTTTTATTTCCATCTGCAATGTTTGTGATAGCAGTATTGATTTGGGCACACAGAGCCTGGAATTCTAAATTGGTTGACGTATCCTAAACTATAATATACAATGGGAGAATTATTAAATATATTCATCAAATCAGCATTCATTGAAAATCTTGCATTGGCATATTTTCTTGGAATGTGTTCCTACTTAGCTGTTTCGAAAACGGTCAAAACAGCTTTCGGTTTAGGACTTGCAGTCATCTTTGTTTTGGGTATAACAATGCCTATTAACTGGTTGATCAACACATACCTCTTAAGTGAAGGTGGCCTTTTTGCCACCGATCTTACTTTCCTCAGATTTATACTATTTATCGCCGTTATCGCTTCAATGGTACAATTGGTTGAAATGGTCGTAGAGAAATATTCTCCTGCCCTTTACAACTCCCTGGGAATATTCCTGCCATTGATTACAGTGAACTGTGCCATTCTGGGAGGGTCGCTTTTTATGGTATCAAAAGAGTATAATTTCTCTGAATCCGTAGCATTCGGATTAGGGGGAGGATTTGGATGGTTCCTTGCAATTGTTGCAATCGCAGCCATCAGAGAAAAAATAAAATATTCAGACGTTCCAGCACCGATGAGAGGATTGGGTATGGCATTCTTGCTGACCGGTCTAATGGGTATGGCGTTTATGGGATTGATGGGAATTGATCCAGCAGCTTTTTAATCAACATATAACGAGATAAAGAAATGACAATTACTTTGATTGCAATAATGCCTATCGTTTGGTCACTGGTTGTTTTTTGTGGTGTAATTCTGGCACTGTCCATGATGCTCATCTTTGCACGAAAACGATTGGTCCCACAAGGTGATGTAAAAATTGTAGTAAACGGAGACAGTGAAAATCCGCTTATGATACAGCCTGGTACTTCTTTATTATCTGCACTGTCAGAAAGCAATGTATTTCTACCTTCAGCTTGTGGCGGTGGTGGTACTTGTGCCATGTGTGAGTG
>JABDJE010000269.1 GCA_013002625.1 Saprospiraceae bacterium | reverse complement strand
TTCTAATGAGTCCCTCGACATCATGTGCATTACAATAGCGCATCCATGCATTTCTACTTTTGTTGAGACCTGTAGAATCGATCACTGCATCGGATAGTCCGTCAAAGTAATCCAATTCAATTTTTGGCTTGTCATCTTGATTATTCCATACCCACAAATAGATGTACGTGTAATCATTTTTGTCTTTGAATGTACCGATCTCATATTGAATCTGTCGTTCCTTTCGTGCCTCAACGGAATAAAGTGTATTGATAAATTTTATTTCATTGGGATTGTTGAGGTAATCCGTTGCTATTTGTTGCCCGCCTTCGACATACTTGCCACTAGAAAATAACTTGACAGCATTTGTAGTATACAATTGCTCCAGTTTATGCTTTGAATTGATGGCGTTCTTCCATAAATTTTGAATACTCTGTGTTTCGCTTTCCTGAGCATGGCTATTGAAAGTAAGCAGACTAAAAACTAAAATCGACAAGTAAAAAACCTTTTTCATGTTGGACAGATTTGAAATGATTGTAGTAAAATACCAATTAACATTAATAAGCTAAAGAACAGCATGGGCTTTAACCAATATTTAAGGAAGGTCGGAAATCCCTTACAAATAGGATGTTTATGGTTGAAGTTGCTGCACTACCCACTGACCATTCTGCAAGATGTGCAATTGCCTGTCGTGTAATCTATTCGGTTTAAATTCCATAAATTCAACGCGAATGGGTCTGATTAGAATGGCCGACCAATGATCTGGTCGATCTATTTGATCAGGTATGGTCTGGATTGCGGTTCTGTATTGCTGTTCAACCTGTTGGTAGCTCGATATTTTAGAACCTTGCGTGAAAACTGTGGATACAAGTCTGGATTCTGGCTTGCGGTGCTTAAAATATCTATCAGCTTCATCCTTTGATACAATTTCTGCATGCCCCTGAATGCGCACCTGACGCTGGGACTTGTCCCACCAGAAGCTTAATGCAACTTTGTTATTTGCACGCACTTCTTTGCCTTTCAAGGATGCCATATTTCCAGTTATTATCCAACCTTCAGCGGTTGTTTCTTTCAATGAGACAAAGCGTGCATTGGGAACACCGTCAAGTCCATTGGTGGATAAACAGCATGCGCCAGGCACGGAATTAGCTTCTATAGACTGTGCTGCGTCGAACCAACTATTGAACCTTAATATGATGTCGGGCAGAGATTCCATTTGGTTTATTTTGATGGGATATATTGCCTTAGGATCGCTTTGTATTTTTTATATACTCGTTCTGCTGCATCGTCTGCTGTTGATCCCTGGCTGCTGGCATATACCAACTCATTTTCTTTTGAAATCATTAATTTATGGGGGTGTGCGACCTGATCTATAAGTCTGGCATTTGGAATTATTTTAAATCTGAAATTTTTAAGTTCAGGGATTTTTTCAAATAGTGCGCTCCTTGAATCTCGAGCAAAACTTATTAGAATAAATTCAGTCTTGGGATAAGCGCGCATTAATCTGTCAAGGCCATCAATTTCAGCGAGACAAGGGGGGCAAGCCAGAAACCAGAAGTCAAGAAGGACGACTTTATTTTCAAAGCTGGTGTAGTCGATTGGCTTAAATTGTACATCAATAAATTGATAAGTTGTATTCTCACCGGTTATAAGACTTTTAAGCAATATGGTATCCTTTATGGATTCGGATAGTTTGATTTCAATTGGAATGTCATTGAGCCATACGGGACTGTTGTATAACCGTTGTGCCATTAATGAAGTGGGGCGCATAACTGAGAGTACCGTTAAAGCGCAAATAAAAAATGTCAATACAGATTTCAATTTTCGTCCTCTATACATAAGCTGCAAGTTTCATTATCAAGCTCTGTCTCTATTGTAAAGTGTTGAAAATGATAAGCCTGAATAAGCCTTTTCATTTCAGTCTTAATATCTATGATTTGTTTGAAGCTGTCAATGTTTACCAGTTTGGCATGCGTTGTGAATACATGGTGTTCTCCTTCTAGCGACCATACATGTGTATGATGTAGAGAATGCACACCCTCAATAGCGACAAGTTGTCTTTCAATTTCATTCACATCGATGTCTTTAGGAATACCTTGAAGAAATACGAATAGGGTCTCTCTTAGATTTTTAACTACACCCAATAATATGAACAGCGTTATTAAAATGGAGAGGGCAGGATCCAGATAGGGTGCATC
>JABDJE010000017.1 GCA_013002625.1 Saprospiraceae bacterium | reverse complement strand
GACAAGCAGTGATCGCTTATCCATGAAAGGTGAAGACATCAATATTGATAGTATCGCTAAAACTGTCGAAGACACCTTGATTGACATCAAAGATAAAATCGAAGACTTCAGTAAAGATTTAAAAACCAAGGTACTTTAAGTTATACCTGCGCCGTACTTGCTGGTAAGGGTTTGCCGAGATATATAAGTTGATCACCATCTTCAATTTCAGCATCACTCATATCAGCAAGAATGGCTTGAAATTCATTCACCGAAGCTTTTCTTATAAACAACGGAATGGATTTGACTGCTTCATTAACCTGCTTTAATGCCTGTTCAAATTCTTCCTTTGATTTTACAGTCAATTCATGGATATCCGGATAATCCCTGCTAACCTCCAGCAAATGGATGAAATCATCATTTGAGGAGAACAAACAATTATCCTGAATCAACTCAGGAGAGTGTAGCTCATTTACAGAGACCAACCTGTAGGCTCCATTTTCCCCAAACTCTTTGCTGAAGTTATTAATTGCATAGTTATTCACCTCCGAGCTGCCAGTCATAGCCATTAAAATTCCTACATCATTGAGGTCAGGACTATTTTTTAAATCATCTGAATAGATATTTGCGATAAAAGAATCCAGTCCCATCTCATTGCAACGCTGGACATTATTGGTATTGCTGTCCACCAAGACCACATGTTGCCCATTTCTACTTAAGTAATCCCCAATCAATCTGGCCGCACTGTGGGCACCTATGATTAATATGCCATTGCTTTTGCTTAGTAAAACACCCGTCCATCTTGCTACAATACCAGCAGTCGTTGCATTTAGAATCACTGTACCTAAAACAATCATGAACACCAAAGGCGTAATATATTCCGCACCCGGGATGCCCATATTACTCAGCTTGGAGCCAAACAAAGATGCGATACCAGCCGCAACAATACCTCTAGGCCCTACCCAGCTTACGAATAATTTTTCTTTTGTGGATAAATTAGATCGTCGAGTACTCATAAATACACCCAATGGTCTTACAATTAGAATAATGGCCAGAAAAAGAATAAGAACTCTCCAATCCAACAACAGCTCCAACTCTCCGATGTTGATATTAGCAGCTAACAAAATGAACAAGACAGCTATAAGTAGTATACTAATCGATTCTCCAAAATAAGCGATGTCATTCTTATAGGGCATATCAATATTACCAATCACCATCCCTGTAATTACCACACTCAAAAGACCGGAATCATGCACCAGATAATCAGAACCGACAAATATGGCCAACACAAATGCAAGGATAAATACTGTCAATAAATAATGTGGAATCCAATTTCGCTTAAGTAATTGCTTTAATGAATGGGCTGAAAAAAAGCCTAATGCACTACCAACAAGCGCAATCAATAAAAATGATTTTAGCGCTTCACCCGTAAAGGCAAATGATCCACCACCACCATGGGTTAGTTTAATAAACTCAAACATTAAAACGGCTACCAATGCCCCGATTGGGTCAATGAGTATACCCTCCCATTTCAAAATGGTGGAAATATTTCTTTTTAAAGGTAGGTTTCTTAAAATAGGCCCAATGACCGTAGGGCCTGTCACAATGATCAATCCTGAAAACAGAAATGATACTGTCCATCCAAGGCTCATATCATAGTGCACAAGAATGGCAGCCCCAATAAATGTAATCAGTGACCCCAAAGTAATGAGATTGATAATCGAAGGTCCTACACCTTTCAATTCGTCTCTTTTCAGACTTAAGCCTCCTTCAAAGAGGATTATCCCGATTGCAAGCTCTACAAAATGGAATAAATGATCCCCCGGAAAAATACCTTTGGTTCCATTCCAGATAGGTTCAAGCAATTTTTGTCCATCCATCGTCCATAAGGTAGATAATGGTCCAACAACCAATCCTACTAATATTAAAGGCAATATCGCAGGTACTTTAATTCTCCAAGCCAACCACTGTGCTAATATTCCAAGTATAATTACACTACCTAATTCTAACATATCAATTAATTGCTCCTAAATTATATAATTATGCACTTACAGTATTCTTCTTACGCATATGATAATATAGTCCCGCGAATAGAACAATAAGTATGCCTGGTAAAATTGACATTAATTTCAAGGCTTCTACCCCCGTTGCATCATCCAGTACTTTACCCATAATCGGTAATACTATTGATACAGACAACATGCCCAATCCACCCATGACCGATAGTCCTAACGCACCACTCTCTGGTTTGTTTTCAGCAATAAAGGATAACATCGTCGGCCAGAAGAAAGTAATGCCAACTGCAAAAACAGCAGCGGCAACAAAAGTCATCCCGCCCGATACCTGTGTAAACATCCAGATGCCTAAAAATGAAAATACCGCAGAGAACAATAACATACCAGAAGGTTTTAATCGATGGGCAATAGGACCAGCTACTGACCTACCAATCGCCATAATACCATTAATAAATGCTAAAACCAATAATGGCACAACTCCTGACTCACCTAACAGTGATTCAATTCTCTGATTTGTTCCCAGTTCTGTAGCTGCAGTCAGTAACATACAAAAGCCCATAAACAGAAAAAGTGGTGTTGTGATACTCTTCCACATTTGTTGATTACTTACACCCATTTTAACACGTTCTGTTTCTGGAAACTCCTGGCCTATAAACATTACACCATAAATTATCAGTGGAATAAATAAGCTGGCAACCATCATTTGCCAACTCAAACCCATCACATCCATTATCAGGTAACCGGCAAATGCACCAATCACAATTCCTCCGGGAAACCAAACATGAAACCTATTCAACATTTTTGTTTTCTGATCAGGATACAAAGATGCGACCATTGGATTTAAGGCGGCCTCAACCATCCCGTTTCCTATTCCTATAAATAAGGTAGCCACAAATAAAGAAGTCATTCCTGTGGCAAATAAGGTCATGACAATTCCGATTAAATGGGTTATAAACGCCAGATGTGTAATGCGCTTAATGCCCAAGATATCAACGAGCGGACCACCGATTATCATGGCTAATGTAAATCCCCAAAATGCGGGTGTGAATGCATAGCCTATTTGCTCAAGTGATAAGCCCACACCTTCCGGACCAAATACAGTTTCCAATCTTGCTCTTATTGCAAAAGTCATCGCTGTAACAATTAAAGCGACGCAGCTGGCATTAAATAACCTTCCTTTTTGAACAGTAGTCATGAGTTGTGTTTTGTCGTTTATTCTAGAGTCTCTTAATCTTTAAATTACGGAACCAAACCTTGTCGCCATGATCCTGTAAGACAATCTTACCTGATCGGGATTGACCAAAGTCCTCCCAATCCTTGAATTTACTATTGGCTATCATATTGTTATTCCAGTTGTCATCGAACATCGTGAACTCGACCACTTTGTATCCATTCAACCAAAATTCAGATTCACCATTATTGATTATAATACGGACCTTGTTCCATTCACCTGCTGGATTAACGGTTATATGTTTTGTTTCTATCATATCATACAGATCGCCTGCACGATGCGTTTTGTACTTCGTATCCGGATGACATGTATTATCCAAGATTTGCATTTCAGGGCCTGTTAAATAGGGGCAACAATATTTTTCGTCTTCAACTACATTAAACATAATGCCGCTGTTGCCGCAGTTGCTGATCATCCACTCAAGATTTAATTCAAAATTTTCATATTCATCGTCAGTCACAATATCCCCTCCATCAGCCTCTTTTGTTGGATCAAAATGGAGATAACCTTCCGCCGTAGCTGACCACTTTCCAAATCCTTCAGTCTTGTTGAAAAGATGAAACTTATCCAGGGATTTTCCATCAAACAAAAGGTCCCATCCTGCTGCCTTTTCATTTTCACTTAGACTGTTCATCCCAACTCCTGCTATTTGCTCGGTTATAATACCAGGCTTATTTGAAGGTATTTTATTAAGCGTATACCACCCTTCTGTACTCCACAATGAGTTTTCAGAAGCACTTACAAAGTTGTTTTTAAGATGCACATACACAACATGTCCTTCCTTCAGATCCGATAACTCCAGAAATACACGCTTGTTATCCTCTCCAACATTAACAGATTTAATATCCAGGATGCGCTCGTCCAGCTTAGGGCCACCATAATTTGCAGTGGGCTCATAATACCATTGCCGCACTTCATAATCATCCGGGTTCCAGCCATCGCCTTCTTTTAAGGCTTCGGTAAAATGTATAGTCATCCCGTTCGATTGCGCCTCAATCTTCAACATTTCAAAAGCTGAATTCCCATTGTATTTAAGTCTTTGTAAGCCATACCAAAGTTTACCTGTATGTTGCCAGTTTCCAGGATTACCAATTCCTCCAACATATAAGGCGTCATCTGGACCCCACAGAATTCTGTTAACGCCTGCTTCCAAGCCCTGAATGAATCTGAACACACAACCTTGCAATTGGCCATCAACTTCTTCTACGAAAACTCTTTTGATACCACCATGCGTGACTTCACCATGAATCATCTGATTGGCATAGGGGCCAACATTTAGTGCAAGTGGTGTGCTCGGCGAATTACCGATTTCATCTTGTGGCAACCATACAACAGGGGGTTTTTCATTAAATTCTGCTGTCCCTTCGAAATCAACTGCCCGCGATCCAAACCAATCTCCATTTTCTACATGTACGATCTTACTGCTCGGCAGCCAGTCGCCCTGATTATCAGCGATGAAAATATCACCATCATATCCAATACCCACACCATTTGGTGTCCGTAACCCATTTGCAATAATTTCAAATTCTCCGGTTTGAATTGATACCCTGATGGATGATCCTCTATCCGGATGCTGATTAGGCATACCAGCTCCACCAGGTAAGATGCCTGTTGCTAGATTTGCATACAGGTAGCCATCTTTATGAGTCAATCCAAAGGTGAATTCATGGAAATTAGCACTGACGCCCCATCCGTTGCATAAGGTCCTGTATTCATCAATGATATCATCTCCATCGTTATCAATTAATTCGGTCATTTCTTGCTTCTGAACAATAAATATTCTGTCGTCAACAACACAGAGCCCAAGCGGTTCTGCCAGACCAAATGCAATTTCCTTATAGCTAATAGCGTCTGGGTCATCACCCTGCACTCCATCCAATAAATAGACCGATCCGTCCCTATCCCAGGTACTGACCAATAACCTTCCATCTGAAAGAAAATCCATCCCACCAACTTTAGGCGTAAAATCAACAGGCCTCGCCTGAGCTAAATCAAAAGAAGGATGAACACCAGCTACCGGAAATTTATCACCAGGTATTCGTGTGACAACAGACATTGGCAATGACAAATTTCCGATATACGCCTGTTCGTCTTTGTGATGTGAAATAATTTCTGAAGGTATAACCTCCCAGGAGTTGCTATCCTCGGGCTTATAATTTAAAGACAGGAATTTTCCGCCACTCCCCTGGAAAAACTCAACTTTAAATGCATGATATCCCTTAGCCAATTTAACGGTGGCCTGTTTCATTTCTGTACCATGCAATCCATCGTTATCTATGACTAAATCTCCATGAAGGTAGAGCTTGGAGCCGTCATCACTCCAAATTCGGAAATCAATGTTTTGATCCTTGTCATTATAAATATATCCCGTGCTAATCAAAGCAAAGTCATCTTCAAGTTCTCTGAAATCGCCCCCAGAAATATTATTGAACTCTGGCAGTATTCCCGCCATAATTGGCTTTTTAGATTCCAAATTACCAGGCATTTTAGCTAAGCCCTTTGGTATTGAAAAAACGCGCGTCATGGCCCCTGGAATCAAATTGTTTTCATCAAGTTCTTCTGCTGAAATCATCGCTTCGCTTTCATTACTTGTAGCGGCCACCTCACCTTCAAAATCACCGAGACTGAATATGTATGACACCATTTCCTTAAGGTCATTGTCCAGGATTTCAGGATGTGCTGTCATAACTTGTTCGCCCCACACCCCGGATCCTCCTTTCTTGATCTTACCAGCCAGCATGATCGCATTCTCTTCTGTATGCTGATATTTTTTTGCTATGGCCATGTATGAAGGGCCAATTGTTTGTTTAATTGTATTGTGACATGTCTTGCAATCATTTTTACCAATAAGCTGGGCACCCAATGGCAATGAACTGTCATTGGTATCGAATCCATCCTGTAGATTGGGGTCTAGAATGGTGGCATCTATTAATTTGGTAGAAAGTAATTTGGATCCGTCTTCTGCAAAATTAAGTTTAACATCAAACTCCAAAAACTGCCGTCCATCAAATTCTACAGTCTGCTCGTTTGCAATTTCAATCTCACCCTCAAAAGAGACTTGAGACTTGTCTACGACAGAAGATATATTACCTTGCCATTCAACAGAATATCCATCACCCAGCCCGGCTACAGTAAATCTACGATCCAACATTAATTGATCTCTCTCATTTCTATTAGCCATTGGATTTTCATAAATAGCAATGCTTGTATTTCCATCTCTCAGATAGTAAATCAGTTCTAATTCTCCATCCTTGAACCTATGTCCTCCGTATTGGAATGCCCCATCTGTTTCATTGCCATTTTTCAACAGCTTCCATGGATTATCGAACTTATTGATAAGATATGCATCTCCAACTGCAGTTGGTTGAGGACCATGTGCAGCATCATAAACAGCACCTTCAAAATTAACCAGCCCCTTCCATGCCTTGTACAGTGCCCCTGACGCCGTATGATACGCTACATAAAGGTCTTCGTCCAGGGCCGCCGTTATCATTCTGGGCTGATTGTCCAGCACAGATCTGAATACCCAGGGATCTATTGGCCTGTCATTTTCAATACTTGACTGTGATGGGTCGGTTTGACAGGAATACGTAAAAATTACACTAAGGAACAATACAACAAGTAAGCGCATTATGGTTTTTCCGTGTAAAATAATCGGAATTTTTATTCTATCGTAATGAATAGTCCCTTTTACATATTAATCATTCCTCGAATATCAAGGGCTTTATGGCACAGTTTTGGCATCCACACCTGTGCGATGAATATTGAAGAAATAAACAGAAAACATTTTATGGAAACAGACATGTATTACCGTGTGGGGTATGGTCTGTCTTCTAAATTGATCAATTTTTCTTTTGGTGTTTTTACAATCGAAGTTGTATTGTCAAAAAAGTGGTCCAAAGATTTTAATGCTACTGCACATGAGTTGGCGTACCTATGGAAAAACAGTCACAAAGAACTGGAAAAAGCAATTGGCTGCAAAGTGTATATCATAGATGCAAGAACTTACAACTATAAGCAGGCGTTGATACATCGGGGCATCAAACCAGGTTATGACGCCAAAAAGGGCATTATTTTCAGAAAAGGGTATCTGAACTAAGCTCCAATTCCTTTATTATCTTAAAAATTATTGCTGGCTCAAATCCTCGATTTGATGCATATTTTATCGCGGCATCTTTTGCAAGCAAAGGATTATGCTTCTGAAGTGCTTTCTGAAATTTATCTTTAAGAATGGATTCCAGGACCTCCAAATATTCTTGCTCATCAATTTCCTTCATACCCAGTTTCATGCAATATTCACTTATCTGATGTTGATACAGCGCTTGTTTTATTTTTTGTCTGCCCCAGCGCTTCATTCTGAATTTCCCACGAATAAATGACTTTGCAAATCGTTCTTCATTCAAATAATTCTCTTGTATAAGTGTAAGCATGATATCTTCTAAATCTTGCCCAAAGACCTCAAGTGTCAACAATTTGCTGCGTACTTCGAAGTGGCTTCGATCCTGATAAGCACAGTATTTTTTTATTTTATTTAAGGCGATCTCTTTAGTCATGCATCTGAGCGTTCTCTAAAGCTTCTAAATATTGCTTGAGTTTAAGTTCGATATCATCTGCAGGATCATGGATCTGACCATGCCAACCACATACGCGGGCTGCTTCAATATTTTCAGCCAAATCATCTATAAATAGAATTTTATCCCCTTCAAGTTTAAGCTCCGTTTGTACATACTCATATATGTCTGGCTCGGGTTTGCGTTTCCCGATTAAATGGGAATAAAATACCCGATCAAAATATGCGCTTTCAAAGTTTAAAATGCCATGGTCAACTTCCAGAATTTCGTGCACTCTATTTACATGAAAAGCATTGATATTTGAAAGGAGTATCAATCGGTATTTATCGCCCAATTCTTTCAAGAAATTGAACCTTGAACCAGGTACGTCGGCTATTAAGGAATTCCAGGCGTCCTTAACATCTTGAAATGCCACTGCAGGATTAATTGTTTGAAATGAAGCAACAAACTCTGAATCTGTTATCAGTCCTTTATCATATTGGATAATCGCTTCATTAATGGTCGAGGGGGCCTCTCTCAGTCCCCACTGTACATTCAATAATCTCCGAAATGCGGAAAAGCACCTGTCAAAATCCAGATTGATTAATACATTTCCAAAATCAAATATGATGGTATTAACCATGTACTCTTTTACAACAATTTATTGATATTGGTTGCTGCCCCCACCATATCCGGAACCTCTTCCTTATGAATACGCTCTTGATTTAAACTATCTCTTTCGCGTATCGTAACGGTGTTATCCTCGAGGGTTTGGTGATCAACAGTTATCGAGTAGGGTGTCCCGATGGCATCCTGTCTTCTATATCTTCGTCCGATAGCATCCTTCTCATCGTATTGACACTGGAACCTTGTTTTCATTGTATCAAAAAGATCCGTTGCCGCATTGACCAGACCTTCATGATTTTTGAGAAGTGGTAACACCGCTGCTTTTACAGGTGCAATGGCTGGATTAAATTTCATGACTACTCTGGTGGAGTCATTACCCTTAGCATCTGGAACCGTCTCTTCCTGTAATGCCTCACTAATTTGGGCTAAAAACATCCGGTCAGCACCAATAGATGTCTCTACCACGTAAGGCACATAATTTTCATTTAATTCAGGATCAAAATACTGGAGTTTCTTCTTCGACAACTCTTCATGTTTGGATAAGTCGAAATCAGTCCTGGAATGTATCCCTTCTAACTCTCTGAACCCAAATGGATATTGGTATTCAATATCAACCGCAGCATTTGCATAATGGGCCAGATTTTCATGGTCATGAAACCTCAAATGATCTGACGGCGTTCCCAATGACTTATGCCAATCCATCCTTGTTGACTTCCAATAGTCATAATACTTTAGCTCTTCACCCGGACGTACAAAAAATTGCATCTCCATTTGCTCGAACTCGCGCATCCTAAAAATAAATTGTCTTGCTACGATTTCATTTCGAAATGCCTTTCCAATTTGGGCTATCCCAAATGGAATTTTCTGGCGTGATGATTTCTGAACATTCAGGAAATTAACAAAGATCCCTTGGGCCGTTTCAGGTCTTAGATAAAGCTTAGACTCCTCGCCTGCGATATTCCCAAGCTGCGTTGAAAACATCAAATTAAATTGGCGTACATCTGTCCAATTGCGTGAACCACTTTCCGGACAGGCGATTTCCAATTCTTCAATGAGATTCTTTAACCCAACCATATCTTCCTTGGCCAGGAAATCATTCATGGTATTAATCGCGTAATCGATTTTAACCTGGCGATCAATAATGCGTTGATTGGTTGTTCTAAATTGTTGTTCATCAAAACTGTCCCCAAATCTTTTGGCAGCTTTATCTACATCCTTTTTAATCTTCGCTTCAATTTTCTCAGCATAAGCTTCAATCAATTGATCTGCACGGTATCGCTTTTTAGAATCCTTATTATCAATGAGTGGATCATTAAAAGCATCGACATGTCCCGAGGCCTTCCATGTTTTGGGATGCATAAAAATAGCAGCATCAATACCTACAATATTTTGATGCATCTGTGTCATCGACTTCCACCAATATTGCTTGATATTGTTTTTCAATTCTGTCCCCAAAGGACCATAATCATATACCGCAGCTAAACCATCATAAATTTCGCTGGATTGGAATATGAATCCATATTCTTTACAGTGGGAAATCAGTTTTTTAAAATCCATATTTTCAGATCAATTATTTATAGAAGCGCAAAGCTACAAAGAAGCTATTAAAGATGAGTTGATTAGGAACATTAGTATATGTTATCAGATTTCCTCTTTCAGAAATTTGGCGGTGTAACTTTTCTTGGATTTTATAAGTGCTTCTGGAAGACCACTGAACACAATTTCTCCACCAGCTCTGCCGCCTTCTGGACCAATATCGATTATATGATCTGCCACTTTGATTACATCCATGTTATGTTCAATGACAACAATGGTGTTACCCTTTTCAACCAGCTTGTTTAACACGGCCAATAAATGCTTGATATCCTCAAAATGTAATCCTGTCGTAGGTTCATCCAAAATATAGAATGTATTGCCTGTATCTCGTTTAGATAATTCCTCTGCTAATTTGACGCGCTGTGCTTCGCCACCTGACAAGCTTGTCGCTTGTTGTCCCAGGGTTATATAACCTAAACCCACATCCTGGAGTGTTTTGAGCTTTCGGTAAATTTTAGGAATGTTCTTAAAGAATTCAACAGCTTCATCGACATTCAGATTGAGTACATCTGAAATGGATTTGCCTTTGTAAAGGATTTCCAAAGTCTCCCTCTTGTATCGTTTACCCAAGCAGGTTTCGCACTCAACATAGACATCCGGAAGGAAATTCATTTCGATCAATTTCATACCGCCACCTTCACATGTATCACACCTCCCCTCTTTTACATTGAAAGAAAATCTACCAGGTTTGTAGCCTCGAATCTTTGATTCTGGCAAGCCCGCAAATATGTTTCTGATATCTGTAAATACGCCAATATATGTAGCCGGATTTGAACGTGGCGTCCGACCTATTGGGCTTTGATCTATTTCAATCACTTTGTCGATATGTTCCAGACCCTTAATCTTGCCATATTCCAGGGGTCTTTTAATGCTTTTATAAAAATGTTGACGCAATATCGGATAAAGGGTTTGATTGATTAATGACGACTTCCCACTGCCCGAAACACCAGTAACACAAGTAAAAGTACCGAGTGGGATTTCAAGGGTTACTTTTTTTAGGTTATGGCCTACAGCGCCAGTCAATTTCAATTTTTTGCCATTGCCCTTTCGACGCTCTTTGGGGACTTCTATTTCCTCCTTTCCGAGTAAATATTTTGCCGTAAGGCCTTTCCCCTTCTTGAATGCAAGCGGAATTCCTTCATCAACAATTTCACCTCCAAGTTTACCTGCACCAGGTCCAAGGTCTACCAGATAATCGGAAGCTAGCATAATATCCTTATCGTGTTCAACTACTACAACCGTATTCCCTATAAAGGTAAGGTTTTTGAGCGCGTTGATTAACCTTTGATTATCGCGTTGATGAAGTCCAATACTAGGCTCATCCATTATGTAAGTAATACCTGATAATTGAGATCCAATTTGTGTAGCAAGTCTTGTTCTCTGACTTTCACCACCAGATAAAGTTCTGGTCGGCCTGTTCAGAGATAAATAATCCAAACCAACATCCAGAAGAAACTGCAATCGCATTCTAATTTCTTTCAAGACATCTTTGGCAACAGCTTTTTGCTTAGAATCAAGGTGTTTTTCAATTCCGCTCATCCATTCTTTTAATTCACTGAGATCCATTGTCGCAAGCGCACCGATATGTTTTTCACCCAGTTTGAAATGCAATGATTCCTTCTTTAATCTATAGCCTTCACACTCGGGACAAGTAATAACCGTCATAAAGTCTTCTGCCCACCGGCGAATTTTCTCAGATGTGGAAGTAGATTGCCAACGATACAACATATTAACAAGCCCCTCATGGGCAAGGTTATAGGTGAAGTCATGCTTGGCGAAACTTAAATTCATTTTTACTGAATCATCGCCACCGTGCAAAATGACATCCATTGCTTCTGGATCTATATCTTTGATGGGGGTGGAGAAGGTAAACTTATACTTCTTAGATAACTGCCTCAATTGCTTAAAAGTATAATTGTCACGGACCTCCCCAAATGGGACAATCCCGCCCTGGTTAATCGTCTTATTCTTGTCAGGAATCACTTTATCCATATCCACATCGTGGCATTCTCCAAGCCCTTTACACCTTGGGCATGTTCCATAGGGAGAATTAAATGAAAAAGTGTTCGGAGATGGTTCCTGGTATGAAATGCCAGTTTCGTGACACATCAATCGTTTGGAATAAGTTCTGACTTCGAGGGTATCATTATCAAGAATTTGGATGAAATCCTGACTCTGTTTAAAAGCAATTTGCAAGGATTCGGCCAGTCTGTCTCTTTTTTCCGAATCGACTTTTATACGGTCAATCACAATTTCAATATCGTGGACTTTGTATCTGTCCAACTGAAGACCGGGCTTTAAATCCAATACCTTACCATCAGCCCTTACTTTTGTATATCCTTTTTTACGTGTTTGCTCAAAGAGGTCGCGATAATGCCCTTTTCTTGCTCGAATCACTGGTGCCAGAATACTTATCTTTTTCCCTTTAAAATTTTTGAGAATATTGTCAATAATCTGCACTTCTGTATACTGAACCATACGTTTGCCCGTATTAAAGGAATAAGCCTCGCCGATACGAGCATACATAAGTCGTAAAAAGTCATAGATTTCTGTAGTGGTGCCGACCGTACTTCTTGGGTTCCATGCTGTGGTTTTCTGCTCAATAGATATAACAGGACTTAAACCATCTATTTTTTCAACGTCCGGCCGTTCCATTTTTCCTAAAAATTGCCGTGCATAGGAAGAGAAGGTTTCCATATAACGTCTTTGACCCTCAGCATATAGCGTATCGAACGCCAATGAAGATTTACCACTGCCACTGATGCCGGTAATTACAACTAATTTGTTCTTTGGAATTTTCAGATGAACGTCTTTGAGATTATTCTCTTTCGCCCCTGAAATTTCAATAAACTGTTCTTCAGAAATCTTTGCCATTTAAAAAGGTCTAAAACACATAAAGATACGAATGCCTTTCCTAATTATGCAGATCCAGTATAATATCATTAATCAGAATAGACAGTTTCGGAGCAGCCTTATTTGCTGTCTGGATTACATCTTCAACAGAAGTTTCTTTAATTCGTTCAGGGGGATAGCAAACATTTGTGACAATCGAAAAAGCGATGACTTTCAATCCACAATGATTTGCAACTATGACTTCAGGTACAGTTGACATCCCCACCATATCAGCTCCGATTGTGTGAATGAATTTGTACTCTGCCGGTGTCTCTAAACTAGGTCCTTGAAATCCAGCGTATACACCTTGTTTTAATGAGATATTCAATTGAGTAGCACGTTTAAGAATACGGGTTCTTAGTTCTTTGTTGTATGCATTGGACATATCGGGGAAACGATCCCCCAGTCTTTCATCATTAGGTCCTCGAAGTGGATGCTCAGGCATTAGATTTATATGGTCATTTATTAAAACCAATTCTCCAAAGTCATATTCAGGATTTAATCCTCCTGACGCATTGGTGACCATAACATATTTCAGTCCCAATGCAGATAATATTCTTATGGGAAAGGTGACCTCTTGTGCGCTGTACCCTTCATAGTAA
Source organism: Saprospiraceae bacterium (assembly GCA_013002625.1). GTDB lineage: Bacteria > Bacteroidota > Bacteroidia > Chitinophagales > Saprospiraceae > RFSX01. The sequence continues at coordinate 3,644 of JABDJE010000017.1, read as the reverse complement.
TGAAGCCTACCATTTAAGGCCAGAAAATCAACACCCTTATAGACGCAATGCAAAAACTCCCCTTTGTGAAATGTAGATTGGGGTAAATGAGGGACATCAGCGAAGGCTATTTTGCTTTTTATTTCATAGGCATCAAGCAATACATCTAAACCGGATCCTGTAATGATGGCGAGAGAGAATTTGGTGTTAAATGATTTGTTTATAAATTCCGCTGCTTCCTGGCTTTTTCGGTATATATCATTCATGATTACACAAGATTATAATGGCTTGTAAGATCGGTATTATTTCTTTATCTTTGCAGCACAAATAGCGATGGAGGGAGCAATAGTTCCCTCTTTTTAATTTTAGCCTATTGGAAAAATTGACAACTGATATCACGGAAATAGCTGAAGCTCGTTTTAAAGAAGAAGATCTTCAGGACTGCTTTCTCGTAGATATCTTGATAAATGGGAAGAAAATCGAAGTATTCATCGATGCTGATAAGGGTGTTAAATTTTGGCAGTGCCAAAAACTGAGCCGAGCAATTGAGGCCTATCTTGATGAATCCAAGATTATTGGAGAAAAGTATACGCTTGAAGTATCATCTCCGGGTGTAGATAGACCTTTAAAATTTAAAAGGCAATATGCTCAACACATAGGTCGTAAGATTGAGGTCATTCTAGACGATGACGCCAAAGTTAGCGGCACGCTTAAAGAAATTAAAGGTGAAATGATTATTGTAGAGACACCAAAATCTAAAAAGATAGAGGCCCAGTTACACGAACTGCGTTTCGATAATATTAAGGAATCAAAAATTTTAGTAACGTTTTCAAAATAAACAATGAATCTCGTAGAATCGTTTGCGGAATTTAAGGCTGGAAAAAACATTGACCGACCTACTATGGTAAGAGTTCTGGAGGATGTATTTAGAACACTTATCAAGAAGAAATATGGTTCTGATGATAACTTCGATGTTATTGTCAACACTCAGAATGGTGACCTTGAAATGTGGAGAGTAAGAGAAATTGTTCCTGATGGTGAGGTGACAGATGAAATGAGCCAAATTTCTGTATCAGAAGCCCTATCGATCGATGAGGACTATGAAGTAGGAGAAGAATGTTACGAGCAGTTGGGTTTAGAAGATTTTGGAAGACGTGCGATTCTTGCTGCAAGACAGACATTGATATCAAGAATCATGGAACTTGAAAAAGATGAAATCTTTAAGCGCTATTCGGATCGTGTTGGTGAAATAGTGCTCGGAGAAGTTGCACAGGTTTTAAAACGAGAATTTTTAATCATAGATGATGCCACTGGAAGTGAGCTTATTCTTCCAAGAACAGAAATGATCAAAGGAGATTTTCTGAGAAAAGGGGATATGGTTAAAGGGGTAATCAAACGTGTGGACATGAAGAACAATAACCCTATGGTTATTATGTCCAGAACCGATAGCAGGTTCCTTGAAAAATTAATGGAACAGGAAGTACCTGAGATTGAAGACGGTCTGATCACAATCAAGAAAATTGTTAGGATTCCTGGTGAAAGAGCAAAAGTGGCAGTAGAGTCCTATGATGACAGGATAGATCCAGTTGGTGCTTGTGTTGGAATGAAAGGCTCAAGAATTCATGGAATTGTTAGAGAGCTGAAAAATGAAAATATTGATATCGTAAACTTTACGAATAACCTTACATTATTTATTCAAAGAGCCCTGACGCCAGCTAAGGTGTCAAACATCGATCTCAATACAGAAAAAAGTACAGCTGCTGTATTCCTGAAGCCTGATCAGGTTTCGTTGGCAATTGGTAAAGGTGGATCCAATATCAAATTGGCAAGTCGATTAACAGGTTTTGAAATAGATGTATACAGAGAAGATGATGAACCAGGTCTGGAAGATGTGGATCTTGACGAATTCTCAGATGAAATAGAAGAATGGGTAATTGATGCGCTTAAAGGTATTGGTTGTGATACAGCCAGAAGTGTATTAGAATTAAGTAAAGAAGAATTATTAAGAAGGACCGACCTTGAGGAAGAAACGATAGATGCTGTGCTTAAGGTATTGGAATCTGAATTTGAAGACGATTAGTCTGAAAAAAAAATACTATAATAAACTACATGTCGAAACGTCTTGTCAAAATAGCGAAAGAATTGAATGTTGGAACGACTACTATCGTCGAATTCCTTCAGAGTAATGGTTTTGAAATCGATAATAAACCAACTTCGAAGGTATCGGATGATATGTATGATATTCTTGTAAAAGAATTCAGCAATTCAATTGCGGTAAAAGAAAAGGCAGATAAACTTGTAATAGGCAATAGGTCTCAAGAAGAACCTCAAGAAACCCTTATTGTAAAACCCGAAGAAGTTAAAGCTGAAGAACCGGTCAAAGAGGAAGCGCCTAAGGAAGAACCTGTTAAGGAAGAAGAGCCTAAGCCAGAAGAAAAAGAAGAAGCAGAAGCAGAAGAAATATTTGCGGTTGAAAAGCCAAAAGCAGGTCTTAAGGTTGTCGGTAAAATTGATCTTGAAAAGAAAGAGGAGAAGAAAGAAGAACCTAAGCCAGAGGAAGTTGAACCTGAAGTAGAAAGTGTAGAAGATACGACAGAAGCACCAGAAGAAACTAAAACGGAAGAGGCAAAACCAGAACCTGAGGAAGTTGTAAGAGCAGAAGCACCTCAGTTAAAGGGACTTAAAATTTTGGGTAAAATCAATACAGAACAGTTTGAAAAGCCTAAAAAGAAAGAGGCCGAAAAGTCGCAGGAAAAATCAAAAGGCGGTCCAGCTAAAGGTGATGATCCTCAAAAATCACGTAGAAGAAGAAAAAGAAAAAAGGTTACTGCAGAACAGTATCTAAAAAGAGAAAAGAGAGGCGGCAAGTCCAAAAAGGATGAAGAAATTAAAACGGTCAGCCAAAAAGAGATTGAGGAAAAAATTAAAGCTACAATGGCGAGAATTTCCGGAGGAGGAAAGAACAAACGCCAAAAAATAAGAAGGGACAACAGAGCCGAGAAAAGAGAGAAGCAGGAAATGATGGAAATGGAAACTGTGGAAACAACACTAAAAGTAACCGAATTCATTTCAGCTTCAGAACTCGCCTCGTTAATGGATGTAACCGTTGCAGAAATTATCACCAAGTGTATGAACCTGGGTGTAATCATTTCCATCAACCAAAGACTTGATGCAGAAATTATAGAATTGGTTGCAAGTGAGTTTGGCCATGAGGTAGAATTTATCTCTGTTGAAGATCAGGAAGAAACACTCGAGGAGGAGGAAGAAGATGATCCAAAAGATTTAAAACCAAGAGCGCCAATCGTGACCGTAATGGGGCACGTTGACCATGGTAAAACATCATTACTGGATTACATACGGTCTGCCAATGTAGCCAGCGGAGAAGCAGGTGGTATCACTCAGCACGTCGGTGCCTATGAAGTAGAAGTTGGAGAAGGCAAAAAGAAAAGTAAAATCACATTCCTTGATACACCGGGTCACGAAGCCTTTACAGCTATGCGTGCAAGGGGAGCAAAGGTTACTGATATTGTTGTTGTTATTGTTGCAGCGGATGATAAAATAATGCCTCAGTCAAAAGAAGCAATCAGTCACGCTCAGGCAGCAGGAGTTCCAATTGTATTTGCTATCAATAAGATAGACAAGGAAGGCGCTGATGCAACCAGAAT
>JABDJE010000339.1 GCA_013002625.1 Saprospiraceae bacterium | reverse complement strand
TATTAATCCATAGTCGTCAAGTAAATAGTCGATGGCATTCAGAATGAAATCATTGTTTCCAGCATAGGTAATACCTTCCCATTTATTAAACCCAATAGGACTTATGCGGCCATCGCGATACAGGTTTTTTATAATGTCTCCATCTCCGACAAAGATCTGTGAAGTTTCAGGACTGACTTCTTTGAATGCTGCACCAATTGCATTCAGTGTTGAATTCATCTCTTCAGATACTCTGTTCTTATAAAAACTTTCAAACCGACCTTCGACTATAACGGCTGCTGGCAAGAATTGCTTGTTATACTTTTCTGGCTTTTGTTCTACCTTGAGAATATCGAATGATAAGCGCATCGGATATACCTGAAATCTACTGTTGGCAGAGCTTGTTAGCAATGTCGTACCATTTAAATCCAATGGACTTTCCAATAGCTTGATGGAGCTTGTAAAAGTGCTGCTTACACGATCAATATTAGAAGTGATGGCAGAAGCATTATTGCCTCGTAACAAAGGATGGTAGACCCATGGAAACAAATCCTGTTGTGCTTGTCCTCCCTGCATACCGATGACCTGAGGTATCTTTGAGTTTTCCAGATCCATGACAAGGTCCTTATTAATGCGGACACCATATTTAAAGAAAAGGTCATCCAGATTGTGTTCTACAGGCCTTGGAATATAGACGCCATATCGATTGATGCTGTCCAGGTTGATATGAAACTGATCAATCAGCCAAATTACTTTTCCGCCCTGCATGATGTATTGATCGATGATAAATTTATCTCTTGTTGAAAAAGCAGATTGGGGTTTGGCGACCACCAAAATATCTACCTGCGCATCCAATTGATAAATACTATCCAGGTTAATGCGTCCTGTAATTATAGTGGAACTTAAATCCGTCTCTAGTTTAGCGGTTTGCTCTCCTTGTAATTCTCCATGCCCTTCGGTGAATAACACAATGGGTTGTTCTTTTTGAAAGAGTTTGCTTAGGGCATTTGCAATTTTAAACTCGAGCAATCTGACAGACTTGTTCAGTGCCATTTCCTCATTGCCACCACGCCCAATTGGCTCAAGGAGGTTCACTGGAATTTTGCGCTCACCATACTTCACGATGATATAGGGATATATGAGCTTCTCTACACGCTGTGACCCTTCTGTTACAAATAAATTTGTAGGAAAGATGCCGTCCTTACGCAGGTTTTCTCTTACTGTATTTATGTCTTTTACTGTGCCTGCCGAAGGATTAATAAAATTGTATTCAATAAGTGGATTTACGCCTTTGAATTGTTTGACGATTTCTTCGGTTCTATCTTTCAATCGATTGAAGCTTGAAGTCAGATCACCTTCAAGTAAGATTTCCAATAATACAATATCATCAACATCCTGCAGCATTGTGGATGTTGACGGTGTAAGTGTAAAGCGTTTCTCTTCGGTGAGGTCAATAAATACATTAAACTCTTTAGCCAAAGCATTCAGCAGGAGCAAAATGACAAATACGATTAATGTTTGGATTATATATTTCCCTTTACGTCCCTGCATTACCATTTCCGTTTATCAAGACTAATTTTTGTTAGCCAGATGAATAAAACAATTACCGAAAGGAAGTAGACAAGATCTTTGCTATCGATCCTGCCCTTGCTGATATTATCATAATGATATTCCATGCCAAAATATTTAACCAAATCATCTGATTTGCCATAAAACAATGGCTGGTTGCTAAGGAATTCAAATACCCAGTAAATTGAAAAACAGGCAAAGGCCGCCAGTATAAATGCAATAATCTGATTGGCTGTCAGGCTCGACATAAATAAGCCAATAGCCGTAAATCCACCTGCTAAAAAGATCAGACCGATATAGGACCCAATGACAGCACCGGTATCAATATTGCCGATTGGCGAACCTAATTGAACGATTGAGTAGTAATAAATCAAAGTAGGGATTATAGCTACGATAACAAGCGTAAGACAGGCCCCAAACTTTCCAAGAATTATTTCAATGTCGGTCAAAGGTTTTGTCGTCAGGAACTCAATTGTTCTTTGCTGTTTTTCCTCTGCGAATGATTGCATGGTGATGGCAGGTATGAGGAAAATAAAAACCAAGGGAGCGATACTGAATAACTGTCCAAGGCTAGCATAATTATAATTCAATACCGAAGTGTCAGAAATGACCCACATAAAAAGACCCGTCATGACAAGGAATACAACAAGCACGATGTAGCCGGTCAGGCCACTGAAGAAAGTTTGTATTTCTTTTGTAAATATGCTCCACATATTATGACTGGGTAACGGATTTGAAAATGGTTTCAAGTGACTCTTGAAGCGGTGTCATTTCAAGTATCTTATTATTTTGCTGAACTGCCCAGTCAAAAATCGCTGGGCGTGGATCGTCGTTGATGTCGTATCTTAAAATGCACTGCACGGCATTCGACTTTTCGATTTTGAGAACACCAGTGATTTCTCTAAGGGATTTGTAATTAATAGCTTCTACGCATGTTAGTTTTAGGTTAATAATATTTTGTGAAGCCGCATTTAAATCAACCAACGAATCATCCTTAATTATTTTTCCCTTATCCAGGATAATAACCTTGTCGCATATGGATTCGATTTCCTGAAGGATATGGGAAGAGAATATAATGATCCTCCCTTCACTTAAAGATTTGATGAGACTTCGAATCTCTATTAATTGATTAGGGTCTAAACCAGAAATAGGCTCATCCAGGATCAGCACCTTGGGGTCATGAATTATTGCCTGAGCAATGCCTACTCTTTGTTTGTAACCCTTACTGAGCGAACTAATTTTTTTATGCTGTTCGTCCGTTAATCCAACCCGCTCTATAATCCGCTCGATCCGGTCCTTGATATTCGACAACTTATGTACGCGACATACAAAAGTTAAGTACTCTTTGACATACATGCTGCCATAAAGTGGATTGTGCTCGGGCAAATAGCCAGTAAGTTTTTTGATTTGCAATTCTTCGTCTTGCAAATCATGACCAAATACCTCAACAGTTCCGGCGGTCTGAGGTATATAGCCGGTTAAAATTTTCATTGTAGTAGTCTTACCTGCACCATTGGGACCAATTAAACCAATGATCTCCCCTACTTCAGCATTAAAGCTGATGTTGTCTATGGCTTTTTGAGCGCCATAAATTTTACTGATATTTTTTACGTTTATGCTCAATTAATTTTGCTCTAGAAAACTACAGAATTCGTCTACATTTAATGCATCTTTAACATCATAACCACCGATGGATGTTCGTCTAAGTTTGTAAAGATAGGCAGTAGTATTTAGTTTGACACCTAAATCT
>JABDJE010000325.1 GCA_013002625.1 Saprospiraceae bacterium | reverse complement strand
GGTTAAGGGTATAACAGAATACATTGTAGAGGATACAGAAAAAGCCAGGCAACAATATAATCGTAGTCTCGAAGTAATCGAAGGGCCTCTCATGGACGGCATGAATGTGGTTGGACAGCTTTTTGGTGAAGGCAAAATGTTTTTACCGCAGGTCGTTAAAAGTGCCCGTGTCATGAAAAAAGCAGTAGCCTATCTGACACCATTTATTGAGGCTGAAAAGGATAAACTTGAGAACAGTTCTAAAGGGAAAATTCTGTTGGCGACGGTAAAGGGCGATGTGCACGATATAGGAAAAAATATTGTCGGTGTTGTGCTTGCATGCAATAACTATGAGATAATTGATCTAGGTGTGATGGTCCCTGCAGATAAAATCATTCAAACCGCTATTGATGAAAATGTTGACATCATCGGATTAAGTGGATTGATTACCCCTTCCTTGGATGAGATGGTATTTGTCGCTGAAGAAATGCAAAAAAATGGCTTACAAATTCCTTTATTGATCGGAGGCGCCACGACTTCAAGGACCCACACTGCACTTAAAATAGATCCCGTATACAAAGGTCCGGTCGTTCACGTTCTGGATGCTTCCAAAAGTGTTGCTGTAGCATCAAAACTCCTGGCATCATATCAAAATGATCGAGATAACTTCTACATAGAAACCAAAAAAGAATATCAGCAAGTCAGAGAAAAAAGAGCCGGAGCACATGATAAACGTCCATTTATCAGTATACAGGAAGCCCGGACCAACAAGCTCAAGATTGATTGGCAGAACTATATTCCGCCAGTCCCAAATAAACCAGGCCTTCATTACTTTGATGATTATGAGATAGAGGATTTGATCAATACAATAGACTGGACACCATTTTTCTACAGCTGGCAGTTGCGCGGTAAATACCCTGCCATTCTTAATGACCCAGAGAAAGGTGCTGAAGCGACCAGATTGTTCAATGATGCCCAAAGTATGTTAAGGCGGATTGTTGACGAGCGCTGGTTGACAGCTAGGGCTGCATTGGGCTTATTCGAAGCCAGAACAATTAATGATGATGATATCGAAGTACTTGATGAACAAGGACAAGTGTGCTCAACGTTGTTCAACTTAAGACAGCAATCTCAAAAAGCACCTGGCAAGCCCTATCATTGTTTAAGCGACTTTATAGCACCCATAGAAAGTGGTCTGAAGGATTATATTGGCGCTTTCGCTGTCACCTCGGGCATTGGAATCGAGGAGCATGTAAAAAGATTCGAAGCGCAACACGATGATTACAGCGCCATACTCCTCAAAGCATTGGCCGACAGGTTGGCTGAAGCTTTTGCTGAAAAACTACATCAACGCGTACGAAACCATTATTGGGGCTATGATCCAGATGAACATTTTTCAAATGAAGAACTGATCCATGAAAAATACAGAGGCATCCGACCTGCGCCTGGCTATCCGGCCTGTCCGGAACATTCGGAAAAACAAAGCTTATTCGACTTATTGGATGTTACCCACAAGATCGGTATTTCTCTGACTGAGTCTTTTGCCATGTACCCGGCGGCTTCTGTTTCGGGGTGGTACTTTGCACATCCCCAAAGCAAATATTTTGGAATCAACAGGATTGATATAGATCAACTTCAGGATTATTCTACCAGAAAAGGGGTTAAACTTGAGGATATGCGTAAATTGCTTCAGCATATTGTGCACTAGTTATGCAAGAGGAATACCACAAAGATTTCAGTTTAAAGGAGCTCATCCTCCAGGTAAATGCCTACATAGGTGAGTTTTTGAAATATAAATTTCGCATTGTAATTGCAGGAATACTCGCCGCTGTATTGTTGTGTGTTCTTAACTTGAATAATCCCCCAAGGTATAAGGCGGATTTGACTTTTATGCTCAACGAAGATGCGCGTCAGGGTTTTGGAAGCCTAAGCGGTATTCTTGGTCAATTTGGGTTCGGCATTGGACAAACAGAATCCAATTTGGACAAAATCGTTGAGCTCTCTTTAAGTAGAAATATTGCTGAGCGCACATTATTCACCGAAACAGAACTTAACGGCTCAACCAATTATCTCGCCAATCACTTGATCTCTAATTTTGAAAATGAAAAAAAATGGTATCGCAAAGGACTGCTTTCATTTGGATCTTCTGAAGACGACTTAAGTCTGGAGGGATTTCATTTCAGTTCTGCAAATACAGAAGCCTTCGATATCATAGATAATAAAGCGCTCAAACATTTGCACAGATTATTGGTAGGCGATAAAAATACCAGTCCGGCCTTTTTTAGTGATTATTCAGAAGTTACCGGAATAATGCAGCTAAGTATCGTAACTGCTAATCAGGATCTGTCAATTTTATTCGTGAATACCTTGTTCGATAAACTAAGTACTTACTATGTCGAGAAGGCGATCGAAAAGCAAGAGTATGAATACAATATTATCAAATCAAAATATGATTCAATTATAAACAGACTCAGCGCGGTGCAATACCAACTGGCAGATTTTCAGGATCGGTATCAAAATCTATTCAGGCAACAGGATAAATTGAAAGAGAAGCAACTAAGAACAGAGGAACAGAAGTTATTGCTTATGATTGGAGAAGCTGAAAAACAGGTTCAAATCGCTTCTATTGCACTTGAAAACCGAACGCCTTTTATTCAATTGATCGACGCGCCTATTCCGCCAATTAAATCTTCATCCAAGTCTGTATTATATTTTGCTGTTCTGGGTTTCTTTGCCGGGGTTTTCACATCTTTGCTCTTTTTATTCGCCCGAAAATCTTACCGGGATATAATGAACAGTTAATGCATGAAGGTTGGTATAATTGGATTAGGAAATATTGGAAAGAAACATGCCGCCGCAATAGCGCTATTGCCAGAATTCCAGCTCATAGCAACATGTGAACTTAATGGGACTGGCTTGACAGACATTCCAAACCATCCTACTGTTGATACTTTCCTCAACCAAAAATATGACTTTGATATTGTTAGCGTTTGCAGTCCCAACCATTTACATAAGACCCATACCATGAAAGCGCTTCAAGCAGGTTATGATGTCATCTGTGAGAAACCTTTTAGTACCAATTCATCAGACTGCGAAGAAATGATTTCTGCAGCTGAAGACAATGGGAAAAATATATTTTGTGTAATGCAAAACAGGTTTTCACCCATCAGCACTTGGCTTAAAAAGATTATTGATACCCATGCTCTAGGCTCTATTTATATGATCAACGTAGCTTGTTATTGGAATCGCAACCAGGATTATTATGCATCAAGCAACTGGCGTGGCAAAGCAGATTTAGATGGAGGCACTTTGTACACTCAATTCTCCCATTATGTAGACACACTGTATTGGATGTTTGGCCCAATTCATATTGAAAATGCATTATTTGCAAACTTCAATCATGGCGATACCATCGATTTTGAAGATAGTTGTTCATTTAACTTTACAACACAGGATAAAGTTATCGGGAGCTTTATGTACACCACTGCCAATTACGACCATAATTTTGAAAGTACATTGACAATTATTGGCGAAAAAGGGACTGTGAAAATATCGGGTCAGTATATGAATAAGGTAGAATACTCCGATATCCCTCTGGATGATAATATAGAATCCATGCCATCGAATAACATAGCAAACTTGTCTCAGGTTTATTTAAATGCAGGGCATGCAAAAGAAAACCAATCAATTCCAATGACCAGTGCAAAAGATGGTCTAAATGTTGTACGTATTATCGAAAGTGTATACAGCTATAAAAAATAGCAATGGAAAATATTCACCCCATATTTGATAAGCTGCTGAATAAACAAGACAAAGAGCAGTTTCTGAACCAAAAAGCAAAAACCTTTTGGTTCACTGGTTTATCCGGCTCAGGGAAAAGCACCATCGCACAAGGACTTGAAAAGCTTTTGTTTTCAAAAGGCTATTTCATTCAGGTAATTGATGGGGATAATACCAGAGCAGGCATTAATAAGAATCTTGGGTTTTCGCTGGAGGACAGACAGGAAAATATACGTCGTGTTGCCGAAATCGCTAAACTCTTTAATGAAGCCGGCGTAATTTGTCTGTGCAGCTTCGTAAGCCCTACAATTGCAATTCGCAAACATGCCAAAGAGATTATCGGTGAAGACATGTTCTATGAGATCTTCGTTGATACACCCTTGGAGGTATGTGAAGCACGCGATGTTAAAGGATTATATAAAAAAGCGCGCTCAGGAATGATAAAAGGATTCACAGGAATCGATTCCCCTTTTGAGGCGCCCCTGGACGCAGATTTAATAATTAAAACAAATGACCTCAGTATTGAGCAATCTGTATCTAAAGTGTTTAATTTTGTCGCTCCGTTAATACAAATAGATTAGAACATACATCTAAATAACTTAAATGAATTACAACATAAATCATATTAAGGAATTGGAGTCTGAATCCATTTACATAATGAGAGAAGTTGCAGCACAGTTTGAAAACCCTGTGTTGATGTTCTCCGGAGGGAAGGATTCAATCTTAATGGTTCATCTGGCACACAAAGCCTTTTTTCCAGCAAGAATTCCGTTTCCATTATTACATATAGATACTGGGCACAACTTTCCTGAGACAATCCAGTTCAGAGATGCGATGGTTGAAAAATTGGGTGCCAAACTAATTGTTGGTTCTGTTCAAGATGCCATTGATAATCGTATGGTTACTGAGGAAAAAGGAGTCAATGCCAGTAGAAATGCTTTGCAGACAGCTGTCCTGCTGGATAGCCTTGAAAAGGGAAAGTATAATGCTGCGTTGGGTGGTGCAAGAAGAGATGAAGAGAAAGCCCGTGCCAAGGAGAGATTCTTCTCACACAGAGATGAGTTCGGGCAATGGGATCCCAAGAATCAACGTCCTGAATTATGGAACATCTTTAATGGTAATCATCATATTGGAGAACACTTTAGAGTTTTCCCAATCAGTAATTGGACCGAGCTGGATGTCTGGCAATACCTGGCATACGAAAAAGTTGAATTGCCTTCTCTGTATTTCTCGCACGAGCGGGATGTTTTTGAAAGAGATGGTGTTTTACTTGCAGACAGTCCCTTCATTGCCAAAAAACCAGAAGAAAAAGTTTTCAAGGAAACTGTTAGATGCAGAACCATCGGCGATATGACCTGTACCGGGGTTTGGAAATCAGACGCTAAAACTGTGGAAGATATTATCGAAGAAGTAGCGACAACCCGTGTTACAGAGCGAGGAGGAAGGACCGACGATAAGCGTAGTGAAACCAGCATGGAGGACAGAAAGAAACAAGGTTATTTTTAAGCTCATTTAAAAAGAGACAATTGGAAGATCAAAATATAAACAGCGAATTACTTCGATTTACAACTGCCGGATCAGTGGATGATGGTAAATCGACCTTGATCGGTAGATTACTTTATGATAGTAAATCAATATATCAGGATCAATACGATGCCATCAAACAAGCAACAGAAAGAAGGGGTGAAGAAGGCGTGAATCTTGCATTACTAACCGATGGTCTAAAATCAGAACGCGAACAAGGTATTACAATCGATGTAGCGTATCGATATTTCGCTACGCCAAAACGAAAGTTTATAATCGCGGACACACCGGGCCATATTCAATACACAAGAAATATGGTAACGGGTGCATCAACTGCAAATGTGGCGCTGATATTGATCGATGCGCGAAATGGTGTAGCTGAACAAACTAAAAGACACGCTATCATTGCCTCATTGCTACAAATCCCTCATGTTGTTATATGTATCAACAAAATGGATTTGATCGATTATGATGAGGCGGCTTATAATAAGATTCAAGATGATTTTGAAAAGTTTGCCGCCAAGTTGGATGTAAATGATATTCATTTTATTCCGATTTCAGCTTTGATGGGTGATAATGTAGTCAACAGATCCGATAAAACACCTTGGTATGATGGCCCAACGTTAATGTACTATCTTGAAAATGTACACATTGCCAGCGATCACAACTTTATTGATACAAGATTTCCTGTTCAGTATGTAGTCAGACCAAATAAGGATGATTACCATGATTATCGCGGCTACGCAGGTCGTGTAGCAGGTGGCGTTATGAAAAAAGGCGATGAGGTGATGTTACTGCCTTCGGGATTTACAACCAAGATTGCTGAAATAAACGGTCCAGCAGGTGAACAGGACGAAGCTTTTCCTCCTGAATCGGTTACCATACTCCTTGAGGATGATTATGACTTAAGCCGAGGAGATATGATCGTACGGGCAAATAACAGCCCTACAGTAACGCAGGATATTGAAATTATGGTCGTGTGGTTTGATCAAAACAAACCCCTCCAATTAAGAGGCAAGTATGCGCTCATGCATACAACGCAAAATATCAGGTGTATAGTCAAAGAAATTCGCTACAAACTTGATATCAATACCCTTCATAGAAATTTAGAAGACGACGAGATTAAAATGAATGATGTGGCACGTGTTGTTTTACGCACCACCAAACCTCTTTTTGTCGATGCGTATCGTAAAAACAGAATAACTGGAAGTCTTATTCTAATTGATGAGGGAAGCAATAGTACTGTTGGTGCGGGTATGATTATCTAATGATTTTATCATTTAAATTGTCTTTTCCATTGAATGCTTTACTTTAGATCGTAAATCGAGAAGCATCAGCAAAAAGGAAACATACACTGAGGTTCTGGAAGCCTTGAATCCACCTATCCACTTTTCTCCTAAATGGATGGATGCTGTATGTATAAAAGGGTCCTGGGACCTTGTAATGTGCAAAGATGGCAATGGAAAATTAGAAGGCGCCTTGGTATTTCATATTAGAAAATATAGAGGATTCACGCTCTTGCTCATGCCGCCACTTACATCCTATTCAGGTATTTATTATAATTACCCACAGAATTTAAAGCGTCATTCAAAAACTTCTTTTGAAATCAGAGTTGCAAATAATTTACTGGAACAGCTGCCGAAGCATGACCTTATTTATTTACAACTTCACCCAAGCATTACAAATGGATTGCCTTTTTACTGGAAAAATTTTCACCAGTCAACACGCTATACCTACAAAATTGACACGTCACAAGAGACCGATATTTTATGGGAAAATTTAAAAGGCAATGTTCGAACCAATATCCGCAACTCTGAAGAAGCGTGTATTATCGAATCGAGCAATCTTGAAGCCTTTTGGCGTCATTGTGTTGCTGCATACGCCGCAAGGAATAGGGTTGTCCCATTTAACAGACAGGTCCTGGAAAATCTTTCCACCGCATTCAAAGCTTCTGATAATTTGGAAATCAAACTTGTGAAGTCATCTTCTGATGACAAAGTTTTGGGAGGGGCTATTACCGTCTCCGATCAAAATACCAGATATTATCTTGCTGGATTTTATTATCCTAACACCTCTCCGAAATATGCCTTCAGTTATTTGCTTTGGCATATAATAAAAAACAATCCGCAAAAGAGCTTCGATATGGAAGGAAGCATCATACCAGAAATTGAACATTTCTTTAGGAGCTTTGGCGGTGATCTAACACCCCATTTCAAAGTTTGGAAGGTCAACAACATTCTATTGCGATGGCTCTTTAAATTAAAGACGCCTTCATTTCTAAAATAATGCCATGCAGCCTGATCGTCCACATAAGGTCGCATTAATCAGCGCGCTTAAATCTAATCTAAATTGGATAAACAAGAGTATCCATGCCACCAATGGAAATGGGTCCGCAGCATATCGCTGGTCCTGGGGTAAATGGGGTCCTGCTTACCCTGAGACTACGGGCTATCTGATCCCTACCCTGCTTCGATCAAGCACTGTGCTGAGAGATTCAAGTCTTAAAGACAGTGCACATCATTTGGCTTTATTTTTAATCTCCATTCAAAACGAAGATGGAAGCTTTCCGCTTCAAATAAAATCAAAAGACATTAATGTATTTGACTGCGCTCAAATCCTTCTGGGACTTTGTTGTTACTACGATCAAGTCAAAGTTGAAGATGTGCTCAAGTCTATCGACCAATCCTTACGATGGCTCATTCATCAATTCGATGAGCATGGTCAAATTAAGCAGTACAATTTATATCAAGAATATAATCCTGCTTACTATCTGAGGATACTCTGGCCGATATTTAAAGCTTTGGACATTTTGCAATTAAGCTTCCCCGAGAAGCTCCGAGCGGCGTTTATTTCATTATCACAAAATATTGAAAAGGGGTATGTTCATAAGGCTTCATTTAAACCCGGAGATGCTGCTTATTCTCATACCATCATTTATACTATTAGGGGCATGATCGAGTGTGAGCGGTATATCGATCAAGCGGCGCCAAATAGCGCAGACAATTTTTTGCGTTACTGGTTTTATCAAATTCTAGAGTCGAAATCTTTTCCTGGCCAGGTTAAGCATGATGGTACGGTCGATTATAGTTTTATATGTACAAGCGGCCACCTTCAGCTGATTATCTGCTTGCTTAAAAAACAGACACTTTTCCCAGCATCAGATTTACAAATTGTGGTTAAGTCGTTGTTTGATCCAATTTATCGATCGCAAAAGACGATGGGATTTAATGTCGGCGGAATACCTTCATCACTGCCTATTTATGGGAAATATCAGCGCTTCAAATATACAAACTGGACACAAAAGTTTTATTGTGATGCTCTCATGGACATCATTGGCCATTATTATTTGTAGGTATTTCTATTCGTACTGCCTTTCCCACCGGTGCATGATTATTCAGATTATAAAGTGAGATTAGATAATAGCGATAGCGATTTGGCTCAAAGACTGTATGGCTGGCTAGATACTTATTTTCCAGCTTATTTATAGGAGCATTATACTCAAGGTAGTCTAAAAAATACAAGCGCCAATTGCGGGGAATAAGATCGTATAGCAAATACCTATTTATGCCTTTTCGGGATCCCCTCAGTATAACTATATGCTCATCGAGATTCTGCGATGTCTTCAGCTCTATTGCCATATTTAGATTCTCTCCTTCTGAATAATGACAGGCTATAAGTTCAATATAATCAGTCAATTTTTTAGAACTGACTTTTGCTCTATGATATGATGCTGTGGTCCCCCTTTCGAAGTCAAGTAGAATCTTTTGGCTTTGGTGCTTCAAAGATGCCTCTGGCTTGAGGACTAAATGTTCAATACCATAATAGGCCGCCACAGGCTCATTGTCCATATAGGAAGGATCATCCGTTATATCATCACATATAAGGCATTGGTATTTATAGCTGCTGCAAAATCGATCGAGGTAGACAGAATCCTGACTGCCGCGCTTGTCTTCAAGTATTCTTATGTTATGTTCATGTCTTGACGAGACTTCCTGGAACAGGGGTACTCTTTCAGCAAATAAAAATCCGGAGACAAGAATAAGTACACCAAAGAACAAACCACTGATTTTATTCAAATCTGTAATCTGAACAGTGGCCATAAGTAATACCACGAATCCAAAAATGGCTGATCTGGGCTCAAATAAAGGCGCCTGACTCATGGCTAGCATTGACAATAAGACAATGCTTATTAAATAAACTGTTTTATCAACAAAGCGTGATTTGGTCCAACCATGAAAAAACAGAATTAATCCAACCGAAGCATAGCTGATGAAATAGTAAGTTACACGCCTGAGGTACTCAATCCACCTGGCCGAATTCGTTTCATAATTAAACCCTTCTCTTTCAAGCCGAAATTGCATCGACGATGAATAATACATGATCAATCCTCCACACAATAGAATCAATCCCGCAGTTAAAACCGGGACCGCTACTTTTTTCTCCTTAATTAATCGATTTATAAAAATCCATATGGTAACTGCAAATAAGGACAACACGACCTGCTCGTTGGTCATCATAATTAACAATGCCAGGAAAATGAGAAGCTTTGATTGGCCACGTCCATTTTGGCTATTGTGATCCAACAAGATATGGATGTACAATAATTGCGGTATTAAAATCCAGCTATAATTCAAGGCCCCTGTGGTCCAGAAATAGGACCGGCCGAGATCAAAGTGAAAGATCCAGAGAAATAGCAGGATCATAGCATACCACGGGAGGTAATTGGCCCTGGTCACCTTTGTCCCTCTCATTATAATAGCGGGTAGCGCAAGAAATACCATAGTATTCAGAATATCGAATAGCCATGGTGGTAGCAGAAGTATTGCTTGCAGAATGGCATGAGGCAATACGCGATAATTATAATTGTAAAAATGATTTACCTGTGACTCAAAATAATCACGGAGGCTTTGAATAGGCTGGTCTCCCAGATAATGATCCGAAGGGATTTTTAAGCTGTAGAGGTAATCATCTCCAGGCATCAGCGGAGATAGCAGGTTAAGGTATAAAAGTAAAATGGAGAACAGGCCTATTATCAAGGCTGTTCCCCATCGTTTTAATGTATATTTTTCTAATTCAGTCAATTGATGATTATCGCATAATCACCAATTTACCAAATCCATTCTTGAAATAGTTATCTATTGACGTGTTATTCATTTGTCCAAATCTTTCTCCATCATCTGAAGTGATAATACGGTAGAAATATATGCCATTGGCAAGTTTGTTACCACTTTCATCTGTACCATCCCATCTGTAAGCAGGTCGATTGATTCCGATTTTAAGATTCACCATTTCATCCTTGGTAATCTCTCGAACAACTTGCCCGGACAAGGTTATGATTTGGATTGTAAATATTTCAGGTACTTCATATCCGGTTAATGTAAATACAAAGTCCGTACTCGTGTAGAATGGGTTAGGGTAATTTAAGATATTGGATACCCTGGCTTCTTCAACAACAGTAAACCTAATTTCCATCTCCTGGTCTCCGGATAAATTGCCGGATGCATCAGAGGCCTGAACATAAAGAACATAATCACCACTCTCGAACTCACCAGCCAATTCTAATCTGGCCAAATTTCCGTTTGCCGAATTCGCAGGATAGAATGTAACATTTTCTTGCGTTAAATCGATTGGATTGGATTGAGGGTCAGGCAATTTTCTGATTGCAAGATCAAAATTTGAAATATCATCAATGTAGAGAAAATCACTTTCGTCTTTTACAGTAACCGATATCGTAGGAAATGGCGATACAATATCACCATCACTTATACGCACCCCATCAAAAGTAACATCAAGAATTGGGTTTAAATTATCTCCCTGTACCAGGAAGTCAATAACGCCAAGATTGTTGAATGTATATTGTTCTTCCTGATCCATATTGGGGTTGATTTCAACCCTGAATTGATTCAAGCCAATAAGGTCATTCGTCGGATGTGTGAAATCTATACCCAGGCTTTGTGAGCCTCCAACTGGGGCCAGGCGTTCGTAAATATTTATTTCTTCGTTAAACTCATCAACTATTGTATACTTGACCAGGAGGCTGTCCATATCTGTATTTGTAATGTTGGTCGCCAAGGTACTCAGTGCAAGATCTTTGCCCAGAAATAATGTATCCGAGTTGAAATCAAATTTCTCATTTACATTTATTACCAGTTCTGGTTTTTCTTTATACATCACTCTCCAATGCGTCATCTGTGGAGAAGACCGCATTACATCATCAAGCGCGAAGAAATTCAATTTCAATTGAGGATATTCAGCCGGATTCACGCCACTTAAGTCAAGGTTTGATTCCTGCACATCATGAAATAACAATTCCTCTGATCCATCTCCTCTCACGCCATATACATCTAATCGAAAAGTATCTTGAGCATCAATCTCACCAACATCCCAAAGTAGGTTATTCCACTCTACAGCTGGTCCTATGGTGGTTGATGTTACATCGCCTTCAAACCATCGTCCAAGGATTTTAAACTCTGTTTCTATTTCATCCGTGACCGTTGGTGCAACCACTTCTATTGGCGTAAAAGAACTATCATTCTTTTTGAACACAAAAATATATGGGGTGGGATTGGCAATCAGTTCATCAATTCTTTGGGCTCCGTAACCTTCCAATAAAGATTTTAAATCAAGATCTCCATTATCACCATCCGATGCCCATTCTTCCGGTTCATAATGCCGGTTTAGATCACTGTTCTGAATAGTATAAATGACAATATAGTTACCATCTGGTACGGCATTTTCAATGAAATTAATTGCTTTGGCTCTTTCTGCCTTGTTGTAGGTGTTATATGGGAAGTTCATCCAGTCCTCAGCCCATGGACTTCCAAAATAACTATCATATAATGCGGGCACTTCATTCGTCATAGGTATACCCGTTGATCCATCAAATGAACTTATATAGAGTCCTGCTTTTATATGCAAGTCAAACTCAATGTATTCTGATTTTGAAGTCTGATAACTTATGCTCGGCCGTGTAGACCTGAATGTTCCGTTTTTAACACGGATTTCTTTTAGGTCCTC
The DNA here is from genome assembly GCA_013002625.1 of Saprospiraceae bacterium. Classification (GTDB taxonomy): domain Bacteria; phylum Bacteroidota; class Bacteroidia; order Chitinophagales; family Saprospiraceae; genus RFSX01. Next base: position 418 of record JABDJE010000325.1, on the reverse strand, counting down.
GGCAAAGAGGAAACCTCTATTCTCAATATTGTATTCATAATTCCTGTAATCATCTCTGCCCCATTGATAAGCATGGCTTTGGTTCCATCCTTCGGAACCATTTTCAAGATATACAAATGAGCTTTTATTCCACTTCGCGGTTCCGTTATTATCTTTTGGAGCAACGCGCCAATAATAGACGGTCTCGTCTTCCAATGTAACATTTGGCGTCCATCGAATAAGTCCTGGATATGCGAGCACTTCTGTTTGCATTAGGAAAGGACTGTTAAAGGCCTCTGTTGTATCCATCTCCACATAGAAGTATTCCGGAGGACCAAAAGCATTTGTTGAGGATGCCCTCAAAGTAACGCCCTGGTTGGGTACGATTGCAAACTCTTTCGGGTAAATTGGGAATATGCTGTTGTCAAATATGAAGAAG
>JABDJE010000310.1 GCA_013002625.1 Saprospiraceae bacterium | reverse complement strand
AGCTTGTCATGTGGCGAATGAGGAGCAACGCCAACACCTGATAAAGGCGACACTTGATACCTACGGACGGATCGATATACTGATAAATAATGCCGGTACAAACCCATATTTCGGTCCCATTGAAGATATGCCGATGGCGGCATATCAAAAGACTATGGATATTAATCTGAATGCACCTCTAGAATTAAGTCGATTGGCTTTTCCTCATATGAAGGCTGTAGGAGGGGGAAGCGTCATACATATCAGTTCTATCGAAGGAATTCATGCAACTGCCGGTTTTGCTGCATATAATCTGAGTAAGGCAGCCTTAGTGATGTTGGCCCAAAATCAAGCTGCTGAATGGGGAAAGGATAACGTCCGGGTCAATGTGATTTGCCCTGGATTGGTAAAAACAAAATTGAGCGCTGCCTTGTGGTCCGATGAAAATAACCTTAAACGATTTAAGAAAAATATTCCTCTGGGAAGAATGGCGATGCCAGATGAAATGGCAGGATTGGCCGTCTTCTTGGCTAGTGAGGCCTCATCTTACATGACCGGATCTGTATTAGTTAATGATGGCGGTATTCTTCATGCTCCTGTAATGTCATAAAAAAGCGAAAGATGGATTGTACCAATTTTACCCTGGATGTGAACGATCATATAGCTCACCTTTCATTTAACCGACCTCAAAAATCTAACTCTTTGCATCTGGAGGCATGGTTGGAAATGAAAGATATCTTTGAACACCTTGATAATCGAGAGGACGTTCGTGTTATCATATTAAGCGGTCATGGCAAGCACTTTTGTGCTGGAATTGATTTGGCGCTTTTGATGGACATGAATAAACACGAAAGTATTTCCTGTGAAGGACGCAAGCGTATCCAGGTAAGAGATTTTATTAAAAAATTGCAAGATTGTATTTCAGCGATTGAAATATGTAGGAAACCTGTTATTGCGGCGATCCACAAAGCGTGTATTGGGGGCGGTGTGGACATTATATCTGCTTGTGACATGCGCTATTGCACAGATGATGCTTATTTCTCTATTAAAGAAATTGACATGGGCCTTGTTGCGGATATCGGGACGTTGCAGCGATTACCTAAAATTCTGAATCCGGGAATAATGGCCGAAATCGCCTTTACTGGTCGAACAATATTCGGATCAGAAGCCAACTCTATTGGAATGGTCAATAAATGCCTTGAAACCAAAGAAGCCATGATGAGCGAGGTGATTCAGATCGCAGAGGTTATCGCTTCAAAATCGCCTTTGGTTGTAAAAGGGATAAAGGAAAATTTACAATATACCAGGGATCACACTGTTCATGATTCATTGAATTATATTGGGACATACAACGCGGCATTTATGCTTTCCAATGACCTAAAAGAATCTTTTATTGCTCAAATGGAAAAGAGAAAAGCAGTTTACGAAAACTAGCATTTCAACATGGAACCATCGCTTAGATAATTAATAAATGATTTGACGGTTAAGTATATGAACAGGCAATGATTCTATATAAATGAATGCTAATCGGTTTGTAATTATACTGTTTCTACTCTTTCCTGTTGTAATAAGTCTGCAACTCGTATATGGGTTGATTGTGAGAGAGCCGTATCCATCATTTATGATGCCTGGATTTTCCAGGATAGACAACGACGGTAACACGTATAAATTAATTGACAGGAAAATTGTACTTGTTCGGCAGCCTGGGGATACGATCTTATATGACCTGGATATTCTGAATACTTCAGTCTCTAAAATTGCAATTTCAAGGATGATCGATTTGGCGTTTTTTAATTCTGGAAATGTGAAAACAGAAAATTCGGCTCAAAAGAAATATTATGGGATCATCAAATCAGCAATAGGACCGGAAAATTATAAAAAATACATTTTGGATATTCGGTACCCTCCAATACAGGAAGAAGATCTTGCAGTATTCAAAAAATGGTTTGTAAATAATATTTCAAAAGAAATAATTCAAGATCACGACCATTTATATCTTCGAAGAATAGAAGAAATACGTGGTTTTAAATCAGGGGAAACGATCAGTATAAATACGCTTGATGAAATAAAGTTGACTGATGGTTAAACGACTGTATTCGGCTTACCAAGAGTGGATTTTTACTGTATATTCATGCAAGGCGGAACAATTAGGTGTTTATCGAATCTTTTATACGATCATTATTGTTCTGCTCATTGGTATACCGCAGTATGCGCATCGAATCAGTCGATTCCCGAACGGGATATTCAATCCGCCCCCTCTGTTTAGTGGCTTTTTCAATAGTATGCCAGAGCTGATCTATTTTCAAATTACGGATATCATTATTATCATCGGGTTTTTTGCAGTATCTGTAGGATTCTTTACAAGGACCTCCGGGATATTAACTGCCCTTCTAATTATAATCAATAATGGTTTTATATTCAGTTCCGGAAAGATTGATCACTCATTTCTGGTATGGTTTACATTGCTTCTGATGTCCTTTTCCGGATGGGGAAAGTATTTCAGCGTCGATCAGTTTATTTTCAAATCAGCTCAAAGAAAGATTCAAAACTGGCCACTATCCCTTTTATCGATGGCTTTGGGTTTTGGATTTTTCACTGCGGGCCTCATAAAGCTGGTATCGGGATGGTTAAGTTTATCTGATTCTATGCTGCGTGCCTTCTATTTACGCAACTTTTATGTTCAACAAAAACAAGATTACCTGGCGAGTCTATTTGAAAATTTTAATTTCTATCCTTTTTGGGAATTGGGAGATTGGTTTACGATCCTTTTTGAAATAGGCTTTTTGTTGGTGATCTTCAACCCGATTCTTTTCCGTTTTTTCACTGGACTGGCAGTATTCTTTCATGGTATGATTTTACTAATGATGAATATTGCATTTGCTCATTACCTTGCCATCTACCTGGCATTTTGGATCCCTCTTTATTCTAAAAAATTGATTCAGCGCTTTCAGCATTACTTTAATATGGTGACTAAAAGTAAGTCGCGTTTAATCATTTTTGGAATTGGGTTTTTCATTCTTTACTTGTTGGTAGTTCTTATGCCCGGCTCTTTCAGAGTATTGTTGCGCGATAGTTTTTTAATTGGTTCATTCATTTTTGTGACCTATCTACTTTTGTTCAAATCGCGTGTTTTATTTGCTACCACTTTTAATCACGACAATAAGGACATTATCAGATTTGACGGAGTCTGCAATTTGTGCAACTCATTTGTTCAATTTGTTTTAAAAAGGGATATAGATCAGGTATTTCGATTCGGCACACTTCAGAGCAGGGAAAGTGATGTTGTTGAGTACAATACTGTCGAAGTTCATTCAGGAGGAGAAACTTTGGAACACTCTGCTGCCTTCTTATCGGTAGTTCGCAGGTTAAAGGGGTTTTGGCCCTATCTCTATTTAACTGTTATCATACCTAAGCAGATTAGGGATCTTATCTATCATTGGGTTGCCCGAAACAGATATCGTTGGTTCGGCAAACAAGAGTCATGTATGATACCCTCCAGTGATGTATCAGATCGCTTTGTCGAGTGAGCATTTGACAAGTTATTTATAGCATTTCGTCAATGTTGATTTTATGCTTCATAAGACCGGCGATTTGATCTGCGCGCTTCATAGCTTCAGTTGCCTGCGGACCTCTAAAGTGTTCTTCGACGGTTAAATTCCACAAAGATAACCACCTGTTAAAATGTTGATCTGTTATCTTTTCAATTCGATTTAATGCGATATGTTTTACCATCGGATTCCCTTTAAATGATGAGTGTCCCAGAAGTAATGAACACCAAAAGTCTATGATCCTGGGAAGATGTACATCGAGGTCTAGTACAATGACTTTTGTAAAGAAGTAACCGATCACAGGGTCGATCAATGCTTTCTTATAAAAATCAGACACAAGAAGTTCGATATCTGATCGATCGGTTATGTCTTTTTCTGAAATTGACATAAAAAATGATTTTCAATGAGTACAAATATAAGTTGGTATGCTTTTAGGGTTGTACAACAAATTTTATAACCCATGAAGTTGATTTTCACATCACAAAAAAAGAACATCAGGCTTGATCAACTTCGAAATATCTTATTTACCATGAAAAGTTCATTTTTTAAATTTAGTTTTTTGGCAGTAATCTTGATTGCCTTTTTTGGCCTGATCACTTCTTGTAATGAGTCTGAAGACGTAGAATTGATCAGTGTTGAAGATTATGTTGACGAAGCAGTATTCAGTATGGAAAGTGCCATGAAAATTGGTCGACATGGATGCTATAATTTGATTTTTCCCGTGACAATTGAATTCCCTGACGGCACATCAGTAAGTGTTGATGGAAAGGACGAATTAAAAGAAACCATCAAGGGTTGGCGCGAAGAAAATCCGGAAGTTGACGGACGTCCGCACCTCGCATTTCCTTTTGAGGTTCTTTCGGAAGACGGACAAGTCATTACAATTGATGACAGGGGAGAATTAAGAGCACGTCGAGCTGCCTGTCACCGCAAATATCACGATCGACCATGGAGACCAGGAAGAGGTTTGAGAGCTGCTTGTTTTGACTTGGTATTTCCTCTTTCAATCGAATTCCCTAATGGCTCCGTTTTAGAGGCTGCTAATCCACAGACCTTAAAGAATGCTATCAGAGCTTGGTTACATACCGTTGATAACCCTCAAGGGAGACCTACAGTAGTATTTCCGGTCACAGTGGAATATGAAGATGGTTCGCAGGTAGAAGTTGCAAGCAAAGAAGACCTGAAAGAACTTAAAGATCAATGCGACGATAGCGAATAATCGCCGAAAGAATACACCAATCTTTTTCTTCAGCTTCCATTTAGGCTGAAGAAATGAAAGAGAAGCCCTGAAGTGATGTTGGTTGCCCACAGATTCCTGGGATATTTCCCAAGGAATCGTGGGCTTTTGTAAATTGTTGGGGCTAATCTTGTTTCGATGAAGTATGTACACTTATTCCTCGCCATTCTATATCTTAGTTTTGCCATAGTCCAATGGAATGATCCTGATGGACTGATTTGGATCATAGTTTATTTAATGATCTCGGTTATCGCATTTTTAGCTTTTAGAGGATCCTATCATTTTTGGTTTTGCCTTGTATTGACTATTACCCTCCTGGTATCTGCATCATTTTATATACCTGAGCTTTTGGACTGGATAAATGATGGAATGCCTGATATCGCCGATTCCATGAAGGCGTCATCTCCCTATATCGAATTGGTCAGAGAGTTTTTTGGTCTAATGACCGCTCTTATCACAATGACATTCTATCTTGTCATATCAAAAAAGAAAAAGTTATGAAGACTTATTATTTGCTGCTATTAGTGGCTATGACAACTTCTTTATTCGCCCAAGAAAGCAAGTACGAAGGCTTCTTTAATTTTACATGGGATGATCAAAAAGGAACGATTATTCTTGAAATCCCTGCAGACAAATTAAACCAAGATTTTTTGTATGTCAATTCTCTATCGGCCGGATTAGGTTCTAACGATATAGGGTTAGACAGAGGTCAACTGGGCGATGACCGTATAGTACGATTTGTAAAAATTGGCCCTCGTATATTATTGATTCAGCGCAACCTGGATTATCGCGCAGTCAGCGATAATGCCCTGGAACGAAAAGCTGTTGAGGAGGCTTTTGCCCAATCAGTAATTTGGGGATTTGATGTTATTGCATCTGAAGATAAATCCGTGCACCAAATTGATTTAACACCCATGTTGATGCACGATATGCACGGTGTCGCCAGACGGTTAAAGCAGCGAAAGCAGGGAACCTATAAATTTGATAAGACCAGGAGTGCGGTATGGATGGAGCGCACAAAGTCTTTTCCGGATAATTCCGAATTTGATGCCATGCTCACATTCACAGGAGAAGCTACCGGAGAGTGGGTAAGAAGCGTTACTCCTACTTCTTCGGCAGTGACCGTACGACAGCATCACTCCTTTATCAAATTGCCTGATAATCAATATAAACCGAGGGTATTTCATCCCTTTGCAGGCTTTAACAGCGTCTCTTACTATGACTATGCTACTCCAATTGAAACACCAATATCCAAGAAGTTTATCGCTCGACATAGATTGGTTAAAAAGAATCCCGGATCAACGGTCAGTGAAGCAGTAGAACCC
>JABDJE010000293.1 GCA_013002625.1 Saprospiraceae bacterium | reverse complement strand
CAATTAGCCTTAGTGCACAATACGAATTTACGCATAGCAAAGACCTGAATTGCACGCCAATTAAAAATCAATCTCGAACAGGGACATGTTGGAGTTTTGCCACGGCGTCTTTTATTGAATCTGAATTGATGCGTCAGGGCAAAGGCGAACACGACTTATCCGAAATGTTTGTCGTTCATAATATTTACAAAGACAAAGCCCGCAATTATGTATTGCGTCAGGGTAAAGCCAATTTTTCACAAGGTAGTCTTTCTCATGACCTGATAAGAATGATAGCCAAGGAAGGTGTTGTTCCTGAATCGGTCTATACAGGATTAATGGAAGGGGAGTCCAGCCACAACCACAGTGAAATGGAAGCCGGACTTAAAGGATTTCTGGATGGCATTTTAAAATCAAAGCGGTTGAGTAAAAAATGGATGCCGGCATTTGAAAGTATATTGGCTGCATATATTGGTAGCTTTCCTGCTGAGTTTGAATACAATGATAAAACTTATACGCCTGCAAGTCTTGCAGCGGAATTGGAGTTAGATGCTTCAGATTATATCAGTTTATCTTCTTTCACGCATCACCCATATAATAGCAAATTCATTTTAGAGATTCCTGATAACTACTCCAATGGAGCCTTCTACAATGTTACGCTCGATGAGTTGATGAACACAATTGACAATGCGATAGCAAAAGGTTATTCTGTAGCCTGGGATGGTGATGTAAGTGAAAAAGGATTTTCCGGAAGGGAAGGTATTGCCGTATTGCCAAAAGATGCCTCTAGGGAAGATCTGTTTAGCTCTCCTGGTGATGAAGTCGATGTTACGGCTGAATTGAGACAAGAACATTTTGAAAGCTACTCTACGACAGATGACCATTTGATGCATATTGTTGGTTCTGCAAAGGATCAAAATGGGAACGAATATTATATAATTAAAAATAGCTGGGGTGAAATCAGTCCTTACAAGGGATATTTATACATGTCCAAAGCCTATGCTAAAATGAAAACAGTAGCCATTATGGTACACAAAGATGTATTGTCTGACAAAGTAAAATCAAACATGTCAGAAGAATAGATCTTTAAGGGTTTAGTTCTGGAAAATAAGCGAGATCCTCGATGGTGTCGATATCTCTGAGTGGGCTTAATTTTAAAAAGCTTAAGCCCATTTTATTTAAGACTTTTATGGTGTCGGATAAAACTGATGTACTGCTCCATTTGATATCCTTAAATAATTCTGGAATCAATTGTTTCATGGCCAATAAATAATAGCCTCCATCATAGCTGGGTCCGATGACACAATCATATTTAATCAGCGCTGTTTTGGTCTCTTCTATTATTTCAGGCGATATTCCCGGACAATCCGAACCGATAATTATTGCGCTCTCATATTTCTGAAGTACAGTTTGAAATGCATTCAACATTCGATCACCGAGGTCAACGCCTTGTTGCAAATGTTTCTTAAACATGTCTTCAGGCCAATTATCTTCAAGCTTAATTTCACTGCTGTAAAAGAGGAATCGATCGGTATCTGATTTGATAGCAGCATGCTTTGTTATATCAAGCAACTTATGGTAAACCTTCAAAGCAGAATGGCTGCCAATACCAGCAGCCAAACGCGTTTTTACTTTTCCTTCTTCAGGATTCTTAATGAATATGATAAGTGCACAGGCTTTAGTCATCTTTGTCCTTATCCTTTTTATCTTTTTTCTTATGTGCAGCGTCTCCATCTTCAAGTTTGGTTGAAATGGCGGCATAGGGTCCTGTTACAACTTCCGCACTATCTGGAAGACCTTCCAGGATCTGAATGTATTCATCATCCTGAATTCCAGTTTTAACAATTTGCATCGCTACAGTATCCGCTGCAAATAGGAAAACAACTTCCTTAAATTCGTTTTTATCAGCGTCTTTTGAAACCTTACCATCTTCATCCAGTTCTCTGGCTGTCACAGTTTGAATTGGAACACTTAGAACATCCTTAACCTCATTGGTGTATATGTCTACAGATGCAGACATTCCAGGACGGAAAGGGAATTTCTTGCCAGGGATGATCATATCTTCATAAGATTCGCGATCTATCCTGATCTTTACAATAAAGTTTGTTACCTGATCTGTATTCAATGCCGTGGCTCCAATCACATTTGAAGCGGAGTTGGCGATTTCGGTAACTTCACCACTAAATATTTTATCGAGATATGCATCCACTTCAATTTCCGCTTTATCTCCTAATGATACTCTGATTATATCGTTCTCAGAAACATCCACTTGAACCTCCATGCTGCTCAGGTTAGCTATTCGCATCAATTCTGTTCCAGACATTTGCATTGTTCCCACAACACGTTCTCCCTGCTCAACATTTAATGTTGAAATGACACCATCAACAGGAGATGTAATGGTTGTTCGCCTCAGACTTGTCTTCATCTCATTCAATGTGGCTTCAGTAGATTCCACATTATACTTCGATCCCTCAATGCTTTGCTCTGCTGATTTTATATTAGCCTCGGCTGACCTAAGGTTGGCCTCAAGGTTTTCAACATTTGCTACAGCTTGTTCGTAGTCCGCTTCTGAAATAATACCTTCAGCTTTCAGTTGTTTGTTACGCTCAAGGATTCTTTTTGCATTTTTCAGTTGCGCTGCAATTTGCTCTTTCTGTGCAATGCTAGCTTGTTTGCTTGCCCTTGACATTGCAAGGTTAGATTTTGAACCTGCTACTGTAGCTTCAGCACGTTGTACTGCGGAGATATATGTTTCAGGGTCTATTTTAGCAAGCAATTGTCCGGCTCTGACAGAATCTCCTTCTGCAACGTATAATTCAACGATTTCGCCTGAAACATCCGAAGAAATCTTGACTTCGGTTTCGGGAAAGACACGACCAGATGCTGATACTGTTTCCTTAATTGTACGTCTTTCGACTTTTTCAACATTTACGGCTTCACCTTTTGGTTTGGACTGGCCTTTGACAACAGCAGCAATGATGAGCAACGCTATGATTGCCAGCAACCCAAGGGTTATCCAAAGTCTTTTTTTATTCTTTGCCATGTAGATTATAGTTTAAGCGGTTTTCCTAAGTAAAATTCTAATATTTTGATATTAAAAAGATAGTTGTATTCATCGATGAGATTTGTGATCTCAGCATTTTCTAATTGCGTTTTTTGAGATTCCCATTCAAAGGTATTGGTGGCCCCAATCTCCAATCTTTTTGTTGCATTGTTAAATGCGAGTTGTTGTGCTTCCAAAGCTTTGTTTGACGCTTCCAATCTTTTTTTGGACGCTTTGGCGTCAGCAAGGGATTGTTGAACAACTATTTTTAAATTTTCAATCAACTGCTCATAATTCAATCGGGCACTTTTCTCTGCTAATTGAGCTCTCTGTATACTTGATTGAGTGCTACCATTATTATAGATAGGAATACTGATACCAAATCCAAAACCATACGAGAGGTTTTGATCCATTTGATCAATATATTTTGTTTTTTCGAGCACAGGTTCATCTACCTCGGTAGACAATGTTACCGGGACATCATTCAATACCAGAGGGGGTTCATTTACAGAAATAAAAAGATCATTCTCTATTGTTACCGGATTGCTGCCAATAACAGTTCGACCCTGGTTTGAATAATTACTTCCAAGACTACCCCCAAATGTAATAGAAGGCGCCAGGGCCCCCTTTGCGATGCGTGTTCCCAGATTGGCAGATGCAATTCTCAACTCGGCGGCTTGTAGATCTGGACGATTTTTTAATGCCTCAGCAAACGCTTCTTCAAATGTCACCATATCTGGATCTGTGCTGAAAGGCACGTCATCGGGCACATCTAATTCTAGTGGATAGCTCGGGTCCAACCTCAAACTTTGTTTCAATTGGAGTATGGATATATCCAGGTCGTTTCTTGCCGAAATTAGATTTTGCTCACTTTGTGCTATTTGGGCTTCAAGGTTTAGTCGCTCAGCTTCAGGCATTGTGCCCGCTGCAATAGATTTATTTAATTGATTGAGCTGTTGCTGATTAAGCAATAATTGACGCTCAGCTATTTTAATATTATCCTGATTGAATAATACTGTCAAAAAATTGTTGGCTACCGTAAGACTGACATTTTGTATGGTCTGCTGCATATCAGACTTGGATGCCTTGAGGTCAACCTTAGCTTGTTCAATGCTATTTTTTATTTGAAATCCACGGTAAAGTGAAATCCCGGAAGATAAACTATAGCCATTGGAGAAAAAAGTGGCTTGGATAAAGTCATTTGAAGTAGGATCAACCGTCCGTCCAAAGTTCCAATTTACATTCGTATTGGCATTTAGGTTTGGGTTTCTACTTTGTTTGGCTTGATCCAGTGTAACTTCTGACTGTGAAATCCCAATAAGGGATTGATTAACAGCAATGCTGGATTTCTGTGCATGGAGTATGCATTGCTCAAGGGACCATTTTTCTTGTCCAAATGATCCGGAGTAACAACTCAGGATTAAGCACAAGGCTAAAAGAATGTTCTGTGTTTTCATACATTTTCTAATCTGCTACAAGATTAAGCATTTGCTATTAATCTAAACCAATAATTCTATCAAGCAATTCGAAATATGGATAAACAACAGTTCTATGAATTAAATAATTGAAAAAAAGTGGGTAGGGTGTGCATCTAAAGAGAAAATGTATAATTTTGTTTTCCTTTCAGCCAAAGTGGTGGAATTGGTAGACACGCTGGATTCAAAATCCAGTGCTAGCAATAGCGTGAGGGTTCGAGTCCCTCCTTTGGTACTTTTTAAAGGATTGGATTATAGAATAATAAAATATTCACTCTCTCACTCATTCAATCATTCATTCACTCATCCAATCATTCATTCATTCACTCATCCAATCATTCATTCAATCATTCATTCACTCACTCATCCACCAAGGCCAAGTGGTACTCTTTTTGATGTATAGTCTAAATATTCTATTATGAAAGTAACGGATCATATAGATCGTGCCAATGATACATTGATATCCTATGAGGTGCTCCCTCCTTTGAAAGGCGGCAGGATGCAGGACATATTTGATATGTTGGATCCACTAATGGACTATAAACCTCCGTTTATAGATGTTACTTATCATCGCGAAGAATTTATTTTCAACAAAAGGGAAAGTGGTTATTATGAAAAAATAGCCATTAGAAAACGTCCCGGTACAGTAGGAATTTGTGCCTCATTAATGCATCGCTATGGCGTGGATGCCGTACCCCACTTAATTTGTGGAGGCTTTACCAAAGAAGAAACGGAGAATGCATTGATCGACCTCAATTTCTTAGGTATTAATAATGTATTGGCCATCCGAGGCGATGCCAGAAAATTTGAGGACAGATTTATTCCTGAAGAGGGAGGACATTCGTATGCGGTCGACTTGATTCGTCAGATTGAAAAGATGAACAAGGGACAGTATCTCGATCCGAATCTGGATAATGCTGCACCTACAGATTTTTGTATAGGCGTTGCTGGTTATCCTGAAAAACATTTTGAATCTCCAAACCTGGACTCTGACTTGAAATTCCTGAAAGAGAAAATTGATGCAGGTGGAGAATACATAGTAACACAGATGTTTTTTGACAATTCAAAGTATTTTAACTTTGTTGAAAGGTGCAAAGCCATAGGCATCAATGTTCCAATTATTCCAGGGCTTAAACCCATTACTTTCAAATCCCAATTGAATTCGATTCCGCGTAAATTCTTTGTCAATTTCAAAGATGAGCTGGTAGCGGAAATGCAGAAAGCTGAATCGAAAGAAGCGATCAAACAAATCGGATTAGAATGGTGTATCGAACAATCCAAAGAACTCAAAGCAGCGGGTGTTCCGTGTATACATTATTATACAATGGGCGATACAGAAACAATGCAAAAAATACTAGAGGCTATTGCTTAAGCGCCTCAGTATTTTCATACTTAATTTCTCCTCCTACAATTGTGTATAAGACCTTGGTATCTGGAATTTCGTCGTCTGAACATTCAAGCCAATTGGTGTCAATTATAGTGAAGTCAGCCAGTTTACCAACTTCAATTGATCCTTTTAAATCTTCTTCAAAAGCACCATAAGCCGCATCGATTGTGTAAGAACGCAATGCTTCTTCACGACTCATCCTTTGTTCCACAAAAAAGGTCATGCCATTGTCCAATCTTGTTCTTGTAACTGAAGAATAAAAATTGGTTATCGGATCAATATCTTCAACGGGTACATCTGTTCCATTCACGATTTTCACACCATTCCTAAGAAGGGCTTTCCATGCGTAAGCACCAATCTTTGCACGCATATCCCCCAATCTTTTAACAACGAACGGAGCATCTGAAGTGCAATGAACAGCTTGCATTGAAGCTATTGCGCCAGTCTCCTTAAATCGATTTATATCATTGGGGTTGAGGTGTTGCGCATGTTCTACACGCCATCTTAGTCCGGGTGTTTTTTCGTTGTAAGATGCCATTATATCTAGTGTCTCCTTATTGGCTCTGTCACCGATTGCATGCACGCAGAGTTGCATATCATTTTCAAAACACTTTTTAGCAATGGATTCGACATCTGATACTGGTGTTGTGTTCTGGCCTACAAAACCCGGCTTGTCATTATAGGGTTTGAGCAACCATGCTCCATATGCACCCAATGCACCATCCAGCTCACTTTTGATAGCACGACATGTATAGAAATAATTACCAAGGTTTACTTTCCGATAGCTTGATATTCTGTCATCCAGGTCTTTATTTTTCTCACGTAACATTACCCATAATCTTACGTCGAGATTTCCTTCTTTTGCCCGTTGTTCGTATCGATCTAATTCTTCAAAAGTTGAACCTGCATCCTGAAAACTGGTAATTCCATTTTCAAGACATTCTTGCTGTGCAAGATCTATCCCTTCTTGCCAAAGCGCCAACTGTTCTTCTTCATCCAATTGATCAAGGTACTCTTTATAAGTTTCCTTAAATGGTGTCATAGCGCGTTCTTCAAATACACCTACAATATCACCCTGGTCATTTTTTACAATCCTGCCCCCAACTGGATCAAGAGATTCGGGTGTTATGCCTGCTAATTTCATGGCTTCTTCATTGGCGTATAAGGAGTGCCCACTGGCATGAATTAACAAGACAGGATTTTTGGAAGTGAGTTTGCTCAATTCATCATGCATGGGGTAGCCATCAAAACCGTTCTCAGGTGTAATGGTCCATTTTTCCTGATGCCACCCACGGCCAAAAACCCATTCACCAGCATCCATGCTTTCGGCTTTTGTAACAACTTTTTGCATGATTTGGGCCCAACTGGTATCCTTAAGAAAGTTGAGGTTTTGAAGCAAACTTCCCAATCCGGAAAAATGACCGTGACCTTCTATTAAACCAGGCATAATGAAGCCATCGCCCATACGGACGACCCTTGCCCCAGGGTGGATATTTTGCATGATAGAATTGCTGTCTCCTACTGCAACTATTCTGTCTTCAACGACGGCTATTGCTGAAATGTCTGAACTATCGCCTTCTGCTGCTGTATAAATATTATCACCAATGAGGACTAAATCATATTCAATTTCCGGTGTACAAGCTGATATTAATAATACAACTAAGAGTATATAGAATTTCACTTTATTATTTTTGACAAAGATTAGATAAAATTTAAACAACCATGATACAAACCTTGTATTGAAATCATACCTTGCAAAATATGAAAGCTGTTTCTGAATTAGCCAGATCATTTAATAATTATCTAACAGACTATACATTTAAGCTCAAACCTAAGAGTCTGAATGAACCGGTAGAATATATTATGGGATTGGGTGGCAAACGCATTCGACCTGCACTTGTTTTGGCTGGATATCAGTTGTTTAAAAGTGATTTTGAATACGCGAATGAAGCTGCAATGGCCGTAGAAGTTTTCCATAATTTTTCATTGGTACATGACGATATTATGGATGAAGCAAGACTGAGAAGGAATGAGCCGACAACGCACATTCATTTTAATACCAACGCCGCCATTTTATCCGGAGATGCTATGCTCATTCTTTCATATCAATTGCTCGAAAAATATCAAAATACAAATCCAGAATTATTTCATCTGTTTTCTAAAACGGCTATGGAGGTTTGTGAAGGGCAGGCTATGGATATGGACTTTGAACGCGCAAAAGATGTAAGCATTGATGAATACGTCACAATGATAGGTTTAAAGACCTCGGTTTTAATTGCTTGTGGCATGTCAATGGGCGCTGCGATTGCAGGTGCGGATAAACCACTTGTCGATCATCTCTATGCCTTTGGCAAAAATATGGGGATTGCTTTTCAGATACAGGATGATATTCTGGATACCTTCGGTAAAGAAGCCCAAGTAGGCAAACGGATTGGAGGTGATATCCTTCAGAAGAAAAAAACCTACCTCTATCTTAAATCCTTGGAATTGCTTTCAGAGGAACAGTCCGCCAGATTGAGATCCTTATTTAATGATTTTCATGAAATATCAGAAGATGACTTAATCAATGAAGTCAAATCTTTATATGAAACAGCGCACGTAAGAATCCATGCACAGGAGTTGAAATTGGTCTATCAGCAATTGGCATTATCTCATCTCGATGCTGTTAGACAATCTGGAATTGATACCAGTATTTTGAAATCATTTGCTGAAAAACTATTGGATAGAGATGCCTAATGAAAATTCTATACGGCATACAGGGTACAGGCAATGGACATTTAAGTAGAGCATCCGTATTGGCCCCATATCTAGTTCAGCATGCAGAAATAGATTTTCTCATCAGCGGCAAAAGTTCTGAGGTACAATTTCCTTATACTTTTAAATATCGAAGACATGGTATCTTCTTTTATTTTGGAAATAAAGGCGGGCCGGAATATTTTAAAAGCATAGCCAGTCTCAGACCCTTTCGGTTTTTGCATGATATATATGCTTTGCCTATTGAAGAATATGATTGGATTATTAGTGATTTTGAACCTATTTCAGCCTGGGCCGCGAAACAAAAGAAAGTTAATTGTCTTGAGCTGAGTCATCATGCCGCATTCAGATCTGATGCAGTACCGAGACCTGAGTCTGTAAGTCGTTTTTTTGAATGGGGGATGCGCAATTTTGCACCTGGCACAGATAGTTTGGGTGTACATTACAAATCTTATGATCATAATATTGTAACACCTATTATCAGAAAATCACTTTTAAAATGTCAGACCAGTTCTGAAAATCATGTGACTGTATATCTTCCGGCTTATTCGGATAAAAAGCTCATCAATTGTTTTGCACAAATCAAAGAAGTCAATTGGCGCATATTCTCAAAAAAGACGGATCATACCTATTCTTATGGGCATATAACTATTCATCCCGTATCGCAAAAGAACTACAACGAATCCATCATCAGTGCTCAAGGTATGATTCTGGCGGCTGGTTTTCAAGCAACATCGGAGGCTTTATACTTAAAGAAAAAGATGCTGGTTGTACCTATGAAAGCGCAATACGAACAAACATGCAATGCTGTTGCATTGAAACGATTAGGTGTAAAAATCTTAGCTGATATTAATGAAGGCGCAGTAGACGAAATAAGACATTGGTTGAACAGTACTCAAAGCATAGAATCCCTTGATTTCATGTCTCATTCAGAGATTATTGAACGTGTGCTAAGCATTTTAAAAGTATAGCTTGCAGTCCCACCATTCCTTATCGATGAAGCAGTCGTATTTCTTGTAAAATTCCACAGCTGAGGTATTCCAGTCCAAGACCTGCCATTTCATCATTTTACATTGCCGTTTTTTTGCCTCCTCAATGACACTTTCAAATAGCTGTCTTCCAATACCTTTGCCGCGCATGTCCTCGCTCACTATAAAGTCTTCCAAATGCAGCATTTTACCTTTCCATGTTGAGAAGGTTTCATAGTAGAGCGCGACACCCACTGGAACAGTATTCGATTCTGCAATCAAAGCGCCGATAAGCCTCGATTCAAATGCGTTTTCATAGTCCTTGATTTCAGCTGTGACCGCTTCAGGTGCTTTTTCAAATAATGCCAGGTCTTTAACAAATGCGAAAATTGTAGGTAAATCAGCACTTTGAGCATATCTTATTTTGACTTCCATAAGCTCTACAATAGTTTAATTTTTGTTGGTAAAACACCTTTGCAAAACTAAAAAATAGTCTTACCTTTGCCCCTCATTTTAAGAATCTGAAATAAAATAATCTATGCCTACTATAAATCAGTTGGTAAAAAAGGGTAGAAAAAAGATCGTCACGACGAGCAAGTCAAGAGCTCTTGAGGGTTCTCCTCAAAAGCGTGGTGTTTGTACGCGTGTTTACACGACTACTCCTAAGAAGCCGAACTCAGCGTTAAGAAAAGTTGCAAAAGTAAGATTGACCAACGGAATCGAGGTAATTGCCTATATCCCGGGTGAAGGTCATAATCTACAGGAGCACTCAATTGTATTGATCAGAGGAGGAAGGGTAAAAGATCTTCCAGGTGTACGATATACAATTGTAAGAGGAGCTTTGGATACAGCGGGTGTAGAAAAAAGATTACAATCAAGATCTAAGTACGGTACTAAAAGACCTAAAAAATAATCAGTCATGAGGAAAAGAAAGCCAAAAAAGCGAATCCTTCAACCAGATCCTAGATTTGGAGATCCAATGGTTACACAGTTTGTAAACAACCTCATGTGGCAGGGCAAAAAGACTGTTGCATACCAAATCTTCTATGATGCAATGGATATTATCCAGGAAAAGTCAGGCGAAGATCCACACGAATCATGGAAGAAGGCATTACAAAATATCACACCTGGTGTAGAAGTAAGAAGTAGAAGAATTGGAGGTGCAACGTTTCAGATTCCAACGGAAATGCGTCCAGCAAGAAAGATATCAGTAGGTATGAAATGGCTTATTCGTTATTCAAGAGCCAGAAATGGAAAAGGAATGGCTGAAAAATTAGCTGCAGAAATCATGGCAGCAGCAAAAGGCGAAGGTGCTGCAGTTAAAAAGAAGGAGGATACGCACAAAATGGCTGAGTCTAACAGAGCATTCGCACACTTTAGAGTTTAATACATCACATTCATAAATCTTACGATAGATAATTATTAGTTATGGCCAAAGATCTTAAATACTTAAGAAACATAGGTATCGCTGCACACATCGATGCAGGTAAGACTACTACAACCGAAAGGGTCCTTTATTATACAGGATTGAGCCACAAAATCGGCGAAGTACACGACGGTGCTGCTACCATGGATTGGATGGAGCAAGAACAAGAGCGAGGTATTACCATTACTTCTGCCGCTACTAAAACAAACTGGAACTGGAAAGGTCAGGATTATCCGATGAATATCATCGACACACCGGGTCACGTTGACTTTACAGTTGAGGTAAACCGTTCATTAAGAGTATTGGACGGATTGGTATTCCTTTTCTGTGCAGTATCTGGTGTTGAGCCTCAGTCTGAAACAAACTGGAGATTGGCCGATAACTATAAAGTACCCCGTATTGGTTTCGTAAATAAAATGGACAGATCGGGTGCGGATTTCTTTTCTGTTGTAAAAGATGTAAAAGAAAAACTGGGTTCTGATGCAATTCCTTTACAAGTACCAATAGGTGCTGAAGAAAATTTCAAAGGTGTGGTAGACCTCATTACAAACAAAGCCATTGTTTGGAATGAACATGATATGGGTATGACTTTCGAAGAAGTGCCTATCCCAGACGACCTTACAGATACAGTAATGGAGTGGAGAGAGAAGTTGTTGGAAGCTGTAGCTGAATATGATGATACCTTGATGGAGAAGTTCTTTGAAGATCCAGACAGTATCACAGAAGAAGAAATGATAGCTGCCGTAAGAGGTGCAGTAATCGATAATAAATTCGTGCCGATGATGGCTGGTTCTGCCTTTAAAAATAAAGGTGTTCAAGCTGTATTGGACGCGGTATGTGCTTTCTTGCCTTCTCCACTTGATGTGGACGCCATCACGGGTATGAACCCTAAGACAGACGAAGAAGAAACAAGAAACCCAAGTGTAGATGATCCTTTTACAGCTTTAGCATTTAAGATTGCTACGGACCCATATGTAGGTCGATTGGCATTCTTTAGAGTGTATTCAGGTGCTTTGGACGCTGGATCTTATATCTACAATTCAAGGTCTGATAACAAAGAGAGAATCTCGAGATTATATCAGATGCACTCCAACAAGCAAAATGCTATTGATAGAGTAGAGGCAGGTGATATTGCTGCAGGTGTAGGTTTCAAGGACATCAGAACCGGTGATACACTATGTCAGGAAGGTAAGCCTATCGTTCTTGAGAGTATGGTTTTCCCTGATCCAGTGATAGGTATTGCAATCGAGCCTAAAACTCAGAAAGATATCGATAAATTGGGTATGGCTTTGGCAAAATTGGCTGAAGAAGATCCAACGTTCCAGGTGAGATATGACGATGACACCAACCAGACTGTAATCAGCGGTATGGGTGAGCTGCACTTGGAGATTATCATTGACAGATTAAGAAGAGAATTCAAAGTTGAGTGTAACCAGGGTCAGCCTCAGGTTAACTATAAAGAAGCCTTAACAAAAACTGTAGATCATACAGAGCGTTTGAAAAAACAATCCGGTGGTTCTGGTTTATTTGCTCAAATGCAGTTCGAATTAGGACCTGCTGATGAGGAATTCCTTGAATCAGATGAGTTTAAGTCTGGTAAGGCGAGACTACAATTTAAAAACGACATCTTCGGAGGATCAATTCCAAAAGAATATTTCCCATCAATCGTTAAAGGATTCACAGCAATGATGGATTCTGGTGTATTGGCCGGGTATGGAATTGACAGTATGAAGGTAAGATTATACGATGGTTCTACGCACGCTGTGGATTCCAAACCTATTGCATTCGAATTGTGTGCAAAAGAAGGTTTTAGAGCTGCAGCCGCTAAGTGTGGGCCAGCTTTAATGGAGCCAATCATGAGTTTGGAGGTGGTGACACCTGAAGAATATGTTGGTTCTGTAATTGGTGACTTAAACAGAAGAAGGGGATTGCCTAAAGGTCAGGATACAAGACCGGGCGGTGCCGTGGTTATCCAGGGTGATGTGCCACTTTCTGAAATGTTTGGTTACGTTACGCAATTAAGAACAATTACTTCAGGTAGAGCAAGTAGCACGATGTCATTCTCACATTATGCAGCTGCTCCACAGGGAGTTGCTAAAGAAGTTATTGAAAAAGCTAAAGGAGAGGTAAAAGTTTAAGTTGCATTAGTTGAATATATAACTAATAAAACCTACCTTTGCCCCACTTTTTGACATTATAAAAGGTTATGAATCAAAAAATACGAATTAAACTCCGGTCTTACGACTACAACTTAGTTGACAAGTCAACGGAGAAAATAGTGAAAACAGTACGCAATAGTGGTGCTGTGATCTCTGGTCCGATTCCTCTGCCAACGGATAAAGAAGTGCATACGGTACTACGGTCACCGCATGTTAACAAAAAATCTCGCGAGCAGTTTCAAATGAGGACCCACAAGAGACTCATAGAAATATTTACACCCACGCAAAAGACGGTGGATGCACTTTCTAAGTTAGAATTACCTAGCGGTGTAGATATTCAAGTTAAGCTTACTTAACGGCTACTTTTCACTACAAGTTTGATATAAATTTTTAATGGACTGCATGCAGTCCACAAGCATATACTGCTAAATAAATAAAGATGAACGGTTTAATCGGAAAGAAAATCGGGATGACCAGCATATTTAACGAGCAAGGGAGAAATATCCCGTGTACAGTTATTGAAGCAGGTCCTAACTTTGTCTCTCAAATTAAGACAGAGGAATCTGATGGCTACAATGCCACGCAGCTTGCTTTTGGTGAGCGCAAGGAAAAAAGGGTAACAAGTGCTTTGAAAGGACATTTCAAAAACGCCAATGTTACACCTGCTAAAAAAGTAGTTGAATTCAGAGATTTTAATATTGAAAAGTCTTTAGGAGAAAAGATAAATGTTGAAGAAGTTTTCAACGAAGGAGATATCGTGCATGCTGTCGGCGTTTCGAAAGGTAAAGGATTCCAGGGGGTTGTAAAACGTCATGGATTTGGTGGTGTAGGTCAAAGTACACACGGTCAACATAACAGACAAAGAGCTCCAGGAGCAATCGGTGCTTGTGCTACCCCTTCACGTGTATTTAAAGGTATGCGTATGGCCGGTAGAATGGGCGGAAAGCGTGTAAAGACTATGAACCTGGAAGTTGTAAAAATATTTCCTGAAAAGAATCTATTGTTAATCAAAGGAGCCGTGCCTGGTCACAAAGGTTCTATCGTAATCATTGAAAAATAATTTATCATGAAGGTTGACGTTTACGGAATAAATGGTAAGACCACTGGAAGAAAAATTGATCTTCCTGATGAAATATTTGGCATCGAACCTAATGATCATGCTCTTTACCTTGACGTGAAAGCTATTCAAGCGCACAAAAGACAAGGTACTTCTAAAACAAAGGAAAGAGGAGAGATTACAGGTTCTACCAGAAAGATCAAACGCCAAAAGGGTACAGGTACAGCAAGAGCGGGTTCAATCAAAAGTCCAATTTTTAGAGGTGGTGGCCGCATTTTTGGGCCAAAACCAAGAAAATATAACTTGAAGTTGAATAAGAAAGTTAAAAACTTGGCTAGAAAGTCAGCGCTTTCTACCAAAGCCAAGAGTGGCGCTTTGAAAGTTGTAGAGGATTTTACTTTTGATCAACCTAAAACAAGCGAGTTCGTACAAATCC
>JABDJE010000278.1 GCA_013002625.1 Saprospiraceae bacterium | reverse complement strand
GTTCTTGGGTATTCTGGATGATGGAGATGATTGGTGATTACAGTGAGAACCCATTTGAAGGATTATACAATGATGTACCAATTACAAATATTGCGACTTCAATTGAATTCGATATACGTCAGATGCTGGATGAAGAAGACATACCTAAACCTTCAGAGCCGCAAGGCAATATGAATTTGTTGATGTAAAGCCTTTTATAATAAAAAAACAGCTAAGCTTTCTTTTTGAAATAAAAAATATACTTATACTTGCATTGATGATTATTACGAATGTAAATACATGGTGGTGGAACTCTTGCAATTAGGCTAGAGAAGCAACCGCTATGTTTATAATATATCAGGCTCGCTTCTCGCGGGCCTTTTTTTATGGATATGATTGAAAACAGATTAAATAGAAATTGGTGGTGGACTGATCAAATGATTTGATTGAGAAGCCATTGTATTGTTTTAAACAAAACGCTAGCCTGCTTCTCGCAGGCTTTTTTATTATGGAGAAAGTTAAAATATACCAGAGGACAAAAACCGTTATTGCGGATCTTATTACACCGGTGGCCTTATACATGAGTCTCAGGGATAAGTTCAGAAAGCCTCTATTGCTTGAAAGTGCGGATTATCACGACAGATCTGACAGTAAGAGTTTTATCTGCCTGAATCCATTGGCCGGGATAGAGCTTAAGGGTAAAGGAGCAAAGGTCAAAGGGATTGGTTTTGAATTTAAAAAAGATCTAGATTCTTCTGAAAGCGTCTTGGCCTTATTTAAAGATTTTCATGGATCCTTTGATTATGTGTATTCAAATGATTCAATTCCTACCGGTGGGCTGTTCGGCTATACCTCGTTTGAAGCCGTTCAATATTTTGAAGATATTGAGATGACCAATGTCCCGGATAGTATTAAGGACAATCCGGATTTAATGTATCACTTTTTTGAATATGTTCTTGTTTTTGATCACTTCAAGAATGAATTGCATTTGGTCTATCACACCGTAGATTCATCCGATAATGGTTCCACTTCATTGGCCCAAATTGAAAACCATATTCAATGTCACAGCGTCAATCCATTTGGATTTCAAATAATCGGTGAAGAAGAAAGTCCTATCGAAGACGAACAATATCGAGATTACGTTAGAAAAGGCATTCACCATTGTCAGCGGGGTGATGTTTTTCAGGTTGTTCTGTCCAGGTCATTCTCCCAAAAATTCAAGGGTGATGAATTTTGTGTATATCGGGCGTTAAGGCGTCTTAATCCTTCCCCATATCTATTCTATTTTGATTATGGTGATTTTAAAATATTTGGTTCTTCACCGGAAGCGCAAATTTTGGTCAATGATAACAAGGCGCATATCAATCCAATTGCCGGTACGGTACGCAGAGGGTCCGATCAAAAGGAAGATCAATTAAAAGCAGCACATCTTCAACAAGACCCCAAGGAAAATGCAGAACATGTCATGCTTGTTGATTTGGCACGTAATGATCTAAGCAAGCAGAATGGTAGAGTGTATGTGGACAGCTATGGTGAAATTCAATACTTCTCACATGTCATCCATATGGTGAGCAAGGTGACGGCAGAGTTGGACTCAATGCAGAATAGTCTGCAATTATTTGCCGATACATTTCCAGCAGGAACGCTATCTGGCGCGCCTAAATATAGAGCCCTTCAGATTATAAATGAAAATGAGGCGCATACAAGAAACTTTTACGGTGGATCCATTGGATATTTTGGTTTTGACGGCACAATCAATCATGCCATTATTATTAGATCGGCACTGTCAAAAAACAACAGATTATGTTATCAGGCAGGTGCTGGTATAGTTGTGGACAGTTCCCCGCAGGGAGAACTCGAAGAAGTTAATAACAAGGTTGCCGCCTTGCGCAAGGCAATTCAAAATGCAGAACAATTATGAGAATATTACTTGTGGACAATTACGACAGTTTCACTTACAACCTGGCACAAATATTACGTACGCTGGATATTTCATTCGATGTAGTCAGAAATGATAAAGTGGATATGCAGACCTTAAAGGTTTATAGCGGCATCATATTTTCACCTGGCCCAGGCATACCTTCAGAAGCTGGACAAATGCCAGATATCATCAGAGCCTGCGCAGGAGAAATTCCGATGCTGGGTATTTGCCTGGGACATCAGGCCATTGCTGAACATCTAGGCAGTGCATTGATCAACAGAGAGAAAGTATTACATGGTGTCAAAACAATAGCACGGCGCACCACTGAAATCGACAATCTCTTCAAAGGATTGGCTCAGGAATTCGAAGTGGGGCGATACCATTCATGGGAGGTGGATCCTTCCAGCATCAATGATCGATATGAAGTGACAGCACTTGATGAACAAGGATCAATAATGGCCATTGAAGCGCGTGATCAGGGATTGTACGGCATGCAATTTCACCCTGAGAGTATCATGACAGCTGAAGGGCCGAAGATGATTAACAATTTTATTAATCTGTGTAAAAAAGTCGCATGAAAGATATATTAAATCAACTCTTTAATCTTAACACCCTGAGCACGAAAACAGCCTACCGAGTCCTTGGTGAAATAGCAGAAGGTCAATATTCCAATGAGGAGGTCGCTTCCTTTATGACAGTATTCAAAATGCGGCCTATAACCGTAGAAGAACTTCTTGGCTTCAGGGACTGCCTCAGAGACAGAAGTCATGCCATTGACCTAAGGGGTGTAGATGCCATAGATATGTGTGGTAAAGGTGGAGATGGACGCAATACATTTAATATCAGTACAATAGCCTCCTTCATTGTCGCTGGCGCAGGCTACAAAGTGGCCAAGCATGGTAATTATGGTGTGAGTTCAATTTGTGGATCTTCGAATGTGATGGAAAAGCTGGGTTATAATTTTACAAGTGAAGAAGATGTTTTGTTAAAGCAATTGGATTCCTGTAATATTTGCTTTTTGCATGCACCCTTATTTCATCCGGCCATGAAGGCAGTGGGCCCTGTTCGCAAGAATCTTGGCGTAGCAACCTTCTTCAATATGTTGGGGCCCATGGTTAATCCGAGCCGCCCTACCCGACAATTGGTGGGTGTGTTTTCACAGGCCCTACAACGCTATTATAAATACATCTATGAGAATTCTGATATCCATTATCAGATTGTACATTCCCTCGATGGTTATGATGAAATAAGCCTGACAAGTGAAGCAAAGGTGATCAATACACAGGAAGATAAAATCTTGCATCCCGAAGACTTCGGCTATGACTATCTTCAATCAAGCGATCTGTATGGTGGCCATAGCTTGGATGATGCAGCTGATATCTTTATTTCAATATTAAATGGTAATGGTACCGATGCACAAAATGCAGCTGTGGTTTCAAATGCGGCCTTGGGTATCCAATGCTTTAAGCCAGACAGAGAATTATCACATTGTGTAGATGATGCACGCGCTTCATTAGAATCAGGACGTGCCTATGACCAGCTTAAAAAATTGGTGGCATGAAAAACATTCTGGAACAAATAATTAGCGATAAGCGCTCAGAGGTGGATTCAGCGAAATTGCAAAGACCTGTTCAATTGCTTGAACAGAGCAAATATTTTGACAGGTCTTGTATTTCCTTGAGGGCATCCTTGCTAAAGGAAGACTTGGCAATTATATCTGAAATTAAAAGAGCCTCCCCAAGCGCAGGCACGATTAATGAGATGGATGATATGTCGCACATCATGCTATCGTATGTAGCAAATGGGGCAGCGGGTTTATCCATACTTACAGATCAGAAATATTTTCAAGGCACAGCGGGTGATATTTTATATTACAGAGACTTGCATGACAAACCCATTCTTAGAAAAGATTTTATCATTGATGCATATCAAATTATCGAAGCCAAAAGTATAGGGGCTGATTGCATCTTACTTATTGCCGCTGCATTGGAAGCTCAGGCCTTGAAAGACCTTGCCAAATTCGCACGATCACTCGGACTTGAGACCTTATTGGAAGTAAAGGAAAGATCAGAAATTGATCCTTACATTTCAGAAGACATCAGTATAATAGGTGTCAACAATAG
>JABDJE010000271.1 GCA_013002625.1 Saprospiraceae bacterium | reverse complement strand
ATTCTTGTGATGGCCGCACCATCCCCGTATCCGGCATTTAAGCCCTGATAAACAATAGGTCTAGGAATTCCAGTGTATGTCATGATATTACCACGACCTTCAAGGTAAGGTCTCTGCTGAGTAAGCGTAGGATTATCAGGATCGAAATCCGCATAATTATTAAATCCATAAGCCACAGCCATATAGTAATATTGTCTGTGATTTATCAGGCGGTTATCACCATCTGCAAATTGATCTTCAGTAATCTTGAAGGTATGTTTAATACCCGCATCTTCGCCTTCAACTTCAAGGTTGAACGACCAGATTGGCTCTGAAATATTTGGAATAGGACTGGATAAACTTGTCCAATTAAATATTTCACCTACTCCGTTTCTAACATCAACCTGAGCAACCAATCTCGCTTTTTCAACATCATCTAGTTCCTGAGGTGACACGCCGCTGTTAAGCAGCTGATAAATTTTATATCCTTCAAATCTGTATGTTCTGTCTTCTTCCGGAATATCGGTAGAAGAAAGGATATCTACTTCGCTGTAATTTTCGAATGCATTATTTGAAAGGATTGTATCATTTGTAAGCACAAGAATAAGTTCTCTATCCAATTCGATGATGTCTACATCCGGAGCATCAGGACCATCGATAATATCAAAACAGTTATCAAATAAGTTCTGTGCAATGTCATCTGCTGCCTGCAGCTTAGAGATGTCTGGGTTTGGATGTAAGACATCCGGAACCCATACGGCTCCAATAATAAGTTCGTTGACCGCACCTGGCTTTAATAGGAAAGGTCCGGAAGCCTGCAGTGTTCTTCTGTCACCAAATGCAAGTGCTTCGCTGGCCATTGACCATTCTGTGTCAATATTTGGTCTACCAAAGAAGGCATAATTTGTTGTATCTACACTTCCAGGGTTAAATCCACTTCCTCCGATTGTTAATGGCGTACCGTCTCTCCAGCTACCAGTCAAATAGTTATAAAACTCTTCTGCAATAGCTGGGTCATTGGTTTGTTGTGGATTCTGGCCGATACCACCATTGTTGTAATACATAAATGATGACATACCCAATTCAACGATTGTGTCGAATTCAGTAGAGCCGATCGGTGGATTTTCTAATATTGTGTCTCCACCAATTACTAATATATTTTTCGGTCCTTCAGGACCTCTAAAGTAGTCGGTACCAATAATTGGAATTTCATCACAGTAGGTATTCACACCACCATCACAATTACACCCATTGTTACCGTCTAAACCATCTTCATTGTATGTATAAGCTAAACTTCTTTCAACATCACAGCCTGAGTAATCATCCAGGTGACATCCAAGATCGGGGTCAACCCACATTGCAAAATATGTGTCCCTGATATCTTCATCTGCTCTGTTGATCAGTTTATATCGCTGGAAGGTCATGTCATTAATTTCATCATTTGTCGAATAGGCAAATGCTTGAACCTGAACTTCCATTTGAATTTCTGTTCCTTGTGTCAAAGAGTGTGGCCCACCGGCGTCGTTATAAATCCAGAATATCATCTGGTCAGGCACCAGTTCTTTTGCTTCCTTTCTGGTATCAGTTTCACATCCTCTGATATCGATTATTGGAAAGTCTCCAAATACAGGATCATATTCTCCATCAAGATCTTCATCCCAGAATGAACCTAAACCCTGACCTGTATCAGGCAAATCAAATCCAAATTCTTCATTGAAATATGGGTTCCCTTTACCTGGCCAATACTTCACACCAGCTGGAATTGAATCAGAATCATATTCTACACCATCAAATACAGATTGCTCATAATCACGAATCGCCTTTTCTGCTTCATCTCCCAATACTTCGAAGAATTGATCCCACTGCTGACAGAAAGGAAGATCAGTACGACCTGTACCAGGATCTAAAGGCCCTGGATAAAAATCCGTTTGACCACCCGTACGGTAATCCGTCGCTGCGACTTTCAAGTTACCTGAAGGGTCTTGACCACCAAGCCATACTGCTCCAGCAAATATGGAGGAAACCTCAGGTAATCCAGAACCTACTGGAGGTGCAGGTACGATATACTTACCATCTTGCAAATCCCACCATACATCTCCACCTGTAAGCAATCTTGCTCTTACGTTATTAATATCCTGATCTGTTTGTGCTGTTGCCGCTGTACAATCCTCACGATAATTAACTTGAGTTTCGTTACTGACTGTTGCCTTTCCATTCCTCCGATCAGGGTTGATGTGAGAGAATAGCGGAACAATCATCAGCATGCAAAGCATTGATAAACCGATATTTTTTACTTTAATCATAATTCTATATTCCTATAAGGATTAAAAATGAATTCTTAAAAATTAACAATAGCACCTAAGTAAATTTGTCTTGGTCTCGAGAAGTTACCTGGACTTAACAAGAACCAATTGTAACTGGCAAGGAAGCTATCTACGCTTAATCCAGCATCCATAATTTGTTGAACACGCTCCTCTCCAAATTCACCTAATAAGTAGCCATCTGTATCCGGGTCTCCCGTAACATTGAATACGCCGATTACATTATCTATATCAAATAAGTTTTGTACACGTAAATAAACATTGATACCCAGGTATCTTTTTGATTCTTCTGAAAATTTAATCTGGAAGTTTTTATCAAACTGCAAATCTGCATTGAATGTCCAAGGCAATCTTGCGCCGTTTATGGTTTTCAGTCCAGATGCGCCTCTTGGTGCTGTAACTGTTTGGAAAGTTGAATAAGGTCTTCCCGATACAGCCGTAATAAATAAGTTAAGACCGGCATTTGCCAATATGTCTTTACCCGCAATACGCGGACCATTGTACGCTTTTCCTGAAGCATATCTATAATCTGCAACCGCAGTTAACCTGTGTCTTTCATCAAATGATAAAGGCAACAAGGTTCTGATATTTCCCCTTTGGTTAATTCCTCTTCCTGAATTGGCGTTGGAACCTGATCCATCAGCAAACTGTAAAGTATACGTTGCATTCAATTGGAAGTTTCCAGTTCTTCTCAAGTCATAAGAGAATGAGAATCCTTTAACAGTACCAAAGTCAAGGTTACCATAAGTCTCATATTGAGAAACAGGTGCCGGAATAAAAGGATAGATTCTTGCCTGAATCATATCTCTCATTTCTTTGTAGTAAGCTGACACTTTAAGCGCAGAAGAATTTGAAATCTTTTGCTGGAATCCTACCTCGTAATCAATTGTCTTCTCTGGTCTCAAATCAGGATTGTTCGAAGGTGAGAATCTGGTCACATCTTCGAAGTAGAAATAATTAAGTGCCGTTGCGACTACATTAGAAGGCGGTCTTTGTACAAGAATGTCATAATGTGCAAAGAATCCTGCATCTTGAGAAATAGGGAATGAGAATGCTAATCTAGGCATCCAGTTTAACTGAGCCTCATAATCTTTAAAAGCAAGATCTGTATTAAATGTTTCTTCTGTTCCATCTTCGTTTACTCTAAAAAACTGAGGACTTCTTCTTTGGAAATCTTTCTCAACGTATGAAGGATATACCAAGCCGCCTCCGAATAATAGGTTACCATCTGTAGCGGTACCATCTGGTCTAAACCAGCTGTCTCCGGATCTGAAACCAATAACTTCATCGGAGTCTTCTCCGGCTACATAAACTTTGTAATCGTCTGATACACCTTCAGGTTGATCTCCTGGGTTGTCAGAGTAAAACTGGGATGCAGATTCAATTTCAGTAAATGAGTATGGGTCTTTCAGTACTTTGCTATTTGCATCATAATAATCAACTCGTAATCCTAATCTGAAAATGATATCCTTGAATGTAAATTTATCTTGTATGTAGGCCGCTCCATATATTGGTTGCCAAGGCGCTACGAGGAAATTTCTTCTGCCTTCCGAATCTTTACTTGTAAAGAAATCGTCAAATGTTACAGAGTTGCTTACCTTATTACCTAAGTAATCGTAACCATAGTAGTTCAATCCAACGCCTGAGAAGTTATTCAACTCAGCTGCAGAGAACATGTCCAATGACAAGTCATCAGGATTCAATCCATCTGTATTAACATATTGGTCGATGGCTTGTCCAGTCACGTTTCTAACTTCTCTGAAAAATGAATTATCTGAAAATTCTTCTTCAGAATTACCTACGCCATATTGGGTGAATTCTAATCCTGTGTTTTCATCTACAAAGGTTCCAAGTATATTTGTTGTATCAACACCGTTCAGGTGTCTATTGGCCTGGATACGCATTAATTCCCACAACCTATTTGGATTGATGCTCCATGATCTGCTTACACGTTGCTCATACATAAATCCAAACCTGATATTGTGTTTTCCACTATCAGATCCACCAGGAAATAAATCAAATCCACTATCGACATTGATTGTATACCTGTCTTGTTCAAATTTGCTGTTCAGGTTATATACCTGACCGACATTATTAAACATATTCCATGCAGCATTTAATTCAGGCTCCTGAAATCCGTTCAAATTATTATAGCTTGCCAATACTGGATTGATACTTTCATTAGCTGTAAACTCACCTTCCTGCAATGCATATCCCTGATGTGCAAATGGTAATACCGCTGGACCAAAATTCACCAACACTTGTTCTCCACCCCAATTGTCTGGATCTGTCAACACACTTGCAACTGGATTCCAATCTCTTGCTATATCACCGTAATATCCATATCTGAAAATATTGCCTTCATGTCTCAAGTCCTCTCTTCTACTTCTGTTCTTTTCATATCCAAATTGGATAGAGTATGAGGCATTTCTAATTAGAGAATTCTTACGCTCCGAGTCAGGTCCAAGTGTTTGGTTACCCAGCTTATGTCTTATTCTTACATTTCCACGATATCCACCACTGTATGCATACGGATTATTTGTCCAGTTATACATGCCCCATCCACCTGGTGTAAACCTGTTCTCACTATCAAAAACAGTTGCGGCAAGTGTCAAGTCAATATTCTTAGAGAATCTTGCATCTAATTTAGCACTTAGGTTAACATCTACATCTCTTTCGTTTGGTCTTGCTTTTAAAGTTGAAGGCACATCATCGGCAACCAAAAACTCAGGAGAAGGAAAGTCGGTACCATTGAAAGTTGTTACCGGATTTTGCTCTAACTGTGCAATTAATTCTTCTGAGGCTCTGTACACGCCAACAGCAGATGGTGCATCATCTTCAATATTTCTATACTGACCAAATAATCTAAATCCAAGTACGGATTCGTTGTCTTTATTTTTTATGATTGGCCCACTGAAGTTGGCATTGATAAGGTTGTAACCATACGCATCCAAATACTCACTGGTCTCTGCTTCAATACCTCCAGAGAAGTTTGCCGATGGTCCTTTTGTTGTTATTGAAATGATTCCGCCGGTAACATCACCGTATTGTGCTTCTATACCTCCCGTTATCACTTGCATCTGATCGATCTGCTGTTGAGGCACCATATTATTCGCATTCGCAGAACTTACCCGTACACCATCAATATAATAGTAGGTAGCGTTTGTTCTTGATCCACGAACAGAAATATTTCCTCCCTGATCCAGGGATATACCTGCTGTGGTTGCTGCAATGGCACTTATATTTTTCAACGGCAATGCCTGGATATTCTCCGAAGTCAGAGATTTACCCTGGGTGGTGTTATCAAATTCAACGAGCGGTACCTCGTATGCTACAATTTCGACAACATCGATGAGGACGCCTTCCTCTTTCATTTCAACGTCTGCAATATTAACCTTACCCGCTTTGGCTACGATACCTTGTACCCTTTGGGTTTGAAGGCCAATAAAACTGACTTCTACATCATAGGTGCCGGGATCAATATCTGAAAAGAAATAATTTCCATCAAAATCGGATTCCGTACCTGTAATGAGTACATCATTTTTATATAAGGCGATAGTAGCAAATAGCACTGCTTCTCCTGTTTCTTCTTCGGTAATTTTACCTTGAAGGGAGGTCTGTGCAATTGCCGTACCTACAAATAAAAATGAGAGAATGAAAAGCGTAAAATTCTTTTTCATTTCTTAGCTTTTGAGTATCAATAAAATTTGTCTTCTCCAATGAAGCTCACAATGTTAACAAATATTTAAGCCCTCACAAAATATAATTATTGCGAAGTCTGATTGTAGACATTCGTCTACGAATCAAGCTTGGTTACTTTACTTAGTAGGCCTTCTGCAATTTTATAAAGTGACTCATGTGTCCATCCCGCAATGTGGGGGGACAATATCACATTACTCAAGGCATAAAGCCTACTGTATAGTTGATCTTCTTCGGAAGTGAAGCTATGTGGTTTTTCATTTTCAAACACATCCAAACAAGCACCTCTAATTGTTGGTTGTTCTAATGCATAAACCAGTGCTTGTGTGTCTACCACTTTCCCTCTGGATGTGTTGATAAGGACTGGTTGACGCAAACAGTTCGATAAGAACTCACGATTGACCATGCCCTTTGTTTCTTCAGTCAGGGGTACGTGCAAGCTGATTATAT
>JABDJE010000230.1 GCA_013002625.1 Saprospiraceae bacterium | reverse complement strand
TACTTTGGTAATCACTCATTCAATCACTCAGTCACTCACTCAGTCATTCACTCATTCACTCATTTAATCATTCACTCATTGAGTCACTCAATCACTGAAACCTGAGGATTTTGATCGGTGACACCCTTGTCACCAGGTATGTGGGCAAAATCATAACCAGCGCAACAATGGCAACAGCACCAACATTGATTAAAAGAATAGAGAGTACATCAAACTTGATAGGTACTTCAGAGAGATAATAATTCGATTCATCCAATTTAATAAAGCCTGTGAACTTTTGAATCGCCGCAATTCCAAGGCCAAGGATATTACCGAAAAAAATTGCAATGAGAAGAATCCAAATGGCATTGTAGATGAATATTTTGCGGATGTCCCAATCGGGCTGTCCAAGTGACTTCAGGATTCCGATCATCCTGGATCTTTCCAATATTAGAATGAGCAGCGCGGTTGACATATTAATTATGGCAACAATGATCATCAGCATAATCAGCAGTGCCTCGTTGATATTTTGAAGTTCAAGCCATTCAAATTCATTGCTGAATTTTTCCTGTATCGTTTCGGCATATAAATGAGGCGGCAGAATCTCTTCATAGATATAATCTGCAATCGGTAAAGCATCCGGGATATGATCTACAAATATTTCGTAGCCGCCGATTTGACTGGCACCCCACCCCATTACACCTTGCAACAGTTTAAGATCAACAAAAGCAAAGCGCTTATCGTAAATTTCCAAACCGGTCTTATACACGCCACATACTTCAACCCTTCTTTTAATAGAGTTGCGATCCTGTACAAAATTTAAGACCAGACGATCACCCACATCCAGGACCAATCGTTGGGATGTTTGTTCAGATATCAATATTTGAGTTGAGGTAATACTATCAATTATCTCCGGAGCAGATCCTTTAATCAGATAAGATGAAAAGGCATCCCAGTCATAACTGGGGTCTACACCTTTAAGAATGATGCCCTCAAGATTATCTGCTTTATTGATGATGGCCGGTAGTGTCACAAAGGGTGTAATACTGCGAACACCACCCCTAGTCTCACCCTGATTTACACTTCCATCCCTAAAGACCTGACGATAGCTTAAGTTGCCTATTGTCATGACAGAATCCGTAATTGCCGAATCGTTAATGATCGGATTAAGTTCAAAGCTCCGATTTATTTGAGTATCCGTGATATGAATATGTCCCCAGAAGCCGAAGATCTTTTCTGAAATCTCGTGTTTGAATCCCACAATTATTGCAGTACTTAAAATCATCACTGCAATCGATACGGTTATAGAAGCGATGGCCAGCTTTATAATCTTGCCTGAATACCCTCGGGTACTCGAATTGGCAATTCGACGCGCTATGAACATGGCAATATTCAAGACCGCTCTTTCATTTTAAAAACATGGACCTTGGCTATGAGACCTTTACCTTCATTTGCGATAAGCATATTGCCTTCATTGTTAAAGCAAATTCCTTCCGGCTGATAATGAATATTCTTATCAAGGAATTCAATATGCTTGAGGCCAGATTCCTTATCATACACAACAAGCAGTTTACCCACTGAAGATAAAATATAATAGGTATCATCGTAAGGATGTACTGCTATGGCTGAAGGAGAAAATGATTTGACGCGATCTTTATGCTTTTTAATTGCTGAGCTGCCCAACCCCATTAATGAATTCTGATTGGAAATAAAATTCAGAAGCATACTGTCATGTATTTCAAAATAAGCCTTGTCACCTAATTCGTTCTTCTTTAAGTCAAATGCATAGGTCGCTTTTCTGTTCTTTTTCTTGGGATGATCTCTTAGTGCTGGAGACCCTTTACATGCCAGAATCAAACTATGGGTAGTTTTATCATAGGCCAATCCTTCAATATCATTGGCAGAGCTTAGTTCGGTTTTAGATATTTCAGCATTGCGGTCATCATTATAAAGTGTATATACATCACCATTTGATTTGACAACGAACAATCTATCGTCGATACACTCTATGCCTTCATAATCACCGATTGATGCGAATTTCTTCCGCGTTACAATTTTACCATTTTCGCTGTTAAGTTTATACGCCAAGCCCTTCTCATCGTTTATTGCCCATATACTGCTATCGCTGGAGCAAAAGCTTAGACCACTGATTTCAATAAGCTCGTTCTCCAATGACCAAACAGTCTCGACATTGGACAGCTTATATGGAAATTGATATTGTGCAGGCGCGTGCGCTTCAGTCTTCATTGGCTGTTGTTCTGGAGCTACATTAGAGCAGGCTAACAAGAGTATAAAATATGGTATGAAGGTTTTTGCATACATGCCTTACTATATTTTTAAAACGAGTTTACCCATTTTTTCTCCAGTGAATAATTTCAAAAAGGCTTCATAGAAATTTTCTATGCCATCGACTTCTTCAATGTTAAATTTAACCTTACCGGCCATAATCCACTGGGCAATATCTTGTATACCTATTAAATACTCATCGGCCCAATCAAAAACCACCATGCCTTCCATCCTGGCTCGATTTACGAGCAGGGACAAATAGTTGGATGGTCCCTTAACAGCTTCTTTATTATTGTATTGGGAAATGGCGCCACAGATTACAATACGTGCGTGACGGTTAATAAATACCAATGCTGCATCTAGAATATCACCTCCAACATTATCAAAATATACATCGATCCCATTGGGACAGGCTGCCTTGATCGCCTGCTTTATATCTTGTGTTTTATAGTTAATACAGGCATCAAAACCAAGGCTTTCCGTAACGTAGGTACATTTCTCATCTGACCCGGCGATGCCTACAACATTGCAGCCTTTAATTTTTGCTATTTGGCCTACCATGCTTCCTACAGCGCCTGCGGCACCTGAGACAAGGACGGTTTCACCCTCTTTAATGTCTCCTTTTCTTAGAATTCCAAAGTAGGCTGTTAATCCTGTCATACCCAGAGGGCCCAAATAGGCTGGCAAAGGTGCCAAGCTGG
>JABDJE010000200.1 GCA_013002625.1 Saprospiraceae bacterium | reverse complement strand
GATTGTCTCTTAATCTGTCCCAGTATTTTTCTTTTAATAATGGAAGTTCCCAACATGTTAATGTACAGTCTTCGGAGTAGTCTCCAATTCCTGTCTCACCACCTACCGGACAGTCACATTCTACTGTCGGTGGTGTTTTATCTTCAAATGTGATATTACCCCAACATGTATTGTCTGAACAAAGGTCATGAACAGTATAAGTGAGTTCAGTTCCGATCCAAGGAGCCAAATCATTAATATCTACAGGAGTTCCTACGCTGTTAGCGATAGAAAAGTCATAATACAGCTCGTTAACATTTCCTTCTACAAACATGTCAACTGTAACGTCAGATGCACAAGAACCATTTACAGTTACTGTGATATCGTTATTACAAGTTAATGCTCCAGCAGTTCCGTCTTCTTTCAATCCTAAAAATGCATCGTCGAAGTATACAGCACCTCCCTGAGAAGCATTAAATTGAAAGAAAAGTAAATTAATCTGTACTTGAGCAGCACCTTCAGGAGCTACAGCTACAGTATTAAGTTGGCGATAGCCGCCCGTAGCTTTTGCAGCATCAAATTGATCTGACGTCGTAAATTCAACTAAATTGCCCATAGCATCAAGAAACTCGATATGTAATTCAGCAAGAATTCCATCAGCAATGTGATCAATTGGGCATTCGATTTCAGATGGAGATAATGCCCATACACTAGCTACATAAGTTTCGCCAGGAATAACATTAATAGGATTTGAAAATGCACCTGATGCATTGAATCCTCCATTAAATTGTCCAAATACCTTAAAAAGTTGTGATCCACCTCTTGCTGCCGGGTCTTTTGGGGCACAAGGTGAAAATGGGTTTGGTGGGTTTTCAATGTAGTTGTTAAAACCCGCACCGAAGAAGTTCCATCCTCCAGTATTTTCGAATCCTCCAGCAGCCACTTGGCCAGGAGCATTCAGTTCAAAACCACCATTTGCTAATAAATTGGGACCTACTTCTCCAGAAGCGTCACAATTATTAGGTACAAGTTGCCCAAAAGAAGATACAGCAAGGGCACATATGAGTAAAATAGTGGCAAATAAATTGTATGCCAATTTCATGAGATTGAGTTTTGGTAAATTAATTGATTTATGATTTCGTCCTTTGCCTTAGCAAAGACCACAAAATAAATAAAAATCTTTCCTATAATGAAAAACTTTTGAAATATTTTGTGGATTCAATCCAATAAAGGTAATGCTAAAGAAATTAATTTTTGTCGTTTTAATCCTAAATTCTTTCCCAAACTCGATATATACCCAATTTTCGGTAGATATTGGATGTCAAAATGAAGGAGATGCTATAATTGGCCTTGATAGGAAGGCCTGGACTTCAGATATTGATGATGTCAGTGAGTCATATCAGCTTGATTTCATGATACCAGAGAATATGCCATTCTCATGCACAGTGCTGGATCGAGTAGAAGTTACGATTAATGGCTACTCCGCAACCAATAATATTGATCCAACATGCTATCTATGGTTATATACCCATGCGCTAATTTGCGATGACCACACACCAATAAGTTGCAGCGAGATTATATATGATCAACAAGGGCTTTCTACTTTCTTTACTTTGGATGGAGAAGATGTGCCAGAAGGGTCAACCTTGGGCGTAGATATTGTTGTGGTTGTAGATAGAACCAACCTCATGTGCATACCTGACAATATATCTCAAGGATTTTATGATGCCAGCTTTGAAATATGTCTTGAGGCTTTTTATGTACCCGATGAACCAGAAGAGTACATAGATCTGGGAGATGATATAGAAATTTGTCCAGATGAACAATTGGTTCTTGAAGGTCCTGATGATTATCTTATCTATGAATGGGAGGGTCCAATTGACAGTGATGAACAAAATGTAGAAAATGCGATACCTGGTCTATACACACTTGAAGTTACCGATGATAATGGTTGTC
This sequence comes from Saprospiraceae bacterium, assembly GCA_013002625.1. GTDB lineage: Bacteria > Bacteroidota > Bacteroidia > Chitinophagales > Saprospiraceae > RFSX01. The sequence goes on along the minus strand of JABDJE010000200.1, from coordinate 10,905 downwards.
GGAGTTCAGACGATATCGAAATTATTCCTATCGTGTTGGAACCAATTATTACTGATCAGCCCGACAGTATCGCTTCGTGTACTTCTAGTTTGATTAATATAGAAGTCTTGAATTATACCGATATGAGTCAGTATGATATAGAATGGCTTGATATTACTGGAGACGATCTTGCTTCAGGCAACAGTTATCAGCCAACAATAAGTGGTGATTATATCATTGAGGTTACAGAATTGGATACAGATTGTACTGTATCTGATACAATAAATGTAAATATTATAATGAATGCGCCTGCTTCTATAGCAGGTGACATTGCGCCTTGTGAGGGCAGTGAGGTTATATTATATAACCAATTTGGGCAAAACCCATCAGCAGGATATAATTTCGAGTGGGTTATTGGGGGTGATACTTTGACTTCTGATACAATTATGATTAATGCAGTTCAAGATTCAATTTTTCTAATCTTGTCTGACTCTCTGGGATGTGGTGCCAGTTCTGATACACTTCTATTGATGCCTTCCGTAGCTGAGACTGCAGGTGCAGACAATAGTTACAATGGTTGTGTTGGTGAAATGTTAGACTTAATCAGTCTTGTTAGTGCAGGTGCGTCAACAAATGGCTCGTGGATAGATAATAACGGAAATCCCATACCATCCATGATCAATCTTAATAACCCTAATACCACTGCCACTTACTTTTATGTAATATCCAATATTGCGCCTTGCCCAAATGATACGGCTTCTTTCCAAATATTTACCTCGGACTCAGATGTAAATGCAGGAATGGATAATTTTACCACCGTCTGCCCTGAAGAATCTATCAATCTGGAAAGTTTTGTCTCAGGTGATACAGGTGGCTATTTCGAAGATTCGAATAATCAATTGATTGCGGATCCGAATATTCTGGCTAATGAGCTTATGCCAGGTCTGAATACATTTCAATATATAATACAAAGTGCAAATTGTGGCAGCGATACAGCTGAAGTAAATATTACTGTTTTAGATGAAATCCTTCCAACAGTAATCGACGATAGCCTTTGTCCGGATGATTTTATTACTATAGATGCACAGGTATATGACATGAGCAATGCAAGTGGCGATGAAATAATCATGGCCAGCAACGGATGTGATAGTCTAATCATGATTGACCTCTCGTTTTACCAATCTGCGGATACCCTCATTTCAACTACCCTTTGTGAAGATGAAATCGTAATTATAGGCGGCGTTACCTTTGATAATACATTCACACAGGATCAAATATTACTTTCAAATGCTTCTGTCAACGGATGTGATAGTCTTATTGATGTCAATCTTTCCTTTGTAAGTGCTATTGATACATTAATTACAGGCACATTCTGTGACGATGAAACTATAATTATCGAAGGCATCACATTTGATCTGAATAATTCGAACGATCAAATTATCCTTGCCAATGGCTCCGCTGCGGGATGTGATAGTATTATCAATGTAGATTTTACATTTGAAATGGCCATTGAGGAAAACATTACAGGAATGTACTGTCCAGATGAAGTAATTGTGATCAATGGCAATGATTATAACATAAATAATGATAACGGAACCGAGAACTTAATGTCTTCATCAGGTTGTGATAGTATAATTAATATAGACCTTGATTTCTTTCCACTTAATGAACAAGCTTTGAATCTAGTTCTATGCGATGACGAGTCCATTCAAATAGGCAATGATATATATGATAGAAATAGCCTAACGGGAACTACAATCCTACCTGATACTGATATTAATGGATGTGATAGCATTTTGAATATTTCAGTAGATCATAGACTAAGTACAAGTTTTGATCAATCATTCGAAATTTGTGAAACCGATAGTGTGTTTGTAAATGGAATGTGGGTCAACTACAGTGATACGTTTACAGAAACGCTTATCAATAATGCCGGTTGCGATAGTGTTGTGACCTCTATCGTAAGTGTTATTAATTGTGCAATAACTGTCCAGTTGGCATCATTTGACGAATCCTGTTTTGAAGAAAATAACGGAACGCTTGAATTTCAAATTGAAGATACCAATCAATTCCCATTGAATTATATTCTGACAAATGCAGCGGGACAAACAGTTGCTTCAGGACCAATATCCGGACCTATTATGATTTCAGTTTTAGATTTATCTCCTGATGATTATAGTTTGAATATTGAAAAAGACGGTACAATTGTTACGAGCGAATCATTCACAATAAATCCTGCGTCATCGATAAGTGTTACTTCTAATGTAGAAGATGCTGATTGCTTTGGAGAATCTACAGGTTCAATTACCGTTGACGCTGTTGGTGGTAATGGTATGCTTAGTTACAGTTGGTCTACCGGTAGTTCTGCAAATAACATTACAGATATTCCTGCTGGCTTGTATACGCTTATAGTTCAGGATGAAAATGGATGTGTAGAAGAATTCATTTATACTGTTGGACAAGCTGAAGATTTAAACTACGACCTCATTCTCAATGATCCAAATTGTGCAAACGACGCCACTGGATCGATTGAAATTTCAGTTATTAGCGGCGGCACTACTCCATTTACATACTTTGTTAATGGAGTAGCAAGCCAGTCACCCATTTTTTCAGGACTTGCAGCCGGACAATATGATATATCAATCGAAGATAACAATGGATGTACATTTGCTTCAATGGCAGCCTTGGCTACTGGAAATTTATTAGAGGTTCAATTGCCTCAATCCTTAACAATTAATCTCGGTGATTCAGAATTCATTAATGCCGCATTAAATTTTCAACCAAGTACTATATTATGGAGCCCTGCTGATGGTTTGAGTTGCAGTGATTGTCCTAACCCTACAATTACTCCTATGCAATCTACCGTTTATACATTTTATGCAGAAGATGAAAACGGTTGTTTTGTGGAAGCCGAATTGACGGTAAACGTTGATATTCCACAGACACCAGATGTCTATGTTCCAAATATTTTTAATCCTTCGTCAAATGATGGTATCAACAACAGGTTCCAACCATTTCCTAATGAATCAAAAGGTGTAGAGATAAAGTCGCTTAGCATTTTTGACAGGTGGGGTAACATTGTTTTTGAAGAATTTGGCAATTTCCCTGGTTGGACTGGATTTATTAATGGAACGCCTGCATCACAAGGAGTGTATATGTATCAACTTTCTTATAGTGTTGCCACGGAGGAAAAAACAGAACTTGGACATTTTACATTGGTACGTTAAGCGTTGTTAAATGCCAATATGGGAAAATAGGTAAATTGGCCCTGCCTCTGGAAATATTGAGACGGCAATTATCTGACTTGACCAAAGCCAATTCAGACAATGAACTATCAAAGCTGTCCTAGACTTATAAAATAAAAAGGCTTCCAATTGCTTGGAAGCCTTTAAGATTCATAATCAAAAAGATAATTAATTACTCAATCACAATCATATGTTTCGTTGCGGTATAGTCTTCTGTCTGCAATGTATAGAGAACCATACCTGTAGTATTTAAATCTTTGATGTCTATATTTAGTTCGTTCTGTCCTTTTTGTCCTTCGCCATTTACAACATATAATGTGCGGCCGGTAAGGTCAAAGAAACTTACTGTATATGCTCTGTCGCTTGGTAAATCAAATCTGATACTTGTATTGTTATTAAATGGATTTGGTTCATTTTGATATAGTGCGTATGCAGCTGCATCGCTTGCAAATCCAATTGATTTAATTTCAAGGTTGTTTCCAGTGTAGGATTCTGACTTTGTAATATCGGAAGTCAATGCGAAAGCATGATCAGTCTGCATATCTTCTTCGACCACAAATAGTAAGGTGCCAATGTGCTCACCTGCTGAGATGCCGTCAATTTTGCTGTAGCTTAATGTGATTTGATCACCATGCGTAGCCACATGTTCTTCGATCAGATAGTCAGAATCGACTCCTACGAATTGCAAATTGGCAGCATTCAAAGTCATTTGATAACCAAACAAATCATCACTTCCAACGCGCATATCCAATTTCACCAAGTCACCTTTGTTTGCATAACGCTTATTCTCATTACTCAAAATGACCGCAAGCGAATTATCGTCTTGATCAATGGAATTTGAGCTTGCAGAATCATTCACATCTCCAATTTTTACACCGATAAAATCGCCTTCCATCATATCACTTTGAAGATCGTCGATTAACAGTTGATCCTTATAGCTCCACGGATCTTCAAGGTTAAGGGATTGGGACGCATCAACCATTTTCCATGAATCGTTATTTGGTAATTCCTGGTATACGCCTAAGATCAGCTTTCTCAATTCGATTAAATCTATGGCTGTAATTTGTTTGTCGTTATTGATATCCGCTGCAATTCGTTTATATGGTGAGTCGAGAAGAGATTGTCCAAGGACATGTCTCTGAATCAATAATAAATCCAATGTGCTAACACCATTAAGGTAGTCATCTGTTTTTGATGCACTTATACGATAATCATTGTTGAATGGCGTATTGCTGAAAGCGTATTCGCCGTTATGGTCTGTCATATTATATGCAGGGTAAGCCGGTGCGTCACTCATTAGTTCGGTCATTACGCCCTCAACCATGTCACCTGACTCGGTCATAATTTGACCAGCTATTCTACCTTCGCCAACGCCCATATTATCGATCAATCTTAATATTACCACACAAAAATCAACATTGCCGTTTTGATCCCAAACATATATTGGGACATGGGCATTGCCATTGATATCCATATCATCAGCTGTAAATATTTTACCTGCAGATCGTAGGCTTGCATCCCATCTATGCACTTCATCGCCATAATCATCCTGATCTTCATAATCGCCAGTCTCGCTGTCATAGTACCAGAATGTTCCATTATACCACATCAAGTCACTGCTGCTATCATACTCAGAGTCATCTCTTGGTGGCGGTACAACATCTGTAAATGTAAACAGGAGTGTCTCGTCAGGTGAACAGTTATCAAATGAACCAGCGTCAAAGTCTATGGCCCAAAGCTCAACTGTACCATCATTACTCATTACCGCGGTACTCAAATTCAGACAATAAGGCGTTGGTGCTTTCTTATCAGTGATTTGGAAATATTTAACCGTACTGGTGTTATTTCCACAACCATCATATACACGCCAAACTATCCGGTGCCAGACATTTGATCCATGCATTCCGTCTGGTAATTTAATTGTAACCAATTCATCATTTCCAGTTGGATAGACGTAATACGGATTGGGTTGGTTGTTGACAAAAGGCAATAAGTTACTGCCATAGGTGTAATCCGGAATCCAGTCAGAATTCATATCTACGGTAATCTCCCATTTCATCCAATCACTTGCACATTCTCCGTTGTCTGTTGCCCGTGCACTCAACTCAAGGTTATTGCCCATACAGTCTGCATCTACATTTATACAGATACTGTCTGCAACTGTAAGAACAGGATCCTGTGTGTCAATTATTTTAATTTCCTGAGTGTATTCCCATTTACCTGGCGACACTGGATTGGTTGGATCATAACCACACCAATTGATCACTGTCCAGTGGTTTAAAATTTTCATACAAGCACCATTCTCAAAATGGAAAGTATCAGATTCGACACTTACACCAATGAGGCTACAAGTGGCAGGATCAAAATCTGGTTCACCTGTTTCAAATCCATCACAATCAATTACCATATTATTCGGGAATGAAAGGGAGGCTGGATTGAATGGGTTGATAGGTTCGATCACAAACCATTGTGTGCAACTTGCACAAGAACGGAACTGCCTTCTTACAGCTCCATATCCACAGCTAGGATCATAAGCCGGTACTTCTACCCCATCGTAACGAGGATCATTAAAGTGACCATCAAATGGACCTTTGCGGCGAGGTTCGGTATCTTCGATTACTTCATCGAGATCGCATCCTAAATCCAATGCACCACAAGCAGAGAAGGCGCCTGGTAAACCTGTAAGTGTGAAATCATTGTAATCCATGTCACAGGTAAGAATAAGATCTGGAGGACAAGTCTGAGTAGAGTTGGATTTATCTTCGAGGAGTACTTTTGACCAGGCATAGTTTTGATTGCCAAACTCATCTGTCACTCTGAAGTGGACATCAAATTCTCTTGATACCTGACCCTGAAGGTCTTCACAACAGAATCTGACAAAGTCACCCCATAAAGTATCCGCGCCTGGGCATACGACCCCAGTTCTACGTACGTGTAAGGTAACATTACCACAGGCATCATAAGAGCCATTATCTACATCAGCTGCATATATTTTTGAAATACCCTGGTTGCCATCTATTGGGTTCCCAATATTGGTCAGGGAGGTTGTTATATTTTCTTTGGTTACAGGTACCGGTGGTGTATAATCCACAATTGTAACATCGATATATTTTCTACCAATATTTCCACAACAATCCTGAGAAATATATTCTACTCTGTATACTTCACCAAATTGTGCATCATGTAAGATATACCCGAGATCGGCATTTCCGGAAACGGTCAAACCGCCACTTACACTTCCAATGGAATATGTGATGAAATTATCACAGAAATCATTAAGATGTTCCGGGTGTGGTAATTCTACATCAGCCGAACATTTCCATGGATCCACACTTACCGAAATATCTTCAACATCAATTTCTGGACCTTCATCATCGATAACTTTAATTATCTGACCATAGTTTACAAATTCACCACTACACCAATCCAATATAGTCCATGTTCTCAGCACCTTATTGTTACCATAGCAATGTTCTGAACAGGCTTCAATATCCTGATCTGTGAATCCTACAATTATGTTGCAAACTTCTGTGTTGATAGGTTGTGCATGCGGTCCTGAAGGGTTCCTCCCATTTACATAATAATGTGGGTAAGCGTAAGGTATACCTTCATTGTTTTCGATGACTTTATCTATATCCAATTCATCAGGGTCCAATCTATCATCGTCGGTATCCTGATCTTCGGTAGCAGGGTTATCAAAATAAGCTGCTATGGCGTGTGGAGCGATGCTGTTACCGCAATCCATTATTACAATTGGGAAAGGCAATACAAGACTATCTTCAACAACTTGAGCTAGACCCGTTACTGGATTCAATCTTGCTGTATCTAGGGTTTCCAAACCAATTGGCTTAAAGAAATATTCTCTAGTACAACTCTTTGTTGACGTCTCTCCACCATATCCAGAAGGATAGGTTATTGTCCAAGTTCGAGTTAATATAGTCCCTTGATCACATCCCAGATCTCTATAGACATCATAGTATGAAATCATATCTTCGGTAATACCATCACAGTTATCGCCGGTATTATCATCTACGAAATCTTCAAAGTCTTCCGGTACAAGTTCATCTCTGAGTCTATCCCAATATCTTTCTTTTAAAATGGGCAATTCATAACAAGACAATGTACAGTCTTCAGAATAATCACCAATGCCTGTCTCGCCGCCTTTTGGACAATCACAAATTAACTCGGGCGCTATTTTATCTTCAAATAAGACGGTTCCCCAACAAAGAGGAGAGCTTTGGTAATAAAGTATGAATTGTAAATTGGCATCGAGTATGATACCGTTGATAAGTGTAGGACCTGTATAATCACCGTAAATCAGCGGATTTCCAGCCAGGTCAAAAATAACAAATGTATAATCCGGGTCTTGAATGTCTTCAGACAAATTGATATCACCTTCAATAAACATATCAATTGTGAGATCGATCGAGCACGTAAAGTTTACGCCCACATTGATATGATTGTTACAGGTAATAGTCTGTGCATTTACATTTGCACAAAATGCGGTTAATACAAAAAGACACGCTATAGTGTAAAGTCTTTTCATCATGAGATTGAGTTTATTTAAAATCGATTCCTATGTATATCCCACTGCTAGCTTTATAGCTGTGAAATATGAGTATTTCTCAAGCAGAACCAATAACACCATTAGATAGAAATGAAGGATAGAAGTATCGATCGCGGATTTCGAGTTTTTGGTTTATTGTTTCTCCTTTGAGATTGTTTGATTTCGTTCAGACGAATTCGTCCTTGCAAATATAGCGAAGAATACCCCCTTTTTTGTACTAGAACGTTCATTGTCAGGCATTTGTGAATGGTTGGGGTAAAAAAACATCAATAAACATGGGCACTTGGGCAACGTCTTGATAGAATTTATGTATAAAAAATACCAGATTAGGGGTAGATATGATGAAATTTAAGCATATAACCCTCTCAAAATGAGTAAATTATGATTTTTTATAATATAAAATGAAGGATCATATTATCGGTGGATTTAATACAAAAACAAGGTAATTTTGCTCAATAAAATGATAAGTGTACTAAATCTCAATCTCATACATTTGTAAAATGAATAAAAGCTACAGTGATATCATCATAGCCATCGCTACGCCACCGGGTGTTGGTGCCATTGGTGTGATCAGGTTAAGTGGGAAAGGATCTATTGAATTGGTTGATAAATACTTCTTTGGACAAAACCTTCAGAAGGTGGATGGCAATACGGTACATTATGGTAAGATCAAGAATGATCAGAACACCATTATTGATGAGTGCCTTGCCACAGTATTTCGATCACCAAAAAGTTATACCAAGGAAGATGTCATTGAGTTATCCTGTCATGGCTCACCCTATATATTAAAGCGTGTTGTTGAATTATTTTTAAATGCGGGGGCTCGAATGGCCAATCCGGGTGAATATACATTAAGGGCATTTTTGAATGGTCAGTTTGATTTGAGTCAGGCTGAAGGTGTGGCGGATCTGATTGCTTCTGAGAATGCAGCCTCGCATGAATTGGCCATGAGTCAGATGCGCGGTGGTTTTTCAAATGAAATTAAAAGTCTGCGACAGGAGCTTATCGATTTTGCGGCTTTGATTGAATTGGAGTTGGATTTTGGTGAGGAGGACGTGGAGTTTGCAGATCGCGACGATTTAAAAGCTTTGATATTCAAGCTACAAAAAACCATCAAAGCATTAACTGACTCTTTTATGTTAGGAAATGTGATCAAGAGTGGTGTAGCCACTGTAATTGCAGGACGTCCGAATGCCGGTAAGTCCACTTTGTTAAATGCCTTAATCAATGAGGAGCGCGCAATTGTTTCAGATATAGCAGGCACTACCAGAGATACCATTGAAGAGGTACTTCATATCAAGGGTATAGCTTTCAGATTAATTGACACAGCCGGCATAAGAAAGGCCCAGGATGCCATTGAGAAGATTGGTGTTGAAAAGACCATTGAAAAGATCAGTCAATCTACACTCGTTATTTATGTCTTTGATGTAACCACTATGAAGCCTGAAGACTTGTGGTCGGATATTGATACATTCCTCAATGCGAGCAAGGCCATTACAAGCGGTGGTAAATTATTGTTTGTAGCCAACAAGATGGATTTGAACCCTTATACAAAACCAGAATCTTTTTACAAAGATGGGTTGATCGATAACGAAAATTTAATCACCACTTCGGCTGTAAATAAAATGAATATTGAAGCCTTAAAGGATATGGTCTACAATATTATCATCGACAATCCTGAGATGCTCGATCAAACCATTGTGACGAATGCACGCCATGTAGATGCTTTAGGAAAATCAAGAGAAGCATTGGATGCTGTACTAAATGGATTGAACGCCAATGTAACAGGAGATTTTATCGCCATGGATATCAGGCAGGCCTTACATCATTTAGGTGGGATTACGGGAGAGATCCACACCGATGATTTGTTGGAGTCTATTTTTTCGAGGTTTTGTATTGGGAAGTGATTGATTGCAAAAGCTAATATGATGACTGACTTTTTCTAATCCACTTTAAACTCAGCAAATCCTTTCTGATCAAATAAGGACATGTGTACAAGCAAGGTATTGTTATCTGTCCACTCAACATTTGTCCGGAATTTATTACTTCCATACAAGTGCCAATCCGAAACCTGAGAAATTTGTTCGGAGAGTAAATTATAAACCCAAAATTCTGATCTGCCACTGCGTGAGCTTTCCAATAAAATCTTATCCCCCAGTGGACTGATGCTTTCGATCTTATCATAATAGGCATCCAAAAGGATGGGTGTCAATGTTTGATCGATAGTATTCCAATAGTAGATATCGTACTTTCTATTACTCCAATACATTTCATAATCGCCCCCGATGATGTAAAAATTGTTAGGATTATTCGGATCTTCAATAAAATCGGTCATCTCAAAATCAATGGCATCAAAATCCGTCAACTTGGTTAGTTCTTGGGATTGCATATTTAGAGACCAAATATTTCTGAGGGGGGTACTCTCTGATTGCCCAATAGATTTATTAGAGTAAAAGAACAGGGCATTGCCATCCAAAGAAGCTTGCAGACCACCCATATAGTAATCGCCCAGATTTTCAATCGTATGGAGGTTTGTGGTTTGGAATGTCTCAACATTGTATAGATCGATGGAATGACTGTATAAGGCATTGTCCTTCCGCATTAAATTTATACAAGCGACATGTATATTGTCGGGCAACCAATCTGCGTGGAAAGATTTATCTGAAAGTTTTTTTCCAGAAGACATGGGATTATAATCTGCTACATACCATTCATCAGAAGACGGCTTGTAAATCACCTTTTGCTTGTCATCCGAGAGTCTAAATTTCTCAACAGAAGAAATTATGACATCACCGGTTAGTGTAGGAAATTGGTTGGGCCCTGGTTGAATCATTATGGCTCCTGAAACAATCGAGTCGAGATCACAATGAAGACTCACTATTCTAAAATAATAGATTTTATCATTTTCAAGGTTGCTTACAGTTAATGTTGACTCTTCAGCTGATATGCTTTCAATCTTCTCGAAATTAAGCTTATCCACTGACATATAAATATCAGCAGCATCTGGATAGCATACCTTTTGCCATGAATCAATGATCTGGTAAATACCCCAATTTAGGTCCACCGCTCCATCCGATCTTACAGCCCCAATGGCATAGCTATTCAAGATACCAC